>NZ_CP099490.1:1885654-2199929 GCF_023923205.1 Ornithinimicrobium cryptoxanthini | reverse complement strand
GTTGCTGTCCCGGGCGCTGTATGCCCGGGGCTCGGCCCTGGCCGCAGGTGCAGCTGTGGCCATCGGGTGGCTGGTCGCGGCCGCCATCCCCGTGCTGCTGCTGACCGGCACGACACCCACCTCGACGCAGGCACTGGTGACCCTCGGCAGGGGCAGCTCGATCGGGATGTCGCTGACCGGCATACTCCTGGTTGTCCTGGTCCGACGCGCCTGGGGGGCGTCGGTGACCCATGGGGTCTGGTCGGCCGCGCTGGTGGCCCTCGGGGGTGCGCTGGCGGTGCTGGTGGTGCGCGAGCTTGTCGGCGGACTGGAGGTCAGCCACTGGGCGGTCGCTCTGGCCAGCGGCACCGTGACCGGGGGCGCGGTGCTCGCCGCCTCCCTGCTCGCGCTGCGGATCGGTGCCCGCGAGACGTTTGCGGACCTGGTGGGAGGGATCTTGCGTCGTGGGGTTAGATGACAGGGTGAGCGCGATCCTGATGGTGACCGGAGTCGTCGCCGGTGGCGTCGGGAGGCACGTCGAGCAGCTGACCAGGAGCCTGGTCGGGCTCGGCCACACCGTCCTGGTCGCCTGCCCCGACGTCGTCGCCTCCCACTTCGGACTCGTGGAAGCCGGCGCCCAGCACGTGGCCCTCGAGGTCGGCTCCCGCCCCTCGCCGCACCGGGACCGTCGCTCGACGGCGGTGCTGCGCGAGGCGATGCGAGAGGTCGACGTGGTGCACGCCCACGGCGTGCGGGCGGGCGCCCTGGCGACGATGGCACGTGACGGGGAGCGGCCCGGCCTGGTGGTCACCCTGCACAACGCCGCGCCCGAGGGGCGACTTGCGGCGGTCGTCCACCGCGGGCTGGAGCGCATGGCATGTCGAGGCGCCGACCTGGTGCTCGGCGTGTCGGCTGACCTCGTCGCCGATGCCTGGGAGCGCGGTGCGGCGGACGTGGCCCTGGCGGTCGTCCCGGCGGTGCGGGCGACACCACAGCAGGACCGTGGGCAGGTGCGTGAGGCGCTGGGCCTTGCCGACTCGACCCTCCTGGTGGTGGCGGTCGGCAGGCTGGCCCCGCAGAAGGGCTTCGACCGGCTGCTCGATGCACTGGTGGCGGCCGGCACCACGAGCGACGACGCGTTGGTCGCGATCGCCGGTGACGGCCCCCAGGCGCAGGCGCTGCAGCGCCGGATCGACCGGGCGGGGCTGCCGGTGCGCCTGCTGGGCCACCGCAGCGACGTGCCGGACCTGCTGGCCGCAGCAGACGTCGCGGTCTCCGCGGCCCGCTGGGAGGGGCAGCCGGTCTGGCTGCAGGAGGCGCTCAGCGTGGGCCTGCCGATCGTGGCCACCGATGTCGGCGGGACCGAGCAGGTGCTCGACGGTGCCGCGGTGCTGGTGCCGGCTGACAACCCTGACGCGCTGGGGGCGGCTCTGACGGCGCTGCTCGTGGACGAGGGGCTGCGGGACGACCTGCGGGCGCGGGCACTGGCACGAGCGGCTGTCCTGCCCACGGAGGAGGACGCGGCGCAGGCCGCGTTGGAGGCCTACCGGCGTGCCGTGTCCGCGGCCGCGGTCCGTGACGTAGACTGACAGCCCGTGGTGGACCAGACGAAACATATCTTCGTAACCGGGGGCGTCGCCTCCTCACTCGGCAAGGGCCTGACGGCCTCCAGCCTCGGACTTCTGCTCAGGGCGCGCGGACTGCGCGTGACGATGCAAAAACTCGACCCCTACATCAACGTGGACCCGGGCACGATGAACCCGTTCCAGCACGGTGAGGTGTTCGTCACCGAGGACGGGGCCGAGACCGACCTCGACATCGGCCACTACGAGCGCTTCCTCGACGTCAACCTGCGCGGCCGGGCCAATGTGACCACGGGGCAGGTCTACAACGACGTGATCGCCAAGGAACGGCGGGGGGAGTATCTCGGCGACACCGTGCAGGTCATCCCGCATATCACCAACGAGATCAAGGCCCGGATGCGCGCCGACGCCACCGAGCTGCCCGCCGACCAGACCCCCGACGTGATCATCACCGAGATCGGCGGCACCGTCGGTGACATCGAGTCCCTGCCCTTCCTGGAGGCGGCCCGTCAGGTGCGCCACGACCTGGGCCGCGCCAACTGCTTCTTCGTGCACGTCTCGCTGGTGCCCTACCTCGCGCCCAGCGGCGAGCTGAAGACCAAGCCCACGCAGCACTCCGTGGCCCAGCTGCGTCAGGTCGGCATCACTCCCGACGCGCTCGTGCTCCGCTCGGACCGCGAGATCCCGATGTCGATCAAGCGCAAGATCTCGATGATGTGCGACGTCGAGGTCGACGGGGTCGCCAGCTGCGTCGACGCGCCGTCGATCTATGACATCCCCAAGGTGCTGCACACCGAGGGCCTGGATGCGTATGTCGTGCGCACCCTGGGCATGCCCTTCCGGGACGTCGACTGGACCGACTGGGACGCGCTGCTGCAGCGCGTGCACCGGCCCGAGCACGAGGTCGAGGTGGCCCTGGTCGGCAAGTACATCGACCTGCCCGACGCCTACCTCTCGATCACCGAGGCGCTGCGTGCCGGCGGCTTCGCCAACGACGCGCGTGTCGCGATCAGGTGGGTCGCCTCCGACGAGTGCGCGACCGAGGCCGGCGCCACGAGGGCGCTGAGCGGGGTCGACGCGATCCTGGTCCCCGGCGGCTTCGGCATCCGCGGCATCGAGGGCAAGATCGGCGCGCTCCGGTGGGCGCGGGAGCGCCAGGTGCCCACGCTGGGCATCTGTCTGGGGCTGCAGGCCATGGTCATCGAGTACGCCCGCAACGTGGCCCACATCGAAGGTGCCAGCTCCACCGAGTTCGAACCGGACACCGGCGCACCGGTCATCGCGACGATGGAGGAGCAGCGCGCCTTTGTCGAGGGCGCCGGGGACCTGGGCGGCACCATGCGCCTGGGGTCCTATCCGGCGATGCTGACCAAGGGGTCCGTCGTCGCCGGGGCCTACGGGACCACGCAGGTCGAGGAGCGTCACCGGCACCGCTACGAGGTCGGCAACGCCTATCGCGAGCAGCTCTCGGACGCGGGTCTGGCCATCTCGGGGACCTCCCCGGACGGGCAGCTCGTCGAGTTCGTCGAGCTGCCGGTCGACGTGCACCCCTACTACGTCTCCACCCAGGCCCACCCGGAGTTCAAGTCACGCCCGCACCGGGCGCACCCCCTCTTCGCCGGTCTCGTCGCCGCGGCCCTCGACGCGCAGCGCAGCCTGCGCCTGGTCGAGGTCGAGCGCACACCGGCCGGCTGATGACGCTCGGCGCCCCGCGACTGAGGGTGGCCGACCTGGTCGACCGGGTGCAGCCACGGCCCGTCCCGACCAGCGAGGTCGCTCTCCAGGGCCGGGTCTGGGACGTGCGACGGGACACCGTCGACCTGGGGGAGGCCGGCACCGTCACGCGGGAGTATGTCGACCACCCCGGTGCCGTTGCCGTGCTCGCCCTGCGTGAGGACCGTGGACCGGCCGAGGTGCTCCTCATCCAGCAGTACCGTCACCCGGTCGGTGCGTTCGAGTGGGAGCTGCCGGCCGGCCTCCTGGATGTCGACGGGGAGCCTCCGGTTCACGCCGCGGCGCGCGAGCTGGCAGAGGAGGCTGACCTGCGCGCGGGGCGCTGGGACCTCTTGGCCGACTATGTCTCCTCACCCGGAGGCCTCAGCGAGGCGCTGCGGGTCTTCCTCGCCCGGGACCTGTCCGACGTGCCCGGCGACGAGGTCTTCGAGCGGGAGGGTGAGGAGCTCGGTATGCCGACCGGCTGGGTCGACCTCGACGTGGCAGTGGAGTCGGTGCTCGCCGGGCGGATCCGCAACGCGACCGTCGCGATCGGGCTGCTCAGTGCACAGGTGTCACGAGCCCAGGGGTGGGCTTCGCTGCGCCGGGCGGACGAGCCGTGGCCGGCGCACCCGCGACTGCGCGACCGGTAGCCCCGCACTGCTTCACCCGAGGTCCGCGACTGCGCACCCGACCTCACTGAGCGCGGTCTACGCTAGCTGGATGAGTGCACCGAAGACCGGGCCCACTGACGCTGACGTCGGGGCTTTCCTCGACGCCGCCCAGCCCGCCCGGCGGGTCGTTGAAGGGCACCGCCTGGCCGAGATCATGGCGGAGGTGACGGGGGAGGAGCCGGTCCTGTGGGGTCCGTCGATGGTGGGCTACGGAAGCTATCGCTATGTCTCGCCCAGCGATCCGCGCCGACAGGGCGACTGGCCCAGGGTCGCGTTCTCGCCACGGAAGGCCGCGCTGACGCTCTATGGCCTCAAGGACCTGCCCGAGGGAGCCGCGCTGCTGCCCGAGCTCGGTGCCTACACCGAGGGAGCGGGCTGCGTCTATGTCAAGAGACTGGACCAGATCGACGAGGACGTGCTGCGTCGCCTCATCGCGATCGCGGCCGCCCGCGGCGACGACCCGCTGCCGGGCTGAGCCCGCACTTGCTGGTCCATCTCCGTTCCGTGCGACGAAAGTGCACCCGTGCGAGCACCAGGTGCTCGCACGGGCGCAGATCCGGTCGCACCGACGATGCGGCTGGTCGGCAGAGGACCCTAGTTGTCGGTCACCAGCCCGGCGAGCCGCTCGAGCTCGGTGGCCGCCTCAGCGTCGGTGGCCGCTCGCGACCAGTCGGTGATCCGGATGGTCGAGACGGCCTCCGGCATGCCCTCGTGCTGGACGACGTAGACGAAGTCGGTCATCGACTCGGTGCCGTCGACGAAGTTGGTCGTAATGCGATAGGCCCCGGACAGCTCGAGCGGCTGCACGTCCAGGACGATATTGGTCGCTTCGGCCGGGGCCTCGCACTCGCTCAACGCGGCGTTCATATCGTTGACGTAGCCGGTGGTGGCGTCGGTGGAGTCGAGCACCCGGACGCGTTGCTTTCCCAAGGCCCGGCCCTCTGCCCAGATGGTCATGATGCCGAAGGTGCCCTCGTCGGCGCTGCCCCACATCACGTCGTCGGGGTCGCAGTCGAAGAGCGTGGTGCCCTCGGGGTCACCCATGGCGGATCCGGTGGCCGCGCCGTCCGTGAAGGTCTGCGATGACCAGAGGCCGGGAGGCACGAACAGCGACAGCTCAGGGATGGACGCCTCGGACGTGAAGAGGTCCACCCTGTCGACGGGCGCCGCGTCGGTGCCCTCGTCATCGCCGGGATCCTGGATCGCCTCGTCGGGGGTCGTCTCGTCTGCTGTCGTCTCACCCTGGTCCCGCTCGGTCTGACCTGCTGGCGCTGTGCTCGGGGCGTTGTCGATCGCCTGGTAGCCCAACCACGACAACCCGAGGACCGCAGCGGCACCGGCGGCGACACCGGCCAGGGCGCGGTGCCGCTGTCGACCGGCTCTGCGCATCACGAACCGCACGTCGGGGATGCCGGCGGCGTCCACGTCGTGCCGGAGGCTGCCGAGGGCGCGGCGCAGCTCGTCGTCTGCGTCCTGGGTCCAGTCCTGGAACTCCTGCTCCTCACGCATGGTCGTTCTCCTTGATCTCGAGCGCGTCGGCGAGCTGGCGCCGACCGCGGTGCAGGTGGGACTTCACGGTGCCGACGGCTGCCCCGGTCTCCCGGGCGATCTGCTCGATCGACAGGTCGGCGATGTAGTGCAGGGTGACCGACTCACGGATCGGGTCACTCAGTGTCTGGAGCGCTGCGCGGACAGCGACCCGGTCGACGCCGGGACCCTCGCTGGTGGCCGTCGCGCCGTGTCGCACATAGGCCCGGTCCTGCGCACCCTGCTTGCGCCAGGTCGAGATGGCCAGGCGCCTGGCGACGGTGCGCACCCAGGCCAGCGGTTCGTCATACTCGCGGATGGTCGTCCAGCGTTGCCAGGCCCTGGCAAACGCCTCCTGCGTGCTGTCCTGGGCGATCGTCATGTCACCGGTGGTGGCATAGACGAGATGGACCACTCTCGGTGCCGCCGCGGCATAGAACTCCTCGAAGTCGTGCTCCGCCTGATTCCGGCTCATCGGTCCCTCCTGCCCTCATTGTCGTCCGGTGGTGTGCTTCTATCTCTCCACACGCGGCGACGCGGCAGAAGGTTGCAGGTCAGGCTGCCGTCGCCGGAGCCGACGGCCCGCGCGACAAACGTGGTGCCGAGGCCGCCCACGGGGTCGTAGAATGGGCGCCGTGCCCGGGGTGGAGTGACGATCCACCCGAGGCGGCCCAGGCCGACTCACCCGCGCACCGCGCGTCCGGCGGACCTGGCTCGAGCCCGGTCGACGACGAGAGGCCGAGGTCCCCTCGGCAAAGGTGTGGTGGCACCGCGATCTGGCCCCCGCCCGCACCTCCCGGGCTTGCCCAATCGTCAGTGCTGGGGGCGACTCTCCAGCGCTTGCGACCCGAGAGGAGACCTCATGCTTCGCACCCACGAGGCCGGCACGCTTCGATCCGAGCACGTCGGCACCACCATCACCCTCACCGGCTGGGTGGCCCGCCGCAGGGACCACGGCGGCGTTGCCTTCATCGACCTGCGCGACGCCAGCGGCATCGTCCAGGTCGTCGCCCGCGACGAGGTGCTGACCGGCACCGCCCACGACCTGCGCAGCGAATACTGCGTGCGCGTCGTCGGGGACGTGACCGCCCGCGAGGACAAGGACGTCAACCCCGACCTGCCCACCGGCTCCGTCGACGTCGTCGCAACCGAGATCGAGGTGCTGTCCGCCGCCGAGGCACTGCCGTTCCAGATCGACGAGCGGGTGACCGTCGGTGAGGAGGCACGCCTGCGTCACCGCTATCTCGACCTGCGTCGTCCGGGTGCCAACGCGGCCGGGCAGAACCTGCGCCTGCGCAGCAAGGTCAACGCCGCCGCGCGCAACGTGCTGGCGGAGCGTGACTTCGTCGAGATCGAGACCCCGACGCTGACCAGGTCCACGCCAGAAGGCGCCCGCGACTTCCTGGTGCCCGCCCGCCTGCAGCCGGGCAGCTGGTATGCCCTGCCCCAGAGCCCGCAGCTGTTCAAACAGCTGTTGATGGTGGCCGGGATGGAGCGCTACTACCAGATCGCCCGCTGCTATCGGGACGAGGACTTCCGCGCCGACCGGCAGCCGGAGTTCACCCAGCTCGACATCGAGATGAGCTTCGTTGAGCAGGACGACGTGATCGAGCTCGGCGAGGTGATCGCCAAGGCGGTCTGGGCCGTCAAGGGCATCGAGCTGGTCACGCCGTTCCCCCGGATGACCTATGCCGACGCGATGGCACGTTATGGCACGGACAAGCCTGACCTGCGCTTTGAGCTGGAGCTCGTCGAGTGCACCGACTTCTTCGCCGACACCCCCTTCCGGGTCTTCCAGGCGGAGTATGTCGGCGCGGTCGTCATGCCCGGCGGTGCGGCTCAGCCCCGGCGCCAGTTCGACGCCTGGCAGGAGTGGGCCAAGCAGCGCGGGGCCAAGGGTCTGGCCTATGTCACCGTGGCCGAGGACGGGACGCTCGGTGGTCCGGTGGCCAAGAACCTCTCCGACGCAGAGCGCGACGGACTGGCGGCACACGTCGGTGCCCAGCCCGGCGACTGCGTCTTCTTCGCCGCCGGGGCGACCAAGGCCTCCCGGGCGCTGCTCGGCGCGGCCCGTCTGGAGATCGGTCGGCGTGCGGAGCTGATCGATGAGTCCGCCTGGTCGTTCCTGTGGGTGGTCGACGCCCCGCTGTTCGAGCCGGCCAGTGACGCCGTCGCCTCGGGTGACGTCGCCGTGGGCGGCGGCGCGTGGACGGCGGTGCACCACGCCTTCACCTCGCCGCAGGAGCAGTTCCTGGACAGCCTCGAGTCCGACCCTGGCTCGGCGCTGGCCTATGCCTATGACCTGGTCTGCAACGGCCACGAGATCGGTGGTGGCTCGATCCGAATCCACCGCCGCGACATCCAGGAGCGGGTCTTCGGCATCATGGGGCTCTCGCCGGAGGAGGCCGACGACAAGTTCGGCTTCCTGCTCGAGGCGTTCAAGTTCGGTGCCCCGCCGCACGGTGGGGTCGCCTTCGGCTGGGACCGCATCGTGGCCCTGCTCGCCGGCACCGAGTCGATCCGCGACGTCATCGCCTTCCCCAAGTCCGGTGGCGGCTTCGACCCGCTGACGGAGGCGCCCGCGCCGATCACGGCGCAGCAGCGCAAGGAGGCTGGCGTGGATGCCAAGCCGGAGTCCACCACGGAGTCCAGGACACCGGCACCGCTGGGCGCTGAGCAGGTCAACCCGAAGCAGAGTTGACGCGGTCAACCCCGGCACAGGCTGACACGTCCGCACCGCCCCTGTCACCGAGAACACCTCGGTGACAGGGGCGTCCTGCGTCGTGCCCAACCGCGGGGTGGGTGAGTAGTGTCTTGAGAGTGACGGCACGCGCAGACGTAGTAATCCTCGGCTCCGGACCCAATGGTCTGGCTGCCGCAGTGATCCTCGCGCGGGCGGGTCTGTCGGTCACCGTTCTCGAGGGGCAGCACACGCCCGGCGGGGGCATGCGCACGCTCCCGCTGGTCAGTGACACGGTCACCGATGCCGAGGGACTGCTGCGTGATGTGTGCGCGGCCGTTCCCGCTGCGGCGCCGACCTCACCGTTCTTCGAAGAGTTCGACCTGGCCGCCCGCGGGATCGAGCTGATCACCCCCGAGGTCTCCTACGCCCAGCCGCTGGACGGCGGTCGGGCCGGGATCGCCTTCCACGACCTGGACCGCACCGTGGAGCGGCTCGGAACCGACGGCCGGCGGTGGAGCCGCCTGCTGGGGCCACTCGCGGCATACTCTCGTGAAGTGGCGACGATTGCCTTGTCGGACAAGCGAACACCACCACACGGAGATCCCCTGCGGTTGGCCCGGGCGGGGCTGGCCCTCGCCACGAGCACGGCGCTGATGGGAGGCGCCTGGGGTGACGGCTACTGGCACACCGAGGAGGCCCGAAGCCTGATCGGCGGGGTGTCCGCCCACACCATCTCGGCGCTGCCCTCCCTGGCCGCAGCGGGCACGGCGAGCTATCTGGGGGCACTGGCGCACAGCCCTGCAGGATGGCCACTCGCTCGCGGCGGCATTGGAGTGATCAGCAGCGTGCTGGTGGAGGACCTGCTGGCGCACGGTGGGCAACTGGTGGTCGACCACCCCGTGCGGACCCCGAGCGACCTGCCTCCGGCACGGGTGCACCTGCTCAACACACACGCCCGGGTCGCTGCTGAGCTGCTCGCCGAGCCTTATCGCTCGCGGCTGCGCGACCTGCCCCTGGGTGGTGGTGTGTGCAAACTCGACTATGTCCTCAGCGGTCCGGTGCCGTGGCGCGAACCGCTGGTGCAGCGCGCCGGGACAGTGCATGTGGGCGGCACGCTCGAGGAGATGCGCACGGCGGAGGCTCAGGTCGCGGCAGGTCGGCATGCGGACCGGCCGATGCTTCTGGTGAGTGACCCAGCCCAGCACGATGACACCCGCCTCGGTCGCAGCGGTCTGCGGCCCATCTGGGCCTATGCGCACGTCCCCACGGGGTCGACGCGCGATGTGCGGGCAGCGGCGGACCGGCAACTGGAGCGGTTCGCCCCAGGCTTCCGCGATCTGGTGGTCGACTGCGTCGTGACCCCGGCCTCGCGGATGGCTGAGCACAACGCCGCCTATCCCGGCGGCGACATTGCGGGGGGAATGGTCTCGATGTGGCGGATGGTCGCCCGTCCAGGGCCCAGGATCGATCCGTATGCCGTGGCCCCGGGGGTGTATCTCTGCTCACAATCAGCGCCACCCGGGCCGGGAGTGCACGGAATGGTCGGACTCCACGCGGCCCGCCGGGTCTTGCGCAAGGAGTTCGGAATCTCAAAGATGCCATCACTGGGGAGTGTCTCACCGAAGTAACTGCGACTGTAGTCGCTGTCTAGGGGTAGTTCGACGAGGGTTCTGCGTGACAGTTGTTTTGACAACTGGCTCTCAGAGACCTTCTAATGGAACCACTGAGTCGGCCGCTGACCGCAGCCCTAGCAGCCGCTGGTACTCGGCCTCCACACCACCCCTAGACCTCGCGGCAACGTCGCCGCCGGTCCCCGACGCACGCGCCGCTGAACCTGAGTGCGCGCACTCCAGCCGGAGCCTGGCTGCGTCCGTTCCACCTGCATCCCGCCAGTCCCATCGGTCATGCCGCCCAGGTGCGCTGACCATCCCTGAAAGGCACCATCATGTCTGAGCCCATCGACACCACGACCGGCGCGGCCCCCGTCCTGCCCGAGAAGCCGAAGCGCAGTAGGACGCCGCTGATCGCTGGGGCCGCCGTCCTCGTCGCGGCCCTTGCCGTCGGCGGCTGGGCGCTCACGCGAGGGGGCGAAGACGCCGACGTGATCCGGATCGGCACCACGGAGGCCTCGCAGCCACACTGGCAGATTCTCAAGGAGAAGGCCGCGGAGGAGGGCATCGAGGTCGAGATCGTCAACTTCAGCGAGTACACCCTGCCCAACCCGGCCCTGGCGGAGGAGGAGATCGACCTGAACTCCTTCCAGCACCTGCTCTACCTCGCAGACCACAACCTCAACACCGGTGACGACCTGCGCCCCATCGGTTCCACGATGATCGTCCCGCTGCCGCTGTACTCCGAGAAGTACGACTCCCTCGAGGAGTTCGTCAAGGGCGACCAGGTCGCCATCCCGAACGACGCGACCAACCAGGCCCGCGCCCTGTTCGTCCTGGAGGGCGCCGGACTCATCACCTTCACCGGCGACCCGGCCTCGCCCACCCCGGACGACGTGGATGAGGAGGCTTCCACCGTGGTCGTTCGCCCCGTCGAGGCTAGCCAGACGGCCGGACTGATCAAGGACGCCGACGTGGCCGCGGTGATCGTCAACAACAACTTCGCCACTGACGCTGGGTTCGACCTGGCGAGCTACCTCTACGCGGACGACCCGGAGTCCGCGGGCGCGCAGCCCTACATCAACATCTTCGCGGCTCGTCCCGGTGATGTGCAGAACGAGACCTTCCGCAAGATCGTCGAGATCTATCACAACCCGGAGGTGCTGGAGTCCGTCGTCGACTCTTCGGGTGGGACCGCCCTGATCGTCGAGGGCTACGACGCCGATCGGCTCCAGGAGGTTCTGGAGGAGACCGAGACCAACCTGCAGGCTGCCAACTGACGGTTCGCCTCACCCACCCCACCCACGACGAGAGGCAGGGCACCGTGCCCCCGATCATCGAGTTCCGCGATGTCTCCAAGGTGTTCCGGGGCCGGGCCAGCGATCTGACCGCGGTTGACCACGTCGACCTGAGCATCGAGCAGGGCGAGATCTTTGCGGTCATCGGCTACTCGGGGGCCGGCAAGTCGACCCTGGTGCGCCTGATCAACGGTCTTGAGCGCGTCACCTCCGGCGAGCTGATCGTCGACGGCCAGAACGTCGCGGAGCTGTCCGAGTCGCAGATGGAACGCAAGCGTCGCGACGTGGGCATGATCTTCCAGCAGTTCAACCTGTTTGGGTCGCGGACGGTCGCGGGCAACGTGGACTTCCCGTTGCGCGTGGCCGGCTGGCCCAAGGACCGGCGTGCTGCCCGAGTGGCCGAGCTGCTCGACTTCGTGGGGCTGCTCGACCGGGCCCACGCCTATCCCAACCAGCTCTCTGGTGGTCAGAAGCAGCGGGTGGGCATCGCCCGTGCCCTGGCCGCGGGTCCCAAGATCCTGCTGGCTGACGAGGCCACGAGTGCGCTGGACCCGGAGACGACTCAGGATGTCCTGCGGTTGCTCAAGAAGGTCAACACCGAGCTCGGCGTCACGGTGGTCGTGATCACCCACGAGCTGGAGATCGTCCGCGCGATCGCTGACCGGGTGGCGATTCTGGAGAACGGACACGTCGCCGAGATCGGCACGGTCTTCGAGACGTTCAGCAACCCCCGCTCCGAGGTCGGCCGTCGCTTCGTCTCCACCGTCATTCATGACCAGCCACGCGGCGAGGATCTCGCCCGCATCAGGGCGGCCCACCCTGGCCGGATCGTGACGGCGACCATCCACGACGGCTCCCGACTGGGTGCGGTCCTGGCCGATGCGGGTGCTCATGGCGTGCGGTTCGAGATCGTCTATGGCGGCATCGGCACGCTCCAGGCGCGCTCGTTCGGCTCGCTCACCCTGGCCCTGACCGGGTCCGAGGACGCTGTCGACCGGGTGGTCACCGAGTTGCGGGACGTCACCGAGATCCAGGAGGTCGCCTGATGAACGAAGGATTCCAGTGGAACGAGCACGGCTCCAAACTCCTCGAGGCCTCCGGGCAGACGCTCTATATGGTCGCGGCCACGCTGGTCATCGGCGGGCTGTTGGGGCTGGTGCTGGGCCTGGCGCTCTACACCACCCGCCGCGGGGGACTGGTGGAGAACCGCTGGGTGTTCGCCCTGCTCAACCTGACGGTCAACATCTTCCGGCCGATCCCGTTCCTGATCCTGCTCTTTGCTGTCGCGCCGCTGACCGTGGGCATCGTCGGCACCCGGCTGGGCAGCACCGCGATGATCGTGCCGATGTCGGTGGCAGCGACCTTCGGGGTCTCGCGCATCGTTGAGCAGAACCTCGTCGCCATCGACCCGGGCGTCATCGAGGCGGCGCGCGCGACGGGGGCCACCAGGTGGCGGATCATCACCAGTCTGCTGGTGCCCGAGGCACTCGGGCCGTTGATCCTGGGCTACACGTTCATCTGCATTGCGGTGGTCGACATGTCGGCTCTGGCAGGGACTCTTGATGGCGGTGGTCTGGGAGCCTTCGCCCTCGACTACGGCTACAAGCGCTGGAACTTTGGCGTGGTCTGGGTGACGGTCATCGTGATCATCATCCTGGTTCAGCTGGCTCAGGCACTGGGCAACAGGCTGTCCCGCAAGGCCATGCACCACGGCTGAGCCTCGAGAGCACGACGGGCTCAGTGCAGCGCGTCTGTTTGACTGGTCACCGTGACAGCCGAGATGAACCTGACCCATGCAGAGTGCGCCGAGCGCGCCCGGACCATCAGCCTGCGCAGCCAACGCGTCGAGCTCGACCTCTCGGGAGCGCCCGACCCCGCACAGCGGACCTTCCGCGCCGTGAGCACCGTGACGTTCGGCGCGACGACGGACGAGACCTGGATCGACATCGTGGCCGACAGCGTCATCGCCGCCACGCTCAACGGCACGCCTCTCGACGTCTCGACCTATGACGGCGCCCGCCTGGTCATCGCGGGCCTGGAGGCCGAGAACGAGCTGCGGGTCGAGGCCGACTGCGTCTACAGCGTCACCGGCGAGGGCCTGCACCGGTTCACCGACCCCGAGGACGACAACACCTACCTCTACACCCACTTCGAGCCCACGGACTCCCGCCGGCTCTATCCTGTCTTCGAGCAGCCCGACCTCAAGGCGGAGTTCACCTTCGTGGTCACCGCCCCACAGGACTGGGAGATCCTCTCCGGCCAGCCCGAGGTCGGACGCACCACGGCCGACGGGTGCGCCACCGTGACCTTCGCGCCGACGCCACCGCTCTCCAGCTACATCACCGCCGTCGCCGCCGGCCCCTACCACCGCGTCGAGAGCACCTGGTCGGTGGAGCGGGCCGACGGGAGCCGCCAGGAGATCCCGCTCACGGTCCTGTGCCGGCGCACCATGGTGCCGCACTTCGACGCAGACGACGTGCTCACTGTCACGCACCAGGGGCTGGACTTCTTCGACAGGCACTTCGGCTTCCCCTACCCGTGGGGCAAGTACGACCAGATCTTCGTGCCTGAATACAACATCGGCGCCATGGAGAACCCCGGCCTGGTCACCTTCACCGAGCAGTATCTCCACCGCGGCACGTCCACCCGCGCGCAGCGACAGGGCCGCG
This sequence comes from Ornithinimicrobium cryptoxanthini, assembly GCF_023923205.1. NCBI lineage: Bacteria > Bacillati > Actinomycetota > Actinomycetes > Micrococcales > Ornithinimicrobiaceae > Ornithinimicrobium > Ornithinimicrobium cryptoxanthini. The sequence goes on along the minus strand of NZ_CP099490.1, from coordinate 2,186,193 downwards.
CCTCCACGGTGATGCACGAGATGGCGCACATGTGGTTCGGCGACCTGGTCACCATGCGCTGGTGGGACGGGCTCTGGCTCAAGGAGTCCTTCGCTGACCTGATGGGCTATCACGTCACCTCTGCTGCCACGCAGTATGCCGACGGCTGGGTCAGGTTCGCCGCCGACCGCAAGCAGTTCGCCTACCGGCAGGACCAGCTGCCCAGCACGCACCCCATCGTCGCCGTCATCGACGATGTCGAGGCAGCCCAGCAGAACTTCGACGGCATCACCTATGCCAAGGGTGCGGCGGCACTCAAGCAGCTGATGGCGTATGTCGGCCAGGAACCCTTCTTTGCCGGCTCCCGTGACTACTTCGCTCGCCACGCGTTCGGCAACACCGAGGTGGGTGACCTGATGGAGTGCCTGGAGCGGGCGTCCGGCCGAGACCTGGAGACGTGGTCGCAGGCCTGGTTGGAGACCGCCGGCATCTCGGAGCTGACTCCCGTCCCGGAGGTGGGGGCGGACGGGCACCTGACCCGCCTGGTGATCGAGCAGGACGCGCGCGACCCGCTGCGCGACGACGCCCCGGTCGAGCGTCCGCACCGGCTGGTCCTGGGCCTCTATCGACTGAAGGACGAAGTGCTCACCCGCACCCGCACGATCGAGCTCGACGTGACGGGCGCCCGGACCGAGGTGCCGCAGGCCGTGGGGGAGGCGGTCGACCTGATCCTGGTCAACGACGACGACCTCACCTATGCCAAGGTCCGCTTTGACAAGGTGTCCCTGCGGCACGCGCTTGAGCACACCACCACGATCAGTGAGCCGCTCAGCCGCGCCATCGTCTGGTCCTCGCTGTGGAACGCGACACGAGACGCGGTCCTGCCGGTCGGTGACTATGTGCGCGGCGCCCTCGCCCAGCTCAGCTCCGAGACCCACCCGGCCCTGGCCGCGACGGTCCTGACGACGTTGACCACGGCGATCGAGGACTACACCCCGGTGGCCGACCGCGATGCCGCCCGGTCCGACCTCGTGCGGACCGCGACGACCTCCCTCGCCGCCGCCGAGAGCGGCTCCGACCTGCAGATCGTCTGGGCCCGGGCGCTGGTGCGCGCGACGGCCTCCTGCCGCGACGGTGTCGCTGCCGTCCGCGGTCTGCTGGACGGCACGGCCGTGCCGGAGGGGCTCCGCGTCGACCAGGAGCTGCGCTGGGCGGCCCTTGCTGCCCTGACAGCCCAGGACGACACGACCGAGGAGGAGCTGGCCGCCGAGCTCGCCCAGGACGCCACGATGGGCGGTCGCACGGCACACGTGCGGGCCAGCTCTGGCCGACCGGGCGCGGACGCCAAGGCCCGCGTCTGGGAGGCGATGACGACGGACACCTCGCTGACCAACGACCGGCTGCGCGCCATGGTCGCCGGGTTCACCGAGCCGGCCAGCTCGCACGACAGGCAGGGGTATGCCGAGGCCTACCTCGACTCGCTCACCTCCTGGTGGTCCGGACGCACCATCGTCATGGCCACCGTCCTGGCCCGGGGACTCTTCCCCCGTGGTGACCTGGCCAGCGGTCAGGGCCCCGAGGAGCACGAGGTCCTGGTGCGGGTCGAGCAGTGGTTGCGGGACCACGAGTCGGCCCCGGCAGCGCTGCGCCGCATCGTGATCGAGGAGGCGGACGGCCTGCTGCGCGCGTTGCGGGCCCAGGCCGCGGCTTAACCCTGGCGAGAGGGCGGGGTGGCGCCCGTCCTCTCAGCTCTGCGGCAGAGCGAGGCGTCGTGAGTGCCAGGCATAGGCCGTGCGGTAGCCCAGGCCCAGATAGACCGCGCGAGCCGGCGGGTTGTCCGAATACATGCCTAGCGTGCACACCCCGTGCCGGGCGATCGCCCAGCGCGTGAGGCCGGCGGTGACCGCCCGGCCCAGACCCCGCCCACGCAGGGACGTGTCGGTCACGATCCCAGCCAGGTGCGGGGCGCCGGAGTCCAGGAACTGCAGCGCACCGGCGCAGATGAGCCGACCAGCGTCGTCGCGCAGCCCGAGCCACAGGTGGGTGGCGCCGGTGCCCGGGTCACCCTCGCCAGCCGGGCTGTGCGCGGCCGCCAGCGCGATCAGCTCGGCAGCGTCAGCGGTGTCATCTAGGGTCACCAGATCGGCCTCGTGGGGGACCGGCGCCGGCTCGGTGGTGGTCCACATCCAGTCCCAGTTGCCGCCGCCGTCCGTGGCGAAGATCGCCGCCAGCTGGTCGGCATACTCCTGAGGCACCGAGAGGTGGGTGACGCCGAGCCGCTCGACGGGACCAGAGCGCAGCTGCTCCAGCAGTGACCGGATGCCGGGTGCTCCGCCCGCATGGTGCGGGATGACCCACATGCCACGGCCGCGGCGACCGACCCGCTCGATCGCGACGGCACCGTCCCCGGCCAGGACGCGACCGCTGAAGGGCGAGGGCACGCCCCACCGCACAAAAGGGTCGTTGCCGGTCAGCTCCAGCAGCGCCGGGTGGCTGGCGATCTCGCGCAGTCCGCAGTGGTCGATCACGACGGAATCGTAGTCATGGCCAGACCGGGCGGCGGTGCCGGTCCGCGGGGAGGCGGTCCCGAGGTGGCAGCGGTCAACGTCGGTGCGGCGGGTTAGCCTGCCAGTGTGTCCCCGACCCAGGCTGACGACCTCTTTGCCCAGCAGTCCGACGTCGGTGCTGGGGACCTGCAGCCTCCACTGGCCGTGCGCATGCGCCCCTCGACCATCGAGGAGGTGCGGGGCCAGGCCGACGTGCTGCGACCGGGCAGCCCGCTGCGCCGTCTGATCGAGGGCTCAGCAGGCGCGGCCGGGCCGCTCTCCGCGATCCTCTGGGGGCCACCTGGGACGGGCAAGACCACCCTCGCCCACCTGGTGGCACAGGCCGCCGGGCGCACCTTCGTCGAGCTCTCTGCGGTGACCGCCGGCGTCAAGGACGTGCGCTCGGTGATGGAGCAGGCGACCCGCGAGCGCAGCCTCTATGGCCGCCAGACCGTGCTCTTCCTCGACGAGATCCACCGGTTCAGCAAGGCCCAGCAGGACGCACTGCTCCCCAGCGTCGAGAACCGCCTCGTCATCCTGGTGGCCGCGACCACGGAGAACCCCTCGTTCAGCGTCATCGCCCCGCTGCTGTCCCGCTCCATGCTGATCCGGCTGACCTCCCTGGACGACACACAGGTGGGCGAGGTCATCGACCAGGCGCTGACCGACGAGCGCGGTCTGGGTGGCCAGTTCGAGCTCGAGACTGCTGCACGGGAGCACATCATCCGGATCGCCGGGGGTGACGCGCGTCGGTCGCTGACCACCCTGGAGGCTGCCGCCGGGGTCGCGCTGGACGGGGTCGCCGCGGGGCGTGAGGGCGAGACCGTGGTGATCACCCTGGAGGCGGCCGAGCAGGCGGTCGACCAGGCGGCGGTGCGCTATGACAAGACCGGTGACCAGCACTACGACGTGGCCAGCGCCTTCATCAAGTCGATGCGCGGCAGTGACGTCGACGCCGCGCTGCACTATCTGGCCCGCCAGCTCGAGGCGGGGGAGGACCCGCGGTTTATCGCGCGCCGCATCGTCATCTCGGCCAGCGAGGACGTCGGGATGGGCGACCCGACGGCGCTGCAGACCGCCGTCGCGGCACTGCACGCGGTGGCCCAGATCGGCATGCCCGAGGCACGGATCATCCTGGCGCAGGCCGTCGTGCACAACGCTCTCGCGCCCAAGTCCAACGCGGCATACTCCGGCATCAACGCCGCGATCGAGGACGTCCGGGCCGGTCGCGGGGGCGCCGTCCCCGCCCACCTGCGGGGCAGCGGCTATGCCGGCGCGGCCAAGCTGGGCCACGGCGCGGGCTACCGCTACAGCCACGACGAGCCCAACGCGGTCGGCCCCCAGCAGTACCTCCCGGACGACCTAATGGACGCTGAGTACTACCGTCCGACCGACCGCGGATGGGAGGAGCGGCTGGGGCCGCGCTGGCGTGAGCTCCGTGCCATCATCCGGGGGATCCGCCCCGGCAGATAGAGTGCAGCGTCCCCCTGAACGACGAGGAGCCCATGGAAACCGCCGAGATCCGCCGCCGTTGGCTGTCCTTCTTTGAAGGCACCGACCACACCGTGGTGCCCAGCGCACCCCTGGTGTATGACGACCCGAACCTGTTGTTCGTCAACGCCGGCATGGTCCCGTTCAAGCCCTACTTCCTGGGGCAGCAGAGCCCGCCGTGGAAGCGCGCCACGTCGGTGCAGAAGTGCGTGCGCACCCTCGACATCGAGGAGGTCGGCAAGACCACCCGCCACGGCACCTTCTTCCAGATGAACGGCAACTTCTCCTTCGGCGACTACTTCAAGGAGGGGGCGATCCGCCAGGCGTGGGAGCTGGTCACCGGATCCCAGGCCGAGGGCGGCCTCGGGTTCGACCCCGACAAGGTCTGGGTCACCGTGCTCGGGCCCGGCCTGCTGCCGCACCTTCCGGACGGCGACGAGGAGGCCGCCGCGCTGTGGCGCGAGATCGCCGGCCTGCCCGACGAGCGGATCCAGCGCCGCGGGGTGGAGGACAACTACTGGCACATGGGGGTGCCCGGCCCCGGCGGCCCATGCAGCGAGATCTATGTCGACCGCGGTGCTGAGTACGGCCCCGACGGTGGCCCGCTGGTCGACGAGGAGCGCTTCCTGGAGATCTGGAACCTGGTCTTCATGCAGGAGGAGCTCTCCGCGATCCGGTCCAAGGCCGACTTCGACGTGACCGGCGAGCTGCCCAGCAAGAACATCGACACCGGCATGGGTCTGGAGCGCGTCGCCTACCTGCTGCAGGGCGTGGACAACCTCTATGAGATCGACGAGGTCTACCCCGTCATCGAGCGCGCCGAGCAGATGAGTGGCCGCGACTACGGCGCCGACCACGGTGCTGACGTGCAGTTCCGGGTCGTGGCCGACCACGTGCGCTCCGGCCTGATGCTCATGTCTGACGGCGTCACCCCCGGCAACGAGGGCCGTGGCTACGTCCTCCGGCGGCTCCTGCGCCGCGCGGTGCGCTCGATGCGGCTGCTCGGCGTGCAGGACCCCGCGCTGACCGAGCTGCTGCCGATCAGCAAGGACGTCATGAAGGCGTCCTACCCCGAGCTCGAGGCCGACTTCGGCCGGATCAGCCAGATCGCGTATGCCGAGGAGGAGGCCTTCCGGCGCACCCTCGTCGCGGGCACCACCATCTTGGACCTCGCGGTCGACAAGGCCAAGGAGCGCGGTGCGACCACCCTCGCCGGGGACCAGGCTTTCGCCCTGCACGACACCTACGGCTTCCCGATCGACCTGACCCTGGAGATGGCGGCCGAGCAGGGTCTCGAGGTCGACCGCGAGGGCTTCACCACCCTGATGACCGAGCAGCGCGAGCGTGCCAAGGCCGACGCCAGGGCCAAGAAGTCCGGCCACGCCTCGACCGAGGTCTGGCGCGACCTGCGCGACCACGGCCCCACCGAGTTCCTGGCCTACGAGACGCTGACGGCCGAGGCCTCGGTGCGCGGTCTGGTGGTCGACGGGGCCCGCGTCCCGGCGCTGACCCAGGGTCAGCGCGGCATGATCGTGCTGGACCGCACTCCGTTCTATGCCGAGTCCGGTGGCCAGACCGCTGACGAGGGCGTCATCGAGACCGCGTCCGGTGCGGTGCTGCGGGTCCGCGACGTGCAGCGACCCGTCAAGGGTCTGATCGCCCACACGGTCGAGGTCGAGTCCGGCGAGCTCACCGAGGGCGCGGGCGTCAACGCCCAGGTCGACCCCGACTGGCGGGTGCAGGCCTGCCAGGCTCACTCCGGCACGCACGTCGTGCACGCGGCGCTGCGCCAGGTGCTCGGCCCCACGGCGCTGCAGAGCGGCTCCTACAACAAGCCGGGATACCTGCGCCTGGACTTCGCCTGGAACTCCTCGCTCTCGCGTGAGACCCGCTCGGAGATCGAGGAGGTCGCCAACCTGGCGCTGCGCCAGGACCTGCCGGTGTCCGCGGCCTACATGACCCTGCCCGAGGCCCGCGCGGCCGGTGCGCTCGCCCTGTTCGGTGAGACGTATGACGAGCAGGTGCGGGTGGTCGAGATCGGTGGCCCGTGGTCGCGCGAGCTGTGCGGAGGGACCCACGTGCGGCACTCCAGCCAGGTCGGGGCGCTGACGCTCACCGGCGAGTCGTCGGTCGGGTCGGGCTCGAGGCGCATCGAGGCCCTCGTCGGGATGGACGCGCTGCGCTATCTCGCCCGGGAGCGTGCCCTGGTCAGCGAGCTGTCCGGGCTCGTGGGCGTGCGGCCCGAGCAGCTGAGTGACCGGGTGGGACAGGTGTTGACCCGGCTCAAGGAGGCCGAGAAGGAGATCGCGGCGATGCGCCAGGCGGCCGTGCTCTCGGACGCCGGCGCCCTCGTGGCTTCGGCCGAGGACGTCAACGGGGTCACCTGGCTCGGTCACGACGCCGGCCCCGGTGTGGGCGGCGATGACCTGCGCCGGTTGGTCACCGACCTGCGGGGCCGCCTCGGGGAGGAGCGCCCGAGCGTGGTCGCGGCGGTGTCGGCCGCCGGAGACCGTCCCGTCATCGTGATCGCCACCAACGCGGCGGCTCGGGAACGGGGGCTGAAGGCCGGCCAGCTGGTCAAGATCGGCGCCCAGGCACTGGGCGGCAACGGTGGAGGCAAGGACGACCTGGCCCAGGGTGGGGGGCAGGACGCGTCGCAGATCAGCGAGGCGCTCACCCAGATCGGGCGGGCCCTTGGTCGCGCCTGACGCGGGCGGCGCTATGCGCCGCGGGGTGCGCCTCGGTGTCGATGTCGGCGAGGTTCGGGTGGGTCTGGCCGCCAGCGACCCGGACGGGATCCTGGCGACCCCGGTCGCCACGCTCACCCGTGACCGGGAGGGCCTGACCGACCTCCAGGCGATCGTCGAGCAGGCCCGCGGGCGAGAGGCCATCGAGGTGGTCGTCGGGCTTCCGCGCAGCCTGGCCGGCACCGAGGGTGCGGCCGCAGCCGCCATCCGCGACTATGCTCTGGCACTGCGCCGACGACTGGGTCAGGTGCCGGTGCGGCTGTTCGATGAAAGACTGTCGACCGTGGATGCGCACCGATCTCTGCACGCCAGCGGCGTCGCCGGGCGGCGTCATCGCGCGCGTGTTGACCAGGCGGCAGCAGTCGTCATACTGCAGGCTGCCCTTGACACGGAAAGAAACACCGGTGGCCCCGCCGGTGAAGAGCTCGTGACGCGCAAACCCAGGACCAAGCGCAGCGCAACCAACAGTGAGGGAAGCCCACGATGAGCCGACCCCCGGCGGACGACTCGGCCCACGCGCCGCGTCAGAGTGACTGGCAGGACGCTGAGCACGGCGACGATCTGCACGACGACGAGTTCCTCGACGAGTTCCACGACGACTTCGACTATCACGACCAGACGCTGGCCGACGACGTCCTGGCCCCGGCCTCGGCGGACGGCGAGCAGATGCTGCGCCCGCGACGGCGCAGGAGGAAGCACAACCCGCTGGTCCGCTTCGGCGCGATCGCGGTCGCCGCACTGGTCGTGGTGGTCGGCGGCATCATGGGCTTCAACGCGGTGCGGGGGATGATCCCGGACATCTCGCTCGGCACGGCCGCGCCCGAGGACTTTGAGGGCAGCGGCAGCGGCGAGGTGCTGGTCGACATCCCCCCGGGTGCTGGCGGTGGCCAGATCGGCACGATCCTGTTCGACGCCGGCGTCGTGGCCTCGGCGGAGGCGTTCTCCAACACGGCCGCCGCAGACCCCCGCTCCACCGGCATCCAGCCCGGCACCTACACGATGGCGGAGCAGATGAGCTCCGGTGCGGCCCTGGACCGGCTGGTCGACCCAGACTCCCGGCAGACTACGGGTGTCACGATCCGCGAGGGGTTGTGGAAGGACGAGGTCTTCGCGGTCCTGGCCGATGCCACGGGCCACGAGGTGGCCGACTACGAAGCCGTCGACCCGGCCTCCCTGGACCTGCCGGAGGCCGCCAACGGCGAGCTGGAGGGCTACCTGTTCCCCGACACCTACGAGTTCAGCCCGAGCTCGACACCCGAGGAGCAGCTGCAGGCCATGATCGACCTCGGCGCGGTGCGCTACGAGGAGCTGGGCCTCAGCGATGCGGACCTGCACGACATCATCATCAAGGCCAGCATCGTGCAGGGAGAGGGCATGTTCGCCGAGGACCTGCCCAAGGTAGCGCGGGTCGTCGAGAACCGTCTCGCCGGCGACTCCGAGACCAACGGTCACCTGCAGATGGACTCCACGATCCACTTCATCTACCGGGAGCGTGGGCGCGCCGGCACGACCGATGAGCAGCGCGCCAACCCCAGTCCCTACAACACCTATGAGCACCCGGGTCTTCCGCCCGGACCGATCAACAGTCCGGGGGCAGCCGCCATCGACGCCGCGATGAATCCCGCCGAGGGCGACTGGCTCTATTTTGTGACGGTCAACCCGTCGACGGGTGAGACGGTCTTCACCAACACGCTGGAGGAGCACAACAAGAACGTCGAGCAGTTCCTCCAGTGGTGTGAAGACAACCCAGACAGCTGCTGAGCGGTGACCCGGCGTGCCGGGGTGGTCGGCTCCCCGATCACCCACTCGATGTCCCCCGTCCTGCACCGGGCGGCCTATGCCGCGCTCGGCCTGGCTGACTGGACCTTCGACCGTGACCAGGTCGAGGCCGGTGGCCTCAGCACGCACGTCGGGGGCCTGTCCGATGAGTGGGTCGGTGTGTCGGTGACGATGCCGCTGAAGGAGGAGGCCCTGGCGCTCGCCGTCACCCGCGGTGACGAGGCAGAGCTCGTGGGTGCCGCCAACACCCTGACGCGGGGTGAGCAGGGCTGGCGGGCGGACAACACCGACGTCCAGGGCCTGGAGATGGCGCTCCGCGAGGCGGGCTTGGGCGAGGTGGGCTCCGCCGTCATCGTGGGCTCTGGGGCGACGGCACGGTCGGCGCTGCTGGCGCTGAGCCGGTTCGGAGCCCACGACGTCACCTTCCTGGTCCGCGATCAGGTCCGGCCCGCCGCCGCAGCACTGGCCGAGCGGCTAGGGATGACGGTCAGTAGTCGCAACTATGCCCATGGGTCTGGTGCGTGGGGGAGTCCGGGGGCCGTGATCAGCACCGTGCCCAGCGGGGCCACACCGCCTGTGGATGGCTGGCGGCTCCCGGAGGGGTGCGTGGTGTTTGATGTGGTGTATGCCGGGTGGCCGACTCCGTGGGCGGCCCAGTGGCGAAGCGAGGGAGTCACGGTGGCGAGGGGAGACCGGATGCTGTTGCACCAGGCGGTCGCGCAGGTGCAGCTGATGACCGGCCGCAACGCCCCCGTCGCACTCATGGGCGAGGCACTATCGGCCGCCCTCCGGGCGGCGCCGTGACGATCGCGGTCGCGCCGTGGCTGATAGCCGGGCTCGGGCTGGTGGTCGCCATCCCCGTGGCCCGGTGGCTGCGATGGGTCACCTATCGCAAGCCCGATGAGGAAGAGATGCCGATCCCGGGGTCGCGGTGGTGGGTGGTCCCGATCCTCGCCATCTCGTGGTGGGTCCTGGCCTGGCGGGTGCTGGTGGCCGACCCGGCCCAGCCCGGTGGGTCGGACCCTGGCGCGGACTCACCTCACGCGCGCCTGATCCAGGCCATCGTCCTGGTCACCCTGCTGGTCGTCGCGCTCGCCAGCGTCTGCCTCGCCGCCATGGACTTCGACGTGCACCGGCTCCCGGACCGCCTGATGTGGCCCTCGATGGGCGTGCTGCTCGTGGGCCTGTCCATCGCCGGTGTCGTGGCGACCGAGTGGGGGGCGATCCTGCGTGTGGTGCTGGCTGGGCTCGCCTGTGGCGGAGGCTATCTGCTCCTGGCGCTGTTGTCCCTGGCCAGGGGTTCGCTGGCAGTCGGCCTGGGGGACGTCAAGCTCGCGGCCCTGCTCGGGATGGGGCTGGGCTGGTTCGGGTGGCAGACCGTCCTGATCGGGATGTATGCGGGGTTCCTTGCCGGTGGCGTCTTCGCGCTCGTGCTGCTGCTGACCCGTCGGGTCGGCCGTGATGGAGACCTCGCCTACGGTCCTCCGATGATGGTTGGTGCGGTCCTGGCGCTGCTCACCTCACCGGGTGCGTTGAGCTCGTTGTTCTGACACGTGGGAAGATGCCAGCCATGCTGCGCTGGTTGACTGCCGGTGAGTCGCACGGTCCCGCGCTCACCGCGATGTTGGAGGGACTTCCCGCTGGGGTGCGGGTCGATCGGACCGCCGTGGAGGCCGCGCTGGCCCGCCGCCGGCTGGGCTACGGTCGCGGCGCCCGGATGAGCTTTGAGGCTGATCAGCTCTCGTTCCTGGCGGGGATGCGCCACGGCCAGACGCTCGGCAGCCCGATCGCCCTGCAGATCGCCAACTCCGAGTGGGACAAGTGGGCCGCCGTGATGAACCCCGAGCCGGTCGAGGCGGGTGACCTGGAGCGCGCCAGCGATATCGGTGCCCCACAGGAGATCGCCCGCAACAAGGCGCTGACGCGCCCGCGTCCGGGGCACGCCGACCTGGTCGGCATGCAGAAGTATGGCTTCACCGAGGCACGCCCAGTCCTGGAGCGGGCCAGTGCCCGCGAGACGGCGGCCCGGGTGGCCCTCGGCGCGGTTGCCGCTGCGTTCCTGGAGCAGGCCGCCGGCATCCGGCTGGTGAGCCACACGGTGGCGGTGGGATCGGTCCCCGGGGAGGAGCGGGCTCAGGACGCCCCGGACGCGGACACCCTGCCGCACCCGGATGACGTGGCACGCATCGATGCCGACCCCGTGCGCACCCTGGACGCCGACCTCTCGACGGCCATCGTCGCCGAGATCGATGCGGCCAAGAAGGACGGCGACACCCTCGGCGGCGTCGTCGAGGTCCTGGCGTGGGGGCTGCCACCGGGGCTGGGTTCCTACACCCACTGGGACCGCAGGCTCGACTCCCGGCTGGCGGGAGCCCTGATGGGGATCCAGGCGATCAAGGGCGTGGAGATCGGGGAGGGCTTCCGCACCGCCGCACGCCGCGGCAGCCAGGCCCACGACGAGATCGCTCGCGGCTCGGACGGACAGGTCCGCCGCACGACCCAGCGCTCGGGTGGGACCGAGGGCGGCATGAGCACCGGAGAGGTGCTGCGGGTGCGGGCCGCGATGAAGCCGATCAGCACGGTGCCCCGTGCGTTGCAGACGATCGACGTCAGCACGGGCGAGGCGGCGACCGCCATCCACCAGCGCTCCGACGTCTGCGCAGTGCCGGCAGCCGGCGTCGTCGCCGAGGCAATGGTCGCTCTTGTGCTGGCGGATGCGGTCATCGAGAAGTTCGGCGGCGACTCGGTCGCCGAGGTGAGGCGCAACCTCGCCGGCTATCTCGCGGCCATCCCTGAGGGGATGGTGACCGGGAGCGGCACAGGGGACCTTGGCACAGGCGACACTGGCGCAGGGGACACCGGCGCCGGGCAGGAGTCCGAGTGAGCAGCACACGACCCCTTGCCGTGCTGGTCGGCCCGCCCGGTGCGGGCAAGTCGACGGTGGGGGCACTCCTGGCAGACCACTGGCACGCCGATTTCCGAGACACGGACCGGCTGATCGAGCAGAGCCAGGGCCGATCGATCTCGGACATCTTCGTCGATGACGGAGAGGCCTTCTTCCGTGCGTTGGAGCGTGAGACCGTGGTCTCCAGCCTGACCACCAGCGCGGGGGTGCTGGCGCTCGGAGGGGGTGCCGTGCTGGACCCTGACGTCCAGGAGGCGCTCGTCGGCCACCGCGTGGTGTTCCTCGACGTCGGCATCGCGGACGCCTCGTCACGCGTCGGCTTCGACGGTTCCCGCCCGCTGCTGGCCGTGAACCCGAGGGCGTCCTGGAACAGGTTGATGAAGGTCCGCCGCCCGACCTACGAGAGCGTGAGCACCGTCCGGGTCGACACCGCCGGCCGGACCCCGGCCGAGGTGGTGGCGGCAGTCGTGGCCGAGCTGGGCGAGCCGTGACCCCGGTGGGCGCGCAGGCCATCTCCGTCGGCGGGCGGTATGACGTGCACGTCGGGCCAGGGGTGCTGGACCGGCTGAGCGGGTGGGTCACCGGTGGTCGGCGGGTGATGGTGATCCACCAGCCCGGGCGCACCGCGCTGGTGGCCGGGGTGCTGGAGCAGATCCGCGCCGCGGGCGGAGAGGCGCACGCGCACGAGGTCCCGGATGCCGAGGCGGCCAAGGACGTGTCGGTGCTCGCCGGTGCGTGGCAGGCCCTCGGTCTGGCGGGCTTTACCCGCGACGACCTCGTCATCGGCGTCGGTGGGGGAGCAGCCACCGACCTGGCAGGTTTTGTCGCGGCCACCTGGCTGCGCGGGGTGGATGCCATCCAGCTGCCGACGTCGTTGCTGGGCGTAGTGGATGCGGCGGTTGGCGGCAAGACCGGCATCAACACCGCCGAGGGCAAGAACCTGGTCGGGGCCTTCCACGAACCACGAGCCGTGCTGTGCGACCCGACGTGGCTGCGGTCCATGGCACGGCCGGACCTGGTCTCCGGCCTCGCCGAGGTCATCAAGTGTGGCTTCATCGCCGACCCCACCATCCTGACTCTCGTCGAGGCAGACCCCGCCTCAGCGAGCGACCCGACGGCGGCGGTGATGACCGAGCTGATCTCCCGCGCGGTGGCAGTCAAGGCCCGCGTCGTCGATGCGGACCTGCATGAGAGCGGGTTGCGGGAGATTCTCAACTACGGCCACACGTTCGCGCACGCGATCGAGCAGGTGGAGCACTATGCGTGGCGCCACGGCGATGCGGTGTCGGTCGGGATGGTGTTTGCCGCCGAGGTCGCCGTGCGCAGCGGAGTCCTCTCGCCCGACGTGCTGGAGCACCACCGCACGGTGCTGCGGTCGGTCGGCCTGCCCACGTCATACGCCGGTGCGCCCTGGGAGCAGCTGCGCGCTGCCATGGCCCGTGACAAGAAGTCTCGCGGCAGCACGCTGCGGTTCGTGGTCCTCTCGGGGGTCGGCGCGCCGCAACGGCTCGAAGGCCCCGACGAGCAGGTGCTCATCGAGGCCTTCACGGCGGTGGCTGACGCTGGCTGACCATCCGTCAGTTGTCAGGGGAGTCGACGCTGTCCGGGCTGATCGGGCTGTCCACGCTCGCGGGGCTGTCGACGCTCGCGGGGCTGTCGACGCTCGCGGGGCTGTCGACGCTCGCGGGGCTGTCGACGCTGTCTGGGCTGTTCGGCGACTGCACGGACTGGGCTGACTGCACAGACTGAGCTGACTGGGCGGACTGCACGGACTGAGCCGAGACGACCGAGGCGACGCTCTGGACCGACTGCACGCTGGCGCTCTGGACGTCCTGGGCCGCAGCCAGGTCACGCGCCTTGGCAAACGCGCTGCTCACGGCCGGGACGCTGTCGCCGGTCCAAGTGCCGAGGCGGGTGGCCAGCTCACCGAAGTCCTTCGCGGCGGTGGCCCGTGCGTTCGCCTCGAGGGCCGGGGCCTTCGCGAGAGACTGCTGCTGGCTCAGGGAGATGGACTCCGTGCCGGCTGCCGGGTCCGCCCAGCTGGCGGCGACGGAGGTGCCACCGACGGCGGCAACGGCGGTCGTGGCGACGACGATCTTCCAGACGCGGGACTTCTGGGGAGCTGGGGTGTTCATGATCTTGTCCTTTCGGGACTCGGGACTCGGGACCGGTTTTGGTGATGACTCCATCGTGGACCTCCCAGATGAGCAGGTCGTTGGAATCCGGTGAGAGTCCTCTCACCCAGTGCTGGCGTCCCGTCCGGCCCGAAGCAGCGGCGCGACGCGTCATGCGATCTCGGTCTTGCAAGATCTGGGCTCGAGCCCAACTTCTGCAACACCGAGAACGCATGACGTTTGAACCGGCCTGCCCGACGGCGAGGGCGGTGACGAGGACGACGACGGTGACGAGGACGACGGTGGCGAGGACGACGAGGGTGGCGACAACGGCACGGTGCATTCAGGGCCGCCTCGACCTCGAGGCCGCATCAGAGGGCGCGAGCCGACTCCACCCAGTGCTCCGCGAGCGCCAGTCGGCGGGAGGTCTCGATGGGCCACCCCTGCTGCTGCACCCGGAACGGACCGGCCGCCAGGCCTACGATCCGGGCGGCGGCCCGCAGCCGCAGGTCGACGGGGTCGAGCCGGGACTCCCAGATCTCCTGCAGTGCGCTGGCATAGGCCGCGACCCGGTCCGGCTGGCTCGACATCGTGTGCCAGACCGCCAGGTGACCCAGCATGGTGCCCGGGTCATCTCCCGGGCGGGCCACGCCGAGAGTGTCCACATCGAGGATCCCGCTGACCCGGCCGTCCTCGATGAGCAGCTGGGCCTCGTGGTAGTCACCGTGAGCGGGCACCCGGTCGGCGACGTCGTCGGGCCCGATGCCCTCGGCGATGCGGTGGATGCGGTCAGCCTCCATGGGCAGCAACCTGGTCAACAGCTCGACCATCCGTGGGACCGCCTCGACAGCCGAGTGGACTGTCGCGGCACCGGACAGGGCTGGCAGTGTGCCGGGCAGGCCGGTCACCACCTCTGGGTGCGGCAGCGGCCCCGTCCCGTCCTCGAGGACGGCGCGCAACGTCGCGCCGGTCATGCTGCGCATCGCCAGGAGGCCGAGCTCCTCGTTGATGCCCAGTGGCTCGGGCACCGGCAGCACCCCGGTGAGGTCGAGGTGACGCTGGTGGAGGGAGTGCAGCCGACGCGGCTTCACCAGCTTCAGATAGACCCGGTGGCCCTCGCCGGTGACCTCGATGACAGCCCGGCGGGTCGGGCGATAGGCGCGCAGACGGGTGCTGGGGTTGGCGATCGTGCCGCCCAGTGAGGAGATGACGTCGGCCGCGACCTCGGGCTGCAGGGCCGTCGGCAGGGCAGGCAGGAACGGGTCGTGCGGAACACGCCAGATCGTGACCCGTTCCTCGCCGTCCCCCACGACCACCGCCCCCTCGGGCGGGTCTTGGGTCGTGCCGACATAGGTCGCGCGCCCGGCCAGTGGTCCGCCCTCCACGACCGTGTCCCAGGAGACCGTTGCGCTGCGTCCTGGCCACCAGGTCACCTGGCTCACCGCGACAGCCGTGACCACCCCGTCAGCGGCCGCGACTGCCGCGGCCAACGGGCCAGGGACCTGGTCGGTCAGCAGGTCGGTCAGCACGGGCAGGTCCGGGTCGGTCAGGGACGCGGTCCACTTCCGGTCGGTGAGCGGGACAGCGGAGCTCATCGAGCCGTCACCGACCTCGGGGCGCTGCCGCCGCGGGAGGCGGGCAGCATGAGTCGGCGGACCTCCTCCTGCTGCTCGGGCGAGGGCAGCGCCCAGCCCGGTTCATAGCCGGCGACCTCGCGCAGCGGTGTCGCGGCCCGGTTGCCGAGCAGGATCTCGACGTCATCGGGGTCCAGGAGCGCAGGATGGACCACGCCGCAGGCCTCGGCCAGCTTGAGCATCTCGCGCCGCCAGGCACGCAGGTAGTTGGCGGTCCGCTCCGACTTCAGTGGCACGTCGATGCCACGCGTGAGCCAAGGGTTCTGGGTGGCGACACCGGTGGGGCAGTGGTCGTCGTGGCATCGCTGCGCCTGGATGCAGCCGATGGCGAACATCGCCTCGCGGGCCACATAGACCAGGTCCGCCCCCAGGGCGAACGCGACGGCGGCGTTGTCGGGCAGGCCCAGCTTGCCGGCGCCGATGAACACGATCTGGTCGGTCAGGCCGCGTTGGGCAAAGATCCGGTAGACCCGCGGGAAGCCGAGTCGGAACGGCAGTGAGACCGAGTCGGCGAAGCTCAGCGGGGCTGCGCCGGTGCCGCCCTCGCCCCCGTCGATCGCGATGAAGTCGACGCCCCGCTGCGTGGTGGCCATCTGCTCGGCCAGCTCCTCCCAGAAGGCCAGGTCACCGACCGCCGACTTGATCCCGACCGGCAGCCCGGTCTCGGTGGCCAGCATCTCGATCCAGTCGAGCATGCTGTCGACGTCGTCGAACTCGGCGTGCCGCGAGGGGCTGGCGCAGTCGCGGTCCTTGCGGATGCCCCGGATGTCGGCGATCTCGTCACTGATCTTGGCCTGGGGCAGCATGCCGCCCAGCCCGGGCTTGGCACCCTGACTCAGCTTGACCTCGATCGCGCGGACCGGCGCCGAGGCGACCAGCGCCTTGAGCTTGTCGAGGCTGAAGGCGCCGTCCTCGTCCCGGCAGCCAAAATAGGCCGTGCCGATCTGGAAGATGAGGTCTGCACCGTGCCGGTGGTGCCTGGCGATGCCGCCCTCGCCGGTGTTGTGCAGCACGCCGGCCACCGCGCAGCCCCGGTTGAGGGCCTCGACCGCCGGTCCGGAGAGCGAGCCGAAACTCATGGCGGAGACGTTGATCACCGACTGCGGCCGGAAGGCGTGCCGCCGGCCGCGCGCGGCCCCCATGACCTTCGCGCACGGCACCACGTCCCGCTCACCGCTGTGCGGCAGCGTGCTGGGGGAGACGTCGGCGAACGTGCGGTGCTTCACCACGGCATACCCCTCGGCATGCTCGATGTCGTTGTCGGACCCGAAACCGAAGTAGGGGTTCTCCAGCTTGGAGCTGGCATAGATGAAGCGCCGCTGGTCCCGGCTGAAGGGTCGCTCCTCGTCGTTGTCGGTCACGATGTACTGCCGCAGCTCTGGGCCGATCTTCTCCAGGAGGTAGCGCGCGTGCCCGATCACCGGGAAAGTACGCAGGATCGCGTGCTTGCGTTGCAGCAGGTCATGGGTGGCCAGGGCGACCAGTCCGGCCGCGGGGAGTCCGATCGCCGTCTTCCACGTCATGCCCGCCACTCTGCCGCATACGGACTGTCAGTGAGCCGCATACGATGGGCGCGTGTCCCCACGTGTCCTGGTCCTCAGCGGTCCCAACCTGGCTGCGCTAGGCAGTCGCGAGCCGGAGATCTACGGGACCCTGACGCTGGTCGAGCTGGAGTCGCAGGTCGTGGGGGAGGGGGAGCGGCTGGGGCTGGACGTCACCTGTCGACAGACTGACGACGAGGCCGAGCTGGTGGGCTGGCTGCACGAGGCGGCCGCAGCGGGCTGGGACGTCGTCCTGAACCCGGCGGCCTTTACGCATTACTCGTATGCCGTGGGCGACGCCTGCGCGCACCTCGTGGGGGTGGGCTCGCGGCTGGTCGAGGTGCATCTATCCAACCCGGCGGCACGGGAGACATTCCGGCACACCTCGGTGGTGGGGCGCTCTGCCACCGGGACGATCGCCGGCTTCGGTGCCGGCTCCTACCTGCTGGCGCTGCGGGCACTCGCCGACTGATCATTAGCGCCTGCGGGCGTGCAGCGGTTAAACTGGCCGACGATCCCGAGCCCTCACTGGTGCCCCACCTGAGTGCACCCGTGCGCCGGAGCGGCACACACGACATACCGAAAGAGACACTGTGGCAACCACGAACGACCTGAAGAACGGCATGGTCCTGGACATGGACAAGGGGCTGTGGCAGGTGCTGGAGTTCCAGCACGTCAAGCCCGGCAAGGGTCCGGCGTTCGTGCGCACCAAGCTCAAGAACGTGACGTCGGGCAAGATCATCGACAAGACCTTCAACGCTGGCACCAAGGTCGAGACCGCCACGGTCGACCGCAGCGACATGGAGTACCTCTACAACGACGGCACCGACTTCATCTTCATGGACCAGAAGACCTTCGAGCAGGTCCCGGTGTCCCCAGACATCATGGGCAGCGCCAGGGACTACCTGCTGGAGAACGGTCAGGCGATGATCGCCCAGCACGAGGGTGCGGTGCTGTATGTCGAGCTGCCACCGAGCGTGGTCATGGAGATCACCCACACGGACCCGGGTCTGCAGGGTGACCGTTCCACCGGTGGCACCAAGCCCGCGACCCTCGAGACCGGTGCCGAGATCCAGGTGCCGCTGTTCCTCGAGGCTGGCACCAAGGTCAAGGTGGACACCCGTGACGGGTCCTACCTCGGCCGCGTGAACTGACCCTTTCGTGGCAGCACGCACCAAGGCGCGCAAGCGAGCCCTGGAGATCCTGTTCGAGGCGGAGGCCCGTGGTCTCAACGTCGGCCAGCTCCTCGCTGACCGGGTCGCGAAACCGACGACTCAGCACCCGCTCCCGGACTACACCGTGACCGTCGTGGAGGGCGTCCTGGCTCACTGGGGCGAGATCAACGAGGTCCTGGAGACCTACAGCCAGGGGTGGCAGCTGGACCGGATGCCGGCGGTCGACCGCGCCGCCCTGCGCGTCGCGACCTGGGAGATCGTCTGGAACGACGAGGTGCCCGATCCGGTCGCGATCAGCGAGGCGATCGCGCTGGTCCAGGGTATGTCGACCGACGAGTCGCCCAAGTTCGTCAATGGGCTCCTCGCTCGCGTCGCTGATGTCAAGGCCACCATCGCCTGACGGAATGTGGTGGCGGCGCTGCGGTCAGTCGATGCTCTTTTCGCAGTCCGGTAGGGGCGGCACCTCATCTATCGGCAGGACGACGGCCCGCCCTTCAAGGCGTTCCTCCTGCGCGTCCGCGTGGTGCAACGACAGGTGTCCGGGATGAGCGTGGAAATCACTTGACCCCAACGGTGCGGGGCTGGTGAAGCTGCCACTACGGGAGTCGTAGACGTATTGGTGAAACTCGTGTTCCGAGTCCTGGCCGTAGAGCGTGAGCACGTCCCCGTTGAGGGTGAGCGTGCCGACCTCCCAGACCTGTCCCGCCATCGCGGTGCCGGGTCCGGTGATCGTCTCCACGGCTCCCCGGTCGGGATCGTAGAGGAACACGGTTGACCGGCTGGTCACCCACGCCAGAGACTCTCCGCTCGCGACAAACTCGCTGAGCCCTTCTGAGGCAAGTAACTCAGCCGGGAGGTCTGGCACGTTCGCCCCGATGGGGACCTGGATGACCTGGGCTCGTCCCTCTGAGGGCCAGGACCCGACAAGCAGGGAGTCGCCGAAGAGTCTCGGCTTGTCGAATGGCCCTCGAGCCAAGGTTTCGGTCTGGCCCGTGCCGACGTCGTAACTCTTGAGCGCGCGGAAGTCCCGCTCCTCTTCGGTGGGATCGGACTCCAGCCAGTAGGCAATCCCATCGTTCATGAGGGGGTACATCAGGGGCAGTGCGCCTGGAGCCCCGTCCGGGTAGTCCTCGCGCGGGCTGGCAGCAATCTGTGTTGCCTCGCCACGCTCCACGCTGTCCCAGATGAACCCCGTCCAGGGGCTGGAGAACAATTCCTCGTTCTCATAGACCGAGAAGGCCAGGTAGCGTCCGTCGAATGAGGCGCCCACGACCTGCTGACCAGGGGTGTCGCTGAGGTCCATGACCTCCACCTGTTCGCCGTTGGCAGAGGTCCACACCAGCACGACACCCTGCTCGACCGGCACGGCGGTCTCGTACTGAGCGTCCGCCCGGGAACCGTCATCATGGACCGACAACAACGTCGCAAAGAGGTCCTGGTCGGCCCCGCGTGGTGCGCTCAACGCGTCCCGCCAGGCCTGAGGCAGCGGCACCTCGCACCACTGCCCAGGTTCCGGCCCTGGTGCCACCTGTGGTGTGGTCGGCGCCGAGTCTTCGGTCCCACCAGGCGTCCCGGTGCTTGGCCGCACCCTGTCCGTTTCGGTCGCTGCAGCTGCGACAGATGTGGGCGAGTGGGAAACAGGCACGGTGGGCGAGCAGGCAGTGAGACCAAGGACCGTGGCCACCGCTAGGGCCGCATAGCCCCTACAGACAGAGCCCTTCGCGGCCATCAGTGGCATGCCGCGTCCGGTGTCAACGTGCGTGAAAACCTCATGAGGACCCTCCCGAGTCTCCGCTGCTGAACGTCCAAGGCACGATAGCCAGCCTATGGGCAACAATCTGACGACCGCGAGCAGGTTGGGGCTGCAGACCCGGCTGTTAAGCGCCCCGGTGCGTCGGTCGGGAAGGGGCGGCGTAGTGTTGGGGCCACACCACCGACAGATCCTTTAACCACCGTCCAGTGAGGCGGGGAAGGAGTGGGCCATGCGCCCTGCCCGTGACCAAGGCCCCGTGAGCACTTCCGGCGGACCGACCGACGACACCGGTGGACGGGTGGTGCTGGCCCAGTCAGAAATCGCCCGAGCACTGCGTCGCATCGCCCACGAGATCCTCGAGGGCAACAAGGGGAGCCAGGACCTGGTCCTGATGGGGATCCCCACCCGCGGCGCGCCCCTGGCCCATCGGCTGGCCACCGCCCTGCATGAGGTGGAGGGCGTCGACATCCCGGTTGGCACCCTGGACATCACGATGTATCGCGACGACCTGCGCTCCCAGCCCGTCCGCGCGATGGAACGCAGCCAGGTGCCTGACGGCGGAGTCGACGGCAAGGTCGTCGTCCTGGTGGACGACGTGCTCTACTCCGGCCGCACCGTGCGCGCCGCGCTGGACAGCCTTGCCGACCTCGGCCGGCCCCGCGCAGTCCGCCTCGCAGTCCTCGTCGACCGAGGTCACCGCGAACTGCCGATCCGCGCCGACTATGTCGGCAAGAACCTGCCGACCGCCCAGGCCGAGCGGGTCTCCGTGCGCCTGACCGAGACCGACGGGGTCGACGAAGTCGTCATCTCCACGCCGGAGGTCGAGGCCCGGTGAAACACCTGCTCTCGATCGCTGACCTGTCCCGCGAGGAGATCCTCGAGATCCTCGACACCGCCGTCAGCATGCACGAGGTCCAGCACCGCGACGTCAAGAAGCTCCCGACGCTGCGCGGCCGCACCATCATCAACTTCTTCTTCGAGGACTCCACCCGCACCCGCAGCTCGTTCGAGCTCGCCGGCAAGTGGCTCTCCGCGGACACCATCAACCTGACCGGCAAGGGCACCTCGGTGTCCAAGGGAGAGTCCCTGCGCGACACGGTGAAGACGATCGACGCGATGGGGGTGGACATGATGATCATCCGTCACATGGCCTCAGGCGCCCCCGCCCAGATCGCCCGATGGACCAGGTGCTCGATCGTCAACGCCGGCGACGGCATGCACGAGCACCCCAGCCAGGCCCTGCTCGACGCCTACACGATGCGCCAGCGACTCGGCGACCTCGAGGGCAGGCACGTGGCGCTGGTCGGCGACCTGACCCACTCGCGGGTCTTCCGGTCGAACGTGCTGTGCCTGCAGAAGCTCGGCGCGAAGGTCACCCTGGTGGCCCCCGCCACCTTGATGCCCGCCGGCATCGGCGCGTGGTCGGCCCACGACGGTCTCGAGATCTCGCACGACCTGGATGCGGTGCTCCCCGCTGTGGACGCGGTGATGATGCTGCGGGTCCAGCGGGAACGGATGTCCGGCGGGTTCTTCCCCACGGCCCGGGAGTATGCCGTCACCTACGGCCTCACCAAGGACCGGTTGGCCCTCCTGCCGGACCACGCGGTGATCTGCCACCCGGGCCCGATGAACCGCGGGCTGGAGATCTCCGGGGATGCCGCGGACGCCGCGCAGTCCCTGGTGCTCGACCAGGTCTCCGCGGGAGTAGCAGTCCGCATGTCGATCCTCTATCACCTGCTCGCGGGCGAGTCGTCCGGTGCGCAGTCCGGCGAAGGGAGCGCCGCATGAGCGCCGAGACCCGTCCGAACACTGAGTCACTCTCCACCGGCTCCCCGCTGCTGATCACCGGGGCCGACCTGGCCGGTGCGGGCGCCGGAGACCTCCTGGTGATCGACGGCAGGATCGCTGCCGCGGGCCCCGACGCCGGCGACCAGGCGCCCGAGGGAGCCCAGCGCTACCACGCCGAGGGCCTGGTGGCTCTGCCCGGCCTGGTCGACCTGCACACCCACCTGCGTGAGCCCGGCCGCGAGGACTCCGAGACGATCGAGACCGGGTCGCAGGCGGCAGCTGCGGGCGGGTTCACCGCCGTGCTGGCGATGGCCAACACCAGCCCCGTCACTGACACCGCCGAGTCTGCCGAGCGGATCTGGGACCTCGGGCAGCGCGCCGGCTATGTCGATGTGCACCCCGTCGGCGCGGTCACCAAGGCCCTGGCCGGTGAGGAGCTCGCCGAGCTCGGGCTGATGGCCCGCTCGCGCGCCCGGGTGCGGGTCTTCTCCGACGACGGCAAGTGCGTCCACGACGCGCGGGTGATGCGCCGGGCGCTGGAATACATCCGCTCCTTCGACGGCGTGATCTCCCAGCACTCCCAGGACCCGAGCCTGGCAGGCCCCACCGCGTGCTGCCACGAGGGGGAGCTCTCCGGCCGGCTCGGGCTGCCAGGATGGCCCGGAGTGGCCGAGGAGTCGATCGTCGCCCGTGACGTGATGCTGGCCCGGCACACCGGCTCACGCGTCCACGTCGCGCACGTCTCGACCGCCGGAAGCGTCGAGGTGCTCCGCTGGGCCAAGGCACAGGGCATCGACGCCACCGCCGAGGTGACCCCGCACCACCTGCTGCTGACCACGGACCTGCTGACGACATACGACACGGTCTTCAAGGTCAACCCGCCCCTGCGCCCGCAGGAGGATGTCGAGGCGCTGCGCGAGGCACTGGCCGACGGCACGATCGACATCGTCGCCACCGACCATGCCCCCCACGTCCGCCAGGACAAGGAGCACGCCTTCACCGACGCCGCCTTCGGCATGCTGGGCCTGGAGACCGCGCTGTCGGTCATCAGCACGGTCATGGTGGCGCAGGGACGCATGACTTGGGCGGACGTCGCCCGCACCATGTCGACCGACCCGGCGCGCATCGCACGCCTCACCGACCAGGGACAGGGACTGACCGTGGGCGCACCTGCCAACCTCACCCTCGTCGACCCGGACCGCAAGGTCACCGTCGACGCCGCAAACTCCAAGTCCCTCTCGCGCAACAACCCGTGGCACGGGCGCGAGCTGGTCGGCGGGGTGCACCTGACGATGCTTCGCGGCCGCGTCACGGCCCGTGAGGGACTCGTGTGGGGAGCGCAGGCATGAGCGAGCTGACCACGCCGGCCGTGCTGGTCCTTGAGGACGGGCGCGTCTTCGAGGGGGAGTCCTACGGCGCCACCGGTGAGACGGTCGGTGAGGCGGTCTTCAACACCGGCATGACCGGCTACCAGGAGACGCTGACCGACCCGAGCTATCACCGCCAGGTCGTCGTCATGACGGCACCGCACATCGGCAACACCGGGGTCAACGCCGCCGACATGGAGAGCCAGCGCATCTGGGTCGCTGGGTTTGTGGTCCGGGATCCCGCCATCCGGCCGTCCAACTGGCGCGCGCAGGGTGACCTGCAGACCGCCCTGGCCGAGCACGGGGTCGTCGGGATCTCTGGGGTCGACACCCGCGCCCTGACGCTTCACCTGCGCGAGCGCGGCGCGATGCGGGCCGGGATCTTCTCCGGTCCGGTCGCCCTCGAGCCCACCCAGCAGCTGCTCGCCAAGGTGCACGCCGCGCCCCAGATGGCGGGGTCCGCGCTGGCCGGGGAGGTGACCACCCGCGAGGAGTATGTCGTGGAGCCCGTGGGCGCGCACCGCTTCACCGTGGCGGCGCTGGACCTGGGCATCAAGGGGGCCACCCCGAGCCAGCTGGCCGAGCGTGGGATCCGCGTGCACGTGCTGCCCGCGGACACCGGCTTCGACCGGATCCGTGAGCTCAGACCGGACGGCGTCTTCTTCTCCAACGGGCCGGGTGACCCGGCCACCGCCGAGAGTGAGATCGAGCTGTTGCGCAGCGTGCTGGGCGCGCGGATCCCGTTCTTCGGCATCTGTTTCGGCAACCAGCTGCTGGGGCGGGCGCTCGGGCTCGACACCTACAAGCTGCCCTTCGGGCACCGCGGCATGAACCAACCGGTCCTGGACCGCACGACCGGCAAGGTCGAGGTGACCAGCCACAACCACGGGTTCGCCATCGCCTGGCCCGGTGGCGACACCACCCACCCGGTCGACACGGCATACGGCTCGGTCCGGGTGTCCCACGTGGCCCTCAACGACGACGTCGTGGAGGGGCTGCAGTGCCAGGACCGGCCCGCCTTCTCGGTGCAGTACCACCCCGAGGCGGCGGCCGGCCCGCACGATGCGACCTACCTGTTCGACAGGTTCTCAGAGCTGATGCAGGAGGCCCGCGATGCCCAGGGATGAGTTCATCAAGAGCGTGCTGGTGATCGGCTCCGGCCCGATCGTCATCGGTCAGGCGGCGGAGTTCGACTACTCCGGCACCCAGGCCTGCCGCGTGCTGCGCGAGGAGGGCGTGCGCGTCATCCTGGTCAACTCCAACCCCGCGACGATCATGACCGACCCCGACGTCGCGGACGCGACCTATGTCGAGCCGATCACCCCCGAGATCGTGGAGACGATCATCGCCAAGGAGCGCCCGGACGCGGTCCTGGCCACGCTCGGGGGACAGACCGCGCTGAACACCGCGATCGCGCTGCACGAGTCGGGGGTGCTGGAGCGCTACCGCTGCCCACTGATCGGGGCCAACGTCGAGGCGATCCAGCTCGGTGAGGACCGACAGGCCTTCAAGGGGGTGGTGGAGCGGTGCGGCGCCGAGAGCGCGCGCTCGATCATCGCGCACACCATGGAGGAGTGTCTGGCGGCGGCCGAGGAGCTCGGCTACCCGTTGGTCGTGCGCCCCTCCTTCACGATGGGAGGCCTCGGCTCCGGCTTCGCGTTCGACGAGGAGTCGCTTCGGCAGATCGCCGGTGCCGGCCTGCAGGACAGCCCCACCACGGAGGTCCTCCTCGAGGAGTCCATCATGGGGTGGAAGGAGTATGAGCTGGAGCTCATGCGCGACCACGCCGACAACGTGGTGGTCGTCTGCTCGATCGAGAACCTGGACCCCATGGGGGTGCACACGGGCGACTCGATCACCGTGGCACCCGCGATGACCCTGACCGACCGGGAGTTCCAGAAGCTGCGCGACATCGGCATCGCGGTCATCCGCGAGGTCGGCGTGGACACGGGTGGCTGCAACATCCAGTTCGCGGTCAACCCGCAGGACGGGCGCATCATCGTCATCGAGATGAACCCCCGGGTCTCGCGCTCCTCCGCACTCGCGTCCAAGGCCACGGGCTTCCCGATCGCCAAGATCGCGGCACGCATGGCCCTGGGATACACGTTGGACGAGGTGCCCAACGACATCACCTCGCTCGGGGGGCTTCGCCCCCCGAGTGCCCCCCACCACGCCTCCGGCGCCCGCGACTTTTACTCCGCGGCTTTTGAGCCCAGCCTGGACTATGTCGTGGTCAAGGTCCCGCGGTTCGCGTTTGAGAAGTTCCCAGCGGCCGACGCGACGCTGACCACCACCATGAAGTCGGTGGGTGAGGCGATGTCCATCGGGCGCAACTTCACCGAGGCGCTGCAGAAGGCGCTGCGCTCGGTCGAGCGCAAGAACTCCTCGTTCCACTGGCGGCGTGAGGAGGCACCGACCCCGGAGATGGCCCAGGCGCTGATCGACGAGGCGGCCACGCCGACCGACGGCCGGAT
Source organism: Ornithinimicrobium cryptoxanthini (assembly GCF_023923205.1). Lineage (NCBI taxonomy): Bacteria > Bacillati > Actinomycetota > Actinomycetes > Micrococcales > Ornithinimicrobiaceae > Ornithinimicrobium > Ornithinimicrobium cryptoxanthini. The sequence goes on along the minus strand of NZ_CP099490.1, from coordinate 2,160,900 downwards.
CATCCTCGTGCAGCAGGCCCTGCGCGGCGGGGTCAGCGTCGAGCAGGCGCACGAGGCGACCGGGATCGACCCGTGGTTCCTGGACCAGATCGCCCTGATCAACCAGATCGCGGACGAGCTCGCCGATGCGGCGGCCGGGCCGTCCGGACGGTTGACCCCGCACCTGCTGCGCCGGGCCAAGCGGCACGGTTTCTCCGACGCCCAGATCGCCGAGATCACCGGCACCCCCGAGCCGGTCGTGCGCGGTGTGCGGCAGGCACTCGGGGTCCGACCGGTCTACAAGACGGTCGACACCTGTGCCGGTGAGTTCGCGGCGACCACGCCCTACCACTACTCCAGCTATGACTCCGAGACCGAGGTGGCCCCGCGCGAGCGGCCCGCCGTCATCATCCTGGGTTCTGGTCCCAACCGGATCGGGCAGGGCATCGAGTTCGACTACTCCTGCGTGCACGCCTCGCTGGCCCTGCGCGCGCGCGGCTTCGACACCGTGATGGTCAACTGCAACCCGGAGACGGTCTCCACCGACTACGACACCTCCAGCCGGCTCTACTTCGAGCCGCTGACCCTCGAGGACGTCCTGGAGGTCGTCCACGCCGAGCGGCAGGCCGGTCCCGTGGCCGGCGTCATCGTCCAGCTCGGCGGGCAGACACCGCTGGCGCTAGCCGCCGCGCTGAAGGCCGAGGGGGTGCCGATCGTGGGCACCTCACCAGAGGCGATCGACCTGGCCGAGGACCGGGGCGCGTTTGGCCGGGTGCTGCAGGAGACGGGCCTGGTCGCACCACGGCACGGCACGGCATACTCCGCGGAGGAGGCGCTGGTGGTGGCCGAGGAGATCGGCTACCCCGTCCTCGTGCGTCCCTCCTACGTGCTCGGCGGCCGTGGCATGGAGATCGTCTATGACGACGAGTCGCTGATCACCTACGTCACCCGTGCCACGACGGCCGCGCCGGAGCATCCGGTGCTGGTCGACCGGTTCCTCGACGAGGCCATCGAGATCGACGTCGATGCGCTGTATGACGGTCATGACCTCTATGTCGGCGGCATCATGGAGCACATCGAGGAGGCCGGGATCCACTCCGGTGACTCGGCCTGCGTCCTGCCCCCGACCACGCTGGGTCGAGAAGAGATGGCCCGGGTCCGCGCGGCCACCCGCAAGCTCGCGGAGGCGATCGGGGTGCTCGGCCTGATCAACGTGCAGTTCGCCCTGGCGCAGGACGTGCTCTATGTCCTGGAGGCCAACCCGCGCGCCAGCCGCACGGTCCCGTTCGTGGCCAAGGCGACCGGTGTGCAGTTGGCGCGGGCCGCTGCCCGGGTGATGCTGGGCTCGACGATCGCCGAGCTGCGCGACGAGGGAGTGCTGCCGCGCCACCGCGACGGCGGCAACCTGCCCGAGCACGCGCCCGTGTCGGTCAAGGAGGCCATCCTGCCGTTCCGGCGCTTCCGCACCCAGACCGGCCAGGCGGTGGACTCGATCCTGGGTCCGGAGATGCGCTCGACGGGTGAGGTGATGGGGATCGCGGCCGACTACGGCACGGCGTTCGCCAAGAGCCAGCTGCGGGCCGGTTCGAGCCTGCCGCTGTCGGGCACGGTCTTCGTCTCCGTCTCCAACCGCGACAAGCGCTCGATGATCTTCCCGGTGAAGCGACTCGCGGATCTCGGCTTCACGGTGGTCGCGACCTCGGGCACCGCTGATGTGTTGCGGCGCAACGGGATCCCGGCTGAGGTGGTGCGCAAGCACAGTCAGGGCCGCGGACCCTCCGGTGAGCCCACGATCGTGGAGATGATCAGCTCCGGTGTCATCGACATGGTGATCAACACCCCGTCCGGTCGGGATGCCCGGGCCGATGGCTATGCGATCCGCGCTGCCACCACCAGCCTCGACCGGCCGATCATCACCACTGTCCAGCAGCTGGGCGCGGCGGTCCTGGGCATCGAGGCCGCCGGGGCCGGGTCGATGGAGGTCGCATCCCTGCAGGAGCACGCCGCTCAGCTCGACCTGTTCGGCCAACCCGCTGTGGAGACCGCGCAGGCATGACGGCTCCGGTGGGGGCCCGACGGGCCGGGGAGGTGGTGGCGACCAGGCCGCTGGGTGCCTACCGGCAGCTGTCGATCGTGGTGCCGGCCATCGCGGCTCCCGCGCGTCCGGGCCAGTTCGTCACCGTGCCACCTGGCCGGGCAGACCGCGTCCTGCCCAGGACCTGGTGGATCACCGGCGAGCACAGCGAGGTCGGCTTCGGCAGCACCCTTGAGCTGGTCGTGGCAGAGAACCCCGACGAGGAGGGGCCGCTTCCCGAGCCTGGTGACGTCCTGGCCGTGCGCGGCCCGCTCGGTCGTGGGTTCGGCATGCCGACCACGCCGGTGACCGCGGTGGTCGTGACGCAGGGCGCCGCCGGTGCGGTGGGGCGCTGGCTGACCGAGCGGCTCAGGGCCGTCGGCTGCGCAGCGCACCTCGTCTCGTGCGCGGAGGATCCCGACCAGCATGTTGACCTGGTGCAGGCCCGCCGCTCCGCCGACGGTGTCGTCCTCACCGAGCCCCGGGCCGTTGCTGCCGTCGTCGCCGATCTGACCGACCGCACCGCAGCCTCCGTGCTGTATGCCGTGGGGCCGGTCTCCCTGTCCCGCACGGTCGCTCGCGTGGCCAGCCAGTTGGTCAGGGTCAGTCAGGTCACGGGCGTGGAGGTCGGTGCCGTCGGTATCTGCGGGCACGGGTTGTGCGGAGGGTGTGACCTGCCGTTGGCGGCCGGGCACCGGCGCGGGGAGCGGAGCCGTCCCTGCTTCGACGGACCGGTGCTGCGCGGGGACCTCGTGGATTGGGAGAGGCTTCCGTGAGGGCGCCGGTGCCTCTGGTCACCGCGGCCGCCGGCTGTGGCGGCACCGGAGCCGAGCTGGCCCGTTTCGGTGATCTCACTTCTCTCGACGCTGTCCTCATCGGGCCGGTCGGGCTGACCGGTGACGCCGAGCCTGCACCGCGGCTCGTGGCGACGCCCTCGGGCCTGGTCCACGAACCCGCTCCTGTGCTGTCCGTGGAGCACGTTGCTGAGACCGTGCTGCCCTGGCTCCACGCCCGCAACCTGCGTGTCGTGTGTGCCGTGCGCGGCAGCACGGTGGGCGCGGTGACGCAGAGCCTGCAGCGACTGAGTCGCTCCCTCGACTTCGTCTCAGTGGTCGGTGTGGAGATCGACCTGGGCGCACCCCGAGCAGCGACGCGCCCCGCGGTCGCCGGACTGCCCGAGGCGCCAATGCTGGATCCCTGGTCGGTCGACCCCCAGGCCTGCCTCAAGCTCCTCGCGGCGGCCCGTGAGCAGCTGCCGAGGGATCTGCTCCTCCTGGCCAAGCTCGGCGGAGAGTGTCCCGATCCCGTGGCCACCGCGCGGGCCGCGGTGGGTGGTGGCGCCCGAGCCCTGGTGCTCAGTGGCAGCGTGCCGGCCCTGGCCCCCGGCCACCATCTGGTCGGACCAGCGGTCGTCCCGATCACGCTCGGGCTCGTGACGTGCCTCCGCGACGCGGTCAGGACCGCCCGCGTCCCCGACGTGCCGCTCGTGGCGGTCGGTGGCGTGCATGACGTCCGGAGCGCCCTGGCAGTCCGGGCGGGCGGCGCCGACGGGGTGCAGCTCGGCTCCGGCATCCTCGCCGATCCTGAGCTCCTCTGGCGGGTCCATGACGCACTCTCGGCGCAGATCCGCTCACCCGCTGACGCCGAGCCGCCCGACTCTCCCGATCCGTCCAACCCTCCCGAGCCGCCCGACGGCTCCCACCCTCTCGAACCCGGAGGACCACATGTCTGGTGACCCCGTCCGTCTCGGCCCGCGGCTGGTCGCCGCGATGCAGACCCACGGTCCGTTGTGCGTGGGCGTCGACCCGCACCCCGAGCTTCTACAGCGGTGGGGCCTGCCGGACTCCGGCGAGGGGCTGGCCCGCTTCTGCGACATCGTCCTCGAGGCGGTCGGCGGGCGGGTGGCTGCCGTCAAACCGCAGTCGGCCTTCTTCGAGCGTCATGGAGCCGCCGGGGTCGCGGTGCTGGAACGGCTCCTGGCCGACCTGCGGTCAGCCGGGACCATCAGCGTGCTGGATGTCAAACGTGGCGACATCGGCTCGACGATGGGCGCGTATGCCGAGGCCTACCTGGGTGAGGGTGCCCCGCTGGCGGCCGACGCCATCACGGTCACGCCCTACCTCGGGGTGGGGGCGCTGGCCCCGGCGGTCGAGCTGGCTGGTGCCAGCGGTCGCGGGATCTTCGTCCTGGTCCTGACCTCCAACCCGGAGGCCGCGCCGGTCCAGCACGCGGGGGAGCCGTCGGTCGCGCGGACCGTGCTGGAGGAGGTGGCCCGCCTCAACGCGGGGGCCGAGGTGACGGGTGACGTCGGCATCGTCGTGGGAGCGACCGTCGGCGACTGGCCGCGACGGCTGGGCCTGGACCTCGTGGGCGCCCACGGCATCGTGCTCGCGCCTGGCGTCGGTGCGCAGGGTGCTACGGCGCAGGACCTGGCCACCACCTTCGCGGGGGTGGAACGTCGTGTGCTCGTGCCAGTGAGCAGGGGTATCCTCGGCACCGGTCCAGGCCCTGAGCGGATCCGGGAGGCAGCGCTCCAGCTGACTGCCGAACTGACCGCGAAGTTGTGGACCTGACGCAGGATTGGCAGGGTGTACCCATGTCGTGACAGTTCCTGGCAACCGGATCAGGGAGGATGCTCACACGAGCGATCTCCGGCCCAGGAGCCAGCAGCAGGAAGCAGGATGATGACGACGCACGCACCGGTGCGCCGCTGTCACGTAGGACCCACTTGTGAACACCGATGAAGGAGCAACCGTGGCACTTCCCCAGCTGACACCCGAGCAGCGAGCTGACGCCCTGGCGAAGGCGGCGGTCGCGCGTCGTGAGCGTGCTGCCGTCAAGAACCGTCTGAAGAACGCGCAGGGGTCCCTGGCGGAGGTCCTCGCCGAGGGCAAGGAGAGCGACATCGTCGGCAAGATGAAGGTCTCAGCACTCCTGGAGTCGATGCCCGGCGTCGGGCGGGTGCGCGCCCGCCAGATCATGGAGGAGGTCGGCATCTCCGAGAGCCGGCGCGTCCGTGGGCTCGGCACCAACCAGATGCGCGACCTGCTCGAGCGCTTCAACGAGGGCTGATTCTCCCTTGACACGCGCCCCGGAGGGCACGGGGCACCCGGAGCGGGAGCAGCACCCGGACCCATCCTCCTCCCGACTGGTTGTCCTCGCCGGCCCCACGGCGGTCGGCAAGGGCACTCTGGCCGCCTACATCCGCCGACACCATCCGCAGGTCTGGCTGTCGGTGTCGATGACCACTCGCCAGCCCCGGCCCGGTGAGGTCGACGGCGTGCACTACCACTTCGTGGACGACCAGGAGTTTGACCGGCTGCGGTCGGCGGGTGAGTTCCTGGAGTGGGCCGTGGTCCACGGGCGCGCCAAGTACGGCACGCCGCGGGGTCCCGTGGAGCGTGCTCTGGCGCAAGGACGTCCCGCGTTGCTGGAGATCGACCTGGCGGGAGCGCGCCAGGTGCGCGAGGCGATGCCCGAGGCGTTCTTCGTGTTCCTGGCCCCGCCGACGTGGGAGGACCTGGTGGACCGGCTGACAGGCCGAGGCACCGAGACGGCGGCCGAGCAGCAGGTCCGGCTCCAGACGGCACGCGCCGAACTCAGCGCGGCGCCCGAGTTCGACGCGGTGATCATGAACGACGAGGTTTCACGCGCGGGCGAAGAACTCGTATCATTGATGTTTGACCCCCGCTCACCACGCCCCGAGGAAACCTCCTCCGGGGCAGGTGCGCGCCCCGAGACGACGAGGACAACCCTGACGTGATTGGCACTCTTGCCCACCCGGACGGCATCACCAACCCGCCCATCGACGATCTCCTCCAGCACGCGGACTCCAAGTACGCCCTCGTGATCTATGCCGCCAAGCGTGCCCGCCAGATCAACGCCTACTACTCCCAGCTCTCCGAGGGACTGCTGGAGTATGTCGGGCCGCTGGTCGAGTCGGAGATGACCGACAAGGCGCTGTCCATCGCGCTGCACGAGATCAACCAGAGCAAGCTGCACACCTCCAGCCCGGAGAGCTGACCCAGCCACACGACCCACCCCCGCCCGGCGCCCTGAGGGAGTTGTCCAGATGAGAGTCGTGCTCGGAGTCAGCGGTGGCATCGCCGCCTACAAGGCCGCCCTGTTGCTGCGGCTGCTCACCGAGGCCGGGCACGAGGTCACGGTGGTCCCCACAGCGGCCGCGCTGCGGTTCGTGGGAGAGCCCACGTGGGCGGCGCTCTCGGGCCGCCCGGTTGCCACCGATGTCTGGAGCTCGGTCCACGAGGTCCCGCACGTGCGCCTCGGCCAGGAGGCAGACCTCGTGGCGGTCGCCCCGGCCACGGCGGACCTGCTCGCCCGGGCCGCGACGGGCCAGGCTGACGACCTGCTCACCAACACACTCCTGACGGCCCGTTGCCCGGTGCTGATGGCCCCGGCGATGCACACTGAGATGTGGACCCACCCCGCGACCCAGGCCAACGTCAGCCTGCTACGCGAGCGGGGGGTGCACGTGCTCGACCCTGCCGCCGGCCGGCTCACCGGGGCGGACACCGGGCCGGGACGACTCCCGGAGCCGGAGGCGATCTTTGCCGCAGCCCTCGAGTGCGTCGCTGGCCATGGCGTCGCTAGCCCTGGCGTCGCTGCTTCTGGTGCCCTGCCCCCCGATGGGCCCCCTGCCGACCTGACGGGACGTCACGTCCTGGTGAGCGCCGGGGGCACCCGTGAGCCCCTTGACCCGGTCCGTTTTCTGGGCAACCGGTCCTCGGGCAAGCAGGGCTACGCGCTGGCGGCCGTCGCCGCGGCCCGGGGTGCCCGCGTCACGCTGGTCTCGGCCAACGCCTCACTGCCGGTGCCCCCGGGGGTCGACGTCGTCGAGATCGAGACAGCGCTGGAGCTGCAGGACGCCGTGCGCGAGGCGCTGCCCGGGGTCGATGTCATCGTGATGGCGGCGGCCGTGGCCGACTTCCGTCCACGTGCCTACCAGGACAACAAGATCAAGAAGACGCACGGACCCGGTCAGGAGGACGCCGCCCCCAGCGTGGAGCTGGTGCGCAACCCGGACATCCTGGCCGGGCTCGTGGCTGACCGGGGCACCGGGCGCACGCCCCTGATCGTCGGCTTCGCGGCGGAGACGGGCGATGACTCCGGCGATGTCCTGACGCACGCGCGGGCCAAGCTGGAGCGCAAGGGCTGCGACCTCCTAGTGGCCAACGAGGTCGGCCGGGACGTCACGTTCGGCAAGGACGACTCCCTGGTCCACCTGTTGCGTCCCGGGCAGGACGAGGCCCGCACCGTCGGTCCGGCGAGCAAGACGGTCATCGCCGCAGCGGTGTGGGACGAGGTCGTCCAGCTGTGGACTGCCGTCCCTGGTGTCGGTGCCGGACAGTAGACTGCCGCCGTTCCATCAGCAGCCGCTGAATCCCTAGAGGAGGCCCTCTGTGGCACGTCTTTTCACGTCCGAGTCCGTCACCGAGGGGCACCCTGACAAGATCTGCGACCAGATCAGTGACGGCATCCTGGACGAGCTGCTGCGCCAGGACCCCGAGTCCCGCGTGGCGGTGGAGACGCTGGTGACCACCGGGCTGGTGCACGTGGCAGGCGAGGTGCGCACCTCGGGCTACGCCGAGATCCCGGGCATCGTGCGTCAGACGATCCTCAACATCGGCTACGACAACTCGCACAAGGGCTTCGACGGGCGCACGTGCGGGGTGCAGGTCTCCATCGGTGCACAGTCCGAGGACATCGCGATGGGAGTGGACTCGGCCTACGAGCAGCGTGAGAACGCCTCGGCCGACCGCTATGACCTGCTCGGCGCGGGCGACCAGGGCCTGATGTTCGGCTATGCCTGCAACGACACCCCCGAGCTCATGCCGTTGCCGATCTGGCTCGCGCACCGGCTCGCTGAGCAGCTGACCGCCGTGCGCAAGAGCAACGAGCTGGACTACCTGCGCCCCGACGGCAAGACCCAGGTCACGATCGAGTATGACGGCGACCGCGCCGTCCGCCTCGACACCATCGTGCTGTCGACCCAGCACGCCGACGGCATCGGCCTGCGCGACCAGCTCGAGCCCGACGTCCGGGCACGGGTCATCGAGCCGGTCCTGGCCCGGGCCCGTGACAACGGGCTGCACCTGGACACCTCCAACCACCGGCTGCTGATCAACCCGACGGGCAAGTTCGTCATCGGCGGGCCCATGGGCGACGCCGGCCTGACCGGACGCAAGATCATCGTGGACACCTACGGCGGCATGGCGCGGCACGGTGGAGGTGCGTTCTCGGGCAAGGACCCGTCCAAGGTCGACCGCTCGGCTGCCTACGCGCTGCGCTGGGTCGCTAAGAACGTCGTGGCTGCAGGCCTGGCCGGTCGGTGCGAGATCCAGGTGGCCTATGCCATCGGGACGGCAACCCCGGTGGGTCTGTATGTCGAGACGTTCGGGACGCAGACCCGTCCCGTCGAGCGCATCCAGGACGCGATCACCAAGGTGTTCGACCTGCGCCCGGCCGCCATCGTCGAGGAGCTGGACCTCCTGCGCCCGATCTACCAGGCGACCGCGGCCTACGGCCACTTCGGGCGCAGTGTCGCTGAAGGGGTGGAACGGCCGTTCACCTGGGAGCAGACCAACCGCATCGAGGACCTGCAGGCCGCGGTCTGACTGCCTCCGGTCCGGCGGTCTGAGCCATGTCTGGTGACCAGGAGGGTCCCCCGAGCCAGGAGAGCCAACCGACCCTGGCGGGCCTGTCCGTGCCCGCCTCCCCGCCCGCCGGCCCGCAGCGCTCGGGGACCGCTGATGAGGTGGCCGCGACCGACCCGGTGGCGGAGGTGGCGGTGGACAGCCACCTGGCGCACCTGGACCGTCCGTTTGAATACTCCGTGCCAGCCACGCTCGCGCAGGCCGCGCAGCCCGGTGTCCGGGTCCGGGTCCGTTTCGCCGGCCGACCGGTCGACGGGTTCGTGCTGGCACGCAAGGACACGGCAGAGCACACCGGGCGGCTGACTCCGCTGCTCAAGGTGGTGTCGGACGAGGTGGTCCTCACTCCGCACCTGGCCCGTCTGTGCCGCGAGCTGGCCGACCACTACGCCGGCACCCTCGCGGACGTGCTGCGACTAGCCGTCCCGCCTCGCCATGCGCGGGCCGAGAAGGCAACCCCGGCCCGTCGACCGCCGGCGGAAGACGAGGGGGTGACGACTCCGTCATCCGGGCACCCGTCCCTGGTGCTGAGCGGGTGGGAGGACTACCCGGCCGGGGCCGCGATGTTGCGCCGGATCGCGATGGGGGAGGCCCCGGCAGCGGCGTGGACCGCGCTGCCTGACGCCGGATCTGCTCAGGGGTGGCCCGCCGCGCTGGCCACTGCCGTGGTGGCTGCCCGCGCGTCAGGGCGTGGTGCGATCGTGGTGACACCGGACCACCGTGACCTCGACCGCTTGGCGGCGGCACTCGATGCGGCACTGGGCGCTGACTCCTACGTCCGCCTCACGGCCGACCTAGGCCCTGAGCAGCGCTACTCCGCCTGGCTCCGCGTGCTGCGCGGCCACACCCACATCGTGATCGGCTCACGGTCAGCAGCGTTTGCGCCGGTGCAGGACCTCGGTCTGCTCGCCTGGTGGGACGACGGGGACGACAACCTGCAGGAGCCCCGGGCTCCCTATCCGCACGTGCGCGAGATCCTGCGTCGCCGCGCCAGCCTCAGTGGCGCTGGGCTGCTCGTCGGAGGCTACGCGCGCACGCCGCAGGTGCAGGCCTGGGTGCGCGACGGTCCTCTGCGTGAGGTGCCCGGCTCGGCGGTCGCGCTGACGGCGACGAGGCCGCGCGTCATCGTGGCCGGCGAGGGCCACCAGAGCGAGCGTGATGCGGGCGCAGCGACCGCGCGGCTGCCGAGCGTGGCCTGGCGTGCGGTCAAGGAGGGCCTGGTGACCGGACCGGTTCTGGTGCAGGTGCCGCGCCGCGGCTACCTGGTGGCGCTCAGCTGCGAGGACTGTCGCACCCCGGTCCGGTGCGCCCACTGCTCGGGACCGCTGCGGGTGGGCCGAGCAGCTGGTGCGGCAGAGTGCGCCTGGTGCGCCAGGCCCGATGCCGGCCGGCCGTGCCGACATTGCGGAGCCACCGCCCGCAGGTCCAGCGTCGTGGGGGAGGCGCGCACCGCCGAGGAGGTGGGACGTGCCTTCCCGGGTGTCCGGGTTGTCGTGTCTCGCGCGGGCCAGGTGCTGTCCGCGGTGGACGACCGCCCAGCGGTGGTCGTCGCCACCCCGGGTGCCGAGCCGGTGGCGGCGGGTGGTTATGCGGCGACGCTGCTGCTCGATGGCTGGGCCATGCTCGACCGGGGTGGCCTCGACTCAGGCGTCGAGGCGCTCCGACGCTGGATGGCGGCCGCAGCCCTGACCCGTCCCGGCGCCACGGTGGTGCTCGCCGGCGTGCCACCGCACGCGACCCTCCCGCCGGTGGAGGCCCTGGTGCGATGGGACCCCATCTGGCTCGCGGTGCGTGAGGTCGAGGAGCGCCTGGTCCTCGGCCTCCCGCCGGCGCGCCGCGCCGCCTCGGTCACCGGTGAGCCAGCAACGGTGGCCGCCGCGGAGCAGGTCCTCACGGGTGAGCCGTATGCCGCCCGGCTGGAGGTCCTCGGCCCACTGGCGGTCAGCGGCGGCCCGGCAGAGGAGGGCGGGCAACTTCGTCTCGTGGTGCGTGAGCGGCCTCCTGGTGCCGGCGATGTCGCTGAGCAGGGAGAGCGCCGCGCAGACAGTGCCGCGCTGTCGACCGCACTGCGAGACCTGAGGGCAGGCCGCAGCTTGCGCAAGGAGAGCGGGGGACTGCTCGTGCGGTTGGACCCGCCCGACCTCGACATCTAAACGATCCGTCCGCCTTGGCATCTGACCCTCGCGCAGCGGGCGCAGGAGGCTCTTGACGACGCCACCGGATTGCGTATCAAGTCGGTAACGATCGGGTCACCTTAGCGCGACTTGGGTTGGTAATCGGCCCGACAGTGCATAACTTGGCAGTCGCACACCCCGGCGCGTTGCAGGCTGTCGGGTGTCGGCCATGGGGGCCGGCGCCCGCCTGTGGCAGTGTCCGCTCAATAGGAGGAACATTGAAGATCAGGCGCACAACCATGGCGATTGTGGCCGCGGGAGCCCTGGTGCTGTCCGGCTGCACGTCCGGCACCGACGACGAGGACCCCACCACTCCCGACAGCCAGGAGACCGAGAGCGACAGCGAGGACGCTTCGGCTCCTCCGGCTGACTCCGAGGACTCCACCACGGACGCTCCCGATGGTGACGCCGCTGGCGGCGACACGGCCAAGCCCGACCTCGGTGAGATCACCACCAAGGAAGGCAACATCTTCTACTCGGTCGGCGCGGACGAGTGGGCAGGTCTGAACACCGCGACCGCCGCGACCAACTCGGTCTACAACTCGGTCGTGTCCTCGCGCCTGGCGTCCAGCTTCTGGTACTACGGCACCGACGGCACCGTCTACCCTGACGAGGACTTCGGCACCTACGAGGTCACGTCCGAGGACCCCCTGACCGTCGAGTACACCATCTCGGACCAGGCGGTCTGGGAGGACGGCACGCAGATCACCTACAACGACTTCCTGCTCGAGTGGGTTGCTCAGAACCCGGAGAGCGTCTTCGGGCCGGCGCCGGAGGACGACGAGGACTTCGTCCCGGCGTTCGACAACGTGGCCACCGACTGGGGCACCTATGTGCCGGACGGTCCGCAGGGCGAGCTGGACGGCAAGACGTTCACGATCACCTACCCGGACCCCTACCCCGACTACGAGCTCACGGTCGGCGGAGCGTTCCCCTCCCACGTGGCGGCAGAGGCCGCCGGCATGACGCCGGAGGAGATGGTCACCGCGATCCAGGACGCAGACGTCGAGGCTCTCCAGGCGCTCGGTGAGCAGTGGAACACCATCTGGCTGTCCCCGGACGCCACGCTCCCGGACCCGATGATCGCGCAGTCCAGCGGCCCCTACACCATCGACGCGGCCGCGGGCGCGGAGTGGCGCACGGGCGAATACATCACGCTGGGCCCGAACGACGTCTACTGGGGCCCGCCGCCGGCGACGTCCAACCTGACGTTCCGCTTTGCTGAGCCGCAGACCCACGTCCAGTCCCTCAGCAACGGTGACCTCAACATCATCGAGCCGCAGGCCACCATCGACACGGTCCAGCAGATCGAGGCGCTGGGTGACTCCGTCACGATGGAGACCGGCAACGACATGACGTTCGAGCACCTGGACTACAACTTCGCCGAGGGCAGCCCCTTCGCCGAGGATGCAGGTGGCCTGGCGGCTCGCGAGGCCTTCGCCTACTGCGTGCCCCGTCAGCAGATCGTCGACAACCTGATCAAGCCGATCAACGAAGAAGCGGTCGTCATGAACGCCCGTGAGGTCTTCCCCTTCCAGCCGGGCTACGAGGAGTATGTCGGCACGATCTACGACGGTCGTTACGACGAGGTCAACCTGGAGGAGGCCCAGGCCAAGTTCGAGGAGTCCGGGCTCGAGCAGGGCACCGAGATCCGCATCGGTTACGGCGCGGGCAACCAGCGCCGCACCAGCGAGGTTTCGCTGATCAAGGCCTCCTGCGACCAGGTCGGCTTCGAGATCACCGACGCGGCAGCTCCGGGTCTGGGAGACGTTCTCTCCTCGGGTGACTGGGAGATCGCGCTGTTCGCCTGGGCCGGCTCCGGCACGGTGACCGGTTCGTCCTTCTGGTACGAGATTGACAACCCCGGTGGCAACTTCGGCGGCTGGGTCAACGAGCCGGCCGACACCGCCTGGCAGGTCATCTCGACCACGCTGGACGAGGACGCCCAGCAGGAGCAGCTGACGATCATCGAGACCGAGGCGTGGAACGACCTCCACAGCATCCCGTTGTTTGCGCACCCGGGTGTGATCGCGTTCGACTCGAGCCTCAACAACGTGATCCACAACGCGAGCCAGACCGGTGTGGCCTGGAACGCCGAGCAGTGGGTGCGTGCGGACTGATCTGGTGAGCACCGGCCGGTGACTCACCGGTCACGGTGACCCCTACGGGTCACCACACCAGATGCAAGGGCAGTAGCGGTGGGGCGGGACTGAAGAGTCCCGCCCCACCGGTCCGTCTGACGTCACTGCGCCTCACGGGGGCTGAAGAAGCGTCGGAGCGGGTGACACGCCACGACATCGACGTTACGCTCTGACGACCCGGGCGTTGGCAGCGTCCAGTACCTCGAAGGGAAAACTCCGTGCTCAGATTCATCTTGCGCAGGTTGGGCGTCTCCGCCTTCATCCTCGTGCTGGGATCAGTCTTCCTGTTCTTCATCACCGTCTTCTCCGGTGACCCCCTGGAAGACCTCCGCGAGAGCCGCGACCGCACCGCTCCACAGCAGATGGAAGCGCGGATCCGGAACATGAACCTCGAAGAGCCGTGGTACGTCCGCTACTGGATGTGGGCGGTCGGCGTCGCCAAGTGCGTCACGCTCAACTGTGACCTGGGCGTGGACTCGACCGGGAGGGACATCCAGTCCGCTCTGACGAGTGCCGCCTCCAGCACCCTTCGCCTGGTCACCCTCGCGACGGTGCTGGCCATCATCATCGGCATCTCGATGGGCATCCTGGCCGCGATCCGCCAGTACTCCGGCTTCGACTACGCGGTGACCTTTGCCTCCTTCCTCTTCTTCTCGCTGCCGGTCTTCTGGGTTGCCGTGCTGCTCAAGGAGTACGGCGCCATCCGGTTCAACGACTGGATAGCTGATCCAGGGATATCACTCACAGCCACGATCATCATCGGGCTGCTGTTCGGCGTGACCCTTGCCTCACTGCTCGGCGGAGACCTGCGACGCAAGCTGATCACCGGTGCGGCGTCGGCGGTCTTCGCGATCGGTGCCATGCTCTACTTCGACTCGGTGGGTTGGTGGCGACAGCCGGCTCTCGGCCTCGGCCTGATCATCCTCATAGCCGTCGGCGCCGCTGTGGTCCTGACCTACCTCACGGTGGGCCGCACGAACCCCAAGATCCTCTACGCCGCCCTGACCACGATCGCCGTCGGGGTCGTCGGCTTCTTCGTCTTCCAGTCCTGGATCAAGGAGCCGACCTATCCGCTCCTGCTGCTGATGCTCGCCATCGGCGTCGCCGTGGCCATCGTGTCCGGCTGGCTATGGGGTGGCTGGGACAAGGGCATCGCCATCTGGGTCTCCATCGGGACGGCTGTCGCGTTTGCAGGGGCGACCGCACTGGACCAGCTGCTCCGCAACTGGGGTCCCTTCCTGGAGCGCAAGCCGCGACCGATCTCGACAATCGGGTCCGGCGCGCCCAACTTCGAGGGTCCGTTCTGGACCGGAGTCTGGGACTGGGGTGTGCAGCTCATCCTGCCCACCGTCGTGCTGACGGTCATCTCCCTGGCGGCCTACAGCCGCTACACCCGCGCCTCCATGCTGGAGACGATCCGCCAGGACTACGTCCGGACGGCTCGCTCCAAGGGGCTCTCCGAGCGGGTGGTCATCACCAAGCACGCCTTGCGCAACGCCCTGATCCCGATCACCACCATCGTGGCCTTCGACTTCGCCGGTCTCATCGGTGGCGCCGTGGTGACCGAGTCGGTATTTGGTTGGAGCGGGATGGGCGCGATGTTCGAGTCGGGACTGGACCGGGTCGACCCCGGTCCCGTGATGGCCTTCTATCTCGTGACCGGCACCGCGGCCGTGCTCATGAACATGATCGCTGACATCGCCTATGCCTTCCTCGACCCGCGGATCCGGACGTGAGGAGCGTGCTGCAGATGACACCCCAGCCCTTCTCGACCGCCGCCGGAGGACACCATGAGTGACAACGACAAGCCAGAAGTTCCCGGCAGCGGCCGGGAGCACCTCTCGCCAATCCCTGACCAGCGCGACACCGGCTCACCACAGCACCGGGACATGGTGATGTCGGAGGAGCTCTCGGTCGAGCAGCAGATCGACCTGACCCAGAAGTCCTACTCGCAGGGCGAACTGATCCGCCGGCGGTTCTTCCGGCACAAGGGGGCCATGGCCTCGCTGGCCTTCCTGGTCTTCATCACCCTGATGGCGATCACCTCCATCGGGTGGGGACCCATCCCCGGATGGTGGCCGAAGAGCTACGTGGATGCCGCCTTCATCGAGGACGGCGGCAAACCGACCCTCAGCCTCTTCCCGCCGGTCTGGGGCGAGCAGCCGTTCGGTCAGGAAGACGCCGGCAAGGACTACTTCGCGCTCACCATGCGGGGGACCCAGCGCTCGTTGACCATCGCGTTCACGGTCGGGATCCTGACCACCCTGGTCGGCACCCTCATCGGGGCCATCGCGGGCTACTTCCGCGGTTGGACCGAGGCGATCCTTATGCGCGTCACCGACCTGTTCATCGTCATCCCGCTCCTGGTGATGGCAGCGGTCCTGGGCCAGCGCAGTGGTGGTGGCATCTGGCCGCTGGCCATCATGCTCAGCCTGGTCTCGTGGACCGGCCTCGCACGCCTCGTGCGCGGTGAGGTCCTGTCTCTGCGGGAGCGTGAGTTCGTCACCGCTGCGGAGGCCATCGGGACCTCGCCGTGGCGCACCATCTTCAAGCACATCCTGCCCAACACGATGGGGACCATCATTGTCAGCGCGACGCTGACCATCGCCGCCGTGATCCTGCTCGAGGCTGCCCTGAGCTTCCTGGGCTTCGGGGTCCGGGCACCGGACACGTCGCTTGGCCTGCTGATCTCGACCTACCAGAACAGCTTCACCGTGCGACCCTGGCTGTTCTGGTGGCCCGGCCTGATCATCCTGGGCATCGCGCTGTCGGTGAACTTCCTCGGTGACGGCCTCCGTGATGCCTTCGACCCCCGCCAGACCAGGAGCGACTGATGACTGCCACCTCGACAGATTCGACGACCGGTGCCGTCCTCGACTTCTCTGACGTCGACGTCCGGTTCAGGACGGAGTTCGGCTCCGTGCACGCCGTCAAGGGCGTCTCGCTGCACGTCCAGCCCGGTGAGGTCGTCGCGCTGGTCGGCGAGTCCGGTTCGGGCAAGTCCGTCACCTCGATGACCGCCATGCGCCTGCTCCCGGGCAACGCCCGGGTCGGTGGCGAGATCGAGGTCAACGGTCAGGGGATCCGCAACCTGTCGGACAACGCGATGCGCCGCCTGCGCGGCAACGACATCGCGATGGTCTTCCAGGAGCCGATGACCGCCCTGAACCCGGTGCTCACCATCGGCACGCAGATGACCGAGGCACTGGAGCTGCACGGCATCGCGTCTGGCAAGAGGGCGCTCCAACGAGCCATCGAGCTGCTCGACATGGTGGGCATCCCCGAGCCGGAGCGACGGGTCAAGCAGTACCCGCACGAGCTCTCCGGCGGCCAGCGCCAGCGTGTGGTCATCGCCATCGCGATCAGCTGTGACCCCAAGGTCATCATCGCCGACGAGCCGACGACGGCCCTGGACGTCACGGTCCAGGCTGACATCCTCGATCTGCTGCGGTCGCTGAAGGACAAGCTCAACACGGGCATCCTGCTGATCACCCACAACATGGGCGTGGTGGCCGATATGGCTGACCGGGTGTGTGTGATGTTCAAGGGCGAGCTCGTGGAGACGGGCACGGCCGACGAGGTGCTGCTCAACCCGCAGCACGACTACACCAAGATGCTGCTCGCCTCTGTCCCCCGGCTCGGCGCGGGCCGCAACCAGCTCGGTCTGGACACCTCGCAGGTGACGGTCGACGAGGACGCGGGGCTGGCCATCGATCTGGAGAACCTCGTCATCGAGTATCACCGGATGGGCAAGCCGCCCTTCCGGGCGGTGGATGACGTCAGTTTCCAGGTGCGCCACGGCGAGATCGTGGGGCTCGTGGGTGAGTCCGGTTCGGGCAAGTCGACCATCGGTCGATGCGCCTTGGGCCTGATCCCTGCTGCCGGCGGCTCGTTCAAGCTGCTCGGCGAGGACATCGCGGGCATGAAGCGGCGCGACCTCAAGGCCATCCGGCGACGCATCGGCGTGATCTTCCAGGACCCTGCGGCCTCGCTGAACCCCCGAGTGCCGATCGGGGAGTGCATCAGCGAGCCGATGGTGGTGCACAAGGTGGGCAACCGCCAGGAGCGCGAGCAGAAGGTCTATGAGCTGCTGGACGCCGTCGAGCTGCCGCGGGAGGTCTACAACCGCTATCCGCACGAGGTCTCCGGTGGCCAGCGGCAGCGCATCTCGATCGCGCGTGCCCTGGTCCTCGACCCGGAGCTGCTCGTCGCCGACGAACCGACGTCGGCGCTCGATGTGTCGGTGCAGGCCAAGGTGCTCAACATCTTCAGTGATCTGCAGTCCCGCTACAAGTTCGCCTGCCTCTTCATCAGCCACGACCTCGCGGTCATCGACCTGCTGGCGCACAAGGTGGTGGTGCTTCAGAACGGCAAGGTGGTCGAGGCGGGTCCGCGAGAGCAGGTCCTGCTGAACCCGCAGGAGGAATACACCCAGCGTCTGCTCGCAGCGGCTCCGGTGCCGGACCCACGCGAGCAGAGGACGCGCCGTGAAGATCGGCATGCGCTGCTGACCGCACTGGGCGACGAGATCTCTGAGATCAAGCTCGTCGAGGACTTCCACGCTGCATCGGCGGCGAGCGAGGACCCGAAGGACCTCTGACCCAGGCGGTAGATTGACGTGCCGTGACCCGCTGCGACGAGCAGGCGGGTCACGGCACGGTCGGTTGTGTGCGTCCATGTGGGGCTGCGCCGGTCGACGAACCAGCTGGACCAACGGAAGGAATCTCGTGCGCGTCGTCTTTGCCGGCACCCCTGAGCCGGCCGCGCTGGCCCTGCGGGCCCTGCTCGCGTCCCGGCACGAGGTGGCGGCCGTCATCACCAGACCGGCTGCGCGTGCCGGGCGGGGTCGGAAGGTGGTGACCTCGCCCGTGGGCGAGATCGCAGCCGAGCACGGACTGGAGGTGCTGTCCCCGCAGAGCACCCGCGACCCAGAGCTCGCCACCCGCCTCGTGACGCTGGCTCCCGACGCGTGCCCGGTTGTGGCCTATGGCGCGCTGATCCCGTCCGCCCTGCTGCAGGTGCCCCGCCTCGGCTGGGTCAACCTGCACTTCTCCCTGCTGCCCTCCTGGCGCGGAGCTGCCCCGGTGCAACGGGCGCTGCTCGCGGGTGACGAGCTGACCGGGGCGACGACCTTCGTGCTCGAGGAGGGCCTGGACACGGGCCCCGTGCTCGGCTCGCTCACCGAGCCGATCCGAGCAACCGACACCTCGGGTGACCTCCTGGAGCGCCTCGCGACGGCGGGTGCTGAGCTGCTGGTGGCGACGCTGGACGGGTTGGAGGAGGGGTCGCTGACGGCCCAGCCTCAGCCGGCGGACGGCGTGTCCCACGCCCCGAAGCTCACGGTGGAGGACGCCCGCATCGACTGGTCCCGACCGGCCTATGCTGTCGACCGGCTGGTGCGGGGGTGCACTCCGGCCCCGGGCGCCTGGACCACCTTCCGGGGGGACCGGCTCAAGGTGCAACCGCTGGCCCGGGCCGACCAGGCCACCGTGCACGCGGGAGGCCCGGCCCAGAGTCACGACGTTGACCAGCCTGGTCCCCATCTGCGACCCGGGGAGATCGAGGTGGGGCGCGGGTCGGTGCTGGTCGGGACCGGGAGCGACCCGGTCCGGCTCGGGACCGTTCAGCCCCAGGGCAAGAAGGCGATGCCGGCCACCGACTGGGCCCGCGGCGCGCGGATCGAGGCTGAGGAGCTGCTTGGTGGCTGACGACCAGAGGGGACGACCGTCAGGGTCCCGGTCCGGGAGGGGGCGCGGGCCCCGTCAGCGCTCGGCCCAGGCTCCGGCGCAGCGCGCGCGACGGGGCGACCCGGCGCGCGACACGGCCTATGCCGTGATGCGTGCCGTCGCCGACGGTGGCTATGCCAACCTGGTCCTGCCCAAGGCCCTCCGCACCGCCGGTCTGCACGGCCGTGACGCTGGCTTCGCAACGGAACTGACCTACGGCACCCTGCGCATGCAGGGACTGTATGACGCGGTGCTGGACGCAGCGGTCGACCCACCTGGGCGCAGCATCGACCCGACGGTGCGCGACATCCTGCGCCTAGGAGCCCACCAGCTGCTGGCGATGCGGGTGCCCGACCACGCCGCGGTGAGTGCCACCGTGGCCCTCGCGCGCCAGCACGTCGGGACGGGCGCGGGAGGCTTCGTCAATGCCGTCCTGCGCCGGGTCTCTGAACGCTCGCGGCAGGAGTGGCTTGAGCTGGTGGAGGCCTCGACCACCGACCCTGTCGAACGCCTGGCGCTGACGCACTCGCACCCCGCCTGGATCGTGCGTGCCCTGCGGGCGGCGCTGATCGGCCACGGCAGCAGCACGGCCGAGTCTGTCGACATGGATCTCGTCGCACTTCTCGAGGAGCACAACCGGGCCGCTGCCCCGACGCTGGTGGCCCGCCCCGGGTTGGGCGCCGAGGTGGAGCTGGAGCGGGCGGGCGCCACCCCCGACGAGACGGCCCCCACCGCGTGGGTCATGCCCAGTGGGGACCCGGGCGGGCTCGCGGTGGTCCGCGACGGTCGGGCCGCGGTCCAGGACGCCGGCTCGCAGCTGCTCGCGCTGGCGCTGGCGAGCGTGCCCGTGGACGGTGACGCGGAGCCGGAGTCCTGGCTCGACCTGTGCGCCGGCCCCGGTGGCAAGGCAGGACTGCTCGGGGCCGTCGCCGCCCAGCGCGGCGCCACATTGCGGGCCAACGAGGTCCAGCCACACCGCGCCGACCTGGTCCGCAACACGCTCGCCGCAGTCCGGCACGCGCACCCCGGCACGGTCACCGTCACCGTCGACGACGGTCGAGAGGTGGGGGAGTCGGACCGGGGGCGTTATCAGCGGGTGCTGGTCGACGCGCCGTGCACGGGGCTGGGCGCCCTGCGCCGACGCCCGGAGGCACGTTGGCGGCGCACGCCCAAGGACCTCGCCGAGCTGGGGCCCCTGCAACGGGACCTGCTGGCCTCGGCGATCGAGGCGACTGCCACGGGTGGGGTGGTGCTCTACTCCACCTGCTCGCCGCACCTGGCCGAGACGCAGTTCGTGGTCCAGGACGTGCTGCGGACCCGTCCCGACGTGACTCTTGAGGACGTGCGGCCGCTCCTGCTCGACCGGGCGGGGAATCCGCTGCCGGACACCGGCCCCGGGCCCACGGCCCAGCTGTGGCCGCACCGCCACGGCACTGACGGGATGTTCCTGGCGCTCCTGCGGGTCGGCTGAGCGCCGGTAGGCTGCGACCGTGCTCCAGATCAGCCCCAGCATCCTGTCCGCCGACTTCGCCAACCTCGAGTCCGAGCTCTCCCGCATCTCCGGGGCCGACTGGGCCCATGTCGATGTCATGGACGGGCACTTCGTGCCCAACCTGACACTCGGCCTGCCCGTCGTCGAGGCTCTGCGCCGGGTCAGCCCGATCCCGCTGGACTGTCACCTGATGATCGAGGACCCGGACCGGTGGGCTCCCCAGTATGCCGAGGCCGGCGGTTCGTCAGTGACGTTCCACATCGAGGCGGCCCAGGACCCCGTGGCCACGGCCCGCTCGATCCGGGCAGCGGGAGCGCGCGCGGCGTTCGCGCTCAAGCCCGGCACTCCGTTCGCCCCCTATGCCGACCTGCTCCCCGAGGTCGACATGGTCCTGGTGATGACCGTGGAGCCCGGCTTTGGCGGACAGTCGTTCATGGCCGACCAGATGCCGAAGGTGACCCAGGTCCGCGAGGCGGTGCGTCGGCACGGGGGACAGGTGTGGATCCAGGTGGATGGCGGCGTGTCCGAGGAGACGATCGGCAGGTGTGTCGAGGCCGGCGCGGACGTCTTCGTCGCAGGGTCGGCGGTCTTCGGTGCCGACGATGCCGGTCAGCAGGTGCAGGTCCTGCGCGACCTGGCTGGGCGGCATACGCACTGATCTGAGCAGCCCTGCACCAGCGGTCCACGGGGGCACTGTGGCAGAATGGTCGGTGATTGACGTGCTCCGGGGTCGGTGTAATTCCGAACCGGCGGTGATAGTCCGCGACCCGGCCGCAGCCAGCGGCCGGCTGACCTGGTGAAACTCCGGGACCGACGGTGAAAGTCCGGATGGGAGGCAGCACGCGAGGCACCCGACACCTGTCGGCGGGCCGGCCATCCGTGGTCCCCACGGCTGCGCCGACGTGCCGCTCCGGTGAGCGGGTCTCTCGACGAACTCCTCCACTGCGCCCCGTCACGAATGCTTGACGGGGCTTTCCCGTCCTGACACGAAGGACAGCAGTGGACATCTGGAACGAATTCTTCGGCGCGACGCTGACGATCGCGGGTCACGACATCCTGTGGCGCGAGGTCATCGGCAACGCCTTCGGGATGGCCTCGGCCCTCGGCGGCCTGCGCCGCCGGCTCTGGGCCTGGCCCATCGGCATCATCGGCAACGTGCTCCTCTTCACCGTCTTCATGGGTGTCTGGTTCAGCACGCCGCAGGAGCACAGCCTGCTCGGGCAGGCCTCGCGCCAGATCTTCTTCATCATCACCTCCGTCTATGGCTGGTGGCGCTGGGACCAGTCGCGACGCACCCGCACTGCCGGCGCCCCCGCCATCACGCCCCGCTGGGCCAGCTCACGCGAGCGGACGACCTATCTCGTGGCCGCCGCCGTGGGGATCGTGCTGGTGCAGTGGATCTTCCTCTCCGTCGGGGTCGGCTGGGAGGCGCCGCGCTGGTACTACTGGGCGGACGCCTGGATCTTCGTCGGCTCGATCCTGGCCACCTATGCCATGGCCCGCGGGTGGACCGACTTCTGGCTGGTCTGGATCGCGGTCGACCTCGTCGGCGTCCCGCTGCTGTGGCACGGCGGCTACTATCCCTCGGCGGTCATGTTCCTGGTCTATGGCGCCCTGGTGGTCTGGGGCTTCTTCGTGTGGAAGCGTGCGGCCAAGACGGAGGCGCCCGAGCCGGTGCCGGTGACCTCGGGCGGCGGCGTCGGCTGACCGCGGAGGTCCGTGACGGGTGACCTAGTCTGGACCGGTGACCACCAAGGACCCGTATGCCGAGTTCCGGCCCAGGCGGGGCGCTCTCGTCGCGCGGGGGGCCGCGCTGGCCACGGTCGCCGTGCTGGGGGGCCTGGCTCTGCTGGCTCCCGGTGACTGGGCACCGGCCGACCGGGTCCTGCTGTTCCTCTTCGGACTGCTGGCGGCGGCGGGACTCTGGCGCTTCGGGATGGTCCGGGCTCTGGCCAGCGCCGACGGTCTGTTGGTCGTCAACCTCGTGCACGCCCGGCAGCTGGAGTGGGCCGAGATCCTGCGGGTCAGCTTCGCCGACGGGACGCCGTGGGTGCTGCTCGAGCTGGCGGACACCGAGGAGCTGGCCGTGATGGGCATCCAGCGCGCCGACGGCGCGTTCGCCCGTGCGGAGGCGGCGCGGCTGGCCGCCCTCGTGCAGCACCACAGCAGCTGATCCTGGCCTCTGCCACCCCGTGGGCCTGCGGGTCCAGGCGGGAGGGACTTGATTCGGAACTGTCAACCGGTCGTGCGAAGATGGACGGTGCGCCTCCGCCGGGAATCGAGGGCGCCATCCGCCCGCCTGAAGGAGTTCCTCCGACGTGACCTCTGCGACCAGACCGGTCGAGCGTCCTCGCCCGACACCAGCGATCCTGCGTCAGGGCCTGTCAGTCATCTGGACGGGCATCAAGCAGCAGAAGGGCGTCTTTGCCATCGCCGTGCTGGGGTCGGCGCTGTGGGCCCTGGCGACGGTCGGCACCGCCTGGGCCATCGGGCACGTCACGGCCACGCAGATCACCCCGGCAGTGACCTCGGGGGAGGTCACCAGCGGGGCGCTGTGGACGATCTTCCTGGTGCTGGTCGGCGTCCTCGTGGGCAACGTCATCGGCGTTGTGCTGCGTCGCGTGGCGGCCACCGTCGCCGGGTTCAACCTGCAGGCCGCCTACCGCAAGCGGGTCACGCGGCAGTATCTGCGACTCCCACTGAGCTGGCACCACTCACACCCCTCCGGTCAGCTGCTGTCCAACGCCCACGCCGACATCGAGGCGGCCTGGCAGGTCTTCAACCCGCTGCCCATGGCGATCGGCGTCATCGTGATGCTGGTCATCGGGGGCGCACAGATGGTCTCCGTCGACCCGTTCCTGGCACTCATCGGCTTCCTGGTCTTCCCCGGTCTGTTCGCCGCGAACCTGGTGTTCCAGCGGTTCATGTCGCCGCGGATCACCCGGGCCCAGCAGCTGCGCGCCGAGGTCGCCGAGGTGGCCCACGAGTCCTTCGAGGCCGGCATGCTGGTCAAGGCGATGGGCCGGGAGGCCGAGGAGACGCAGCGTTTCCGGGGCGTGACCCACGAGCTGCGCGACTCGCTGATCGACGTGGGCCGCACCCGTGGCGTGTTCGAGCCGGTGATCGAGGCGATCCCGGTGCTCGGCACCCTCGCCGTCCTGGCGGTGGGCACCTCCCGGGTGGCCTCCGGTGACCTCGTCGCGGCCGACGTCGTGGAGGTGGCCTACCTCTTCTCGATCCTGGCCTTCCCGGTCCGGGCGCTGGGCTGGGTGCTGGCCGAGATCCCACGGTCGGTCGTCGGCTATCGCCGCGTCGACTCCGTCCTCCAGGCCCAGGGCTCGATGGAGTATGGCGAGGGGCAGCTCTCCCGTGAGGGCGCGGCCCGGGCCCGCGCCGACCACGTGTCCTACGCCTATGCCGAGCCCACCGAGCGCGCGGTCCTGGGTGCCGACATACTGCCCGCGGAGGACACCGGGGCCCTGGACACCGCCCCGGTCGGCCCGCAGCGGGCGATGGCGATCCGGGAGGTCACCCTGGACGTGCCGGCAGGGCGCACCACCGCGCTGGTCGGGCCCACGGGTGCCGGCAAGTCCACCCTGGCCAACCTGGTGCTGCGCCTCGTTGACCCGGACACGGGCACGGTGTGCCTGGACGACATCGACCTGCGCACCGTGCGCAAGGGCGAGATCCCTGACGTGGGGACCTTGGTGGCCCAGCAGACCTTCATGTTTGACGACCCTGTCCGGGACAACGTCACGCTGGGCCTGGACCTGAGCGACGAGGTCGTCTGGGATGCGCTGCGCACCGCACGCGCCGACGGCTTCGTCAGCGGCATGCCGGGTGCGCTGGACGCCGTGATCGGGGAGCGGGGCGGCAACCTCTCCGGTGGTCAGCGGCAGCGCATCGCCCTGGCCCGGGCCATCGTGCGACGGCCGCGGCTGCTGGTCCTCGACGACGCCACCAGCGCGGTCGACCCGGCGATCGAGCAGGCCATCCTGGGTGGGCTGCGGGAGACCAAGGACGGCATGACCGTCCTGGTGATCGCCTATCGCATGGCCACCATCCAGCTGGCCGACCACATCGTCTATCTCGAGCAAGGCAGCGTCGTCGACCAGGGCAGCCACGACGAGCTGCTCGCCCGTTGCACCGGCTACGGCGACCTGGTCAACGCGTATGCCCGCGAGGCTGCTGACCGAGCGGCCGTCGCCGCCGACGAGGAGGTCCAATGAGCACGGCAACCGCCGCCCCGAAGGATGAGCAAGGCAAGGATGAGCAGGGCGCGGCCAGCAGTGAGATCGGTGGCAGTCACCAGCTGAGCACCGTGGCCACCCTGCGCCGCGGCTTCGAGCTGTCCCCGGAGCTGGCCCGCGGCCTGTGGCTGACCGTGCTGCTCGCGGTCTTCGCCACTCTCGGCAAGGTGCTGATCCCCTTCGTGGTGCAGCAGGCCACGGACCACGGCATCATGGCCGAGGGTGGCCCCGACGTCGCGTTCGTCGTCCGGATGGTGCTGCTGGCCGCAGGGGCGATCGTCTTCACCAGCATCGCGCAGTATGCCGTGAACATCCGGCTCTTCCGCGCCGCCGAGTCGGGTCTGGCGACCCTGCGCATCAAGGCCTTCCGCCACATCCACGACCTGTCGGTGCTGACCCAGAGCACCGAACGGCGCGGCGCCCTGGTCAGCCGCGTCACCAGCGACGTCGACACCATCTCCATGTTCGTCCAGTTCGGCGGCCTGATGCTGCTCGTGTCGATCGCCCAGATGGCCGTCGCCACGGTGCTGATGGTGATCTACAGCCCGATCCTGGCCGGCGTGGTTTATCTGTGCCTGCTGCCGCTGGTCGTCGTGGTGACCAAGTTCCAGCCGATCCTGGGCCGGGCCTACACCGCGGTGCGCACCCGCGTCGGCGACCTGCTGGGGGCCGTGTCGGAGTCGATCGTCGGCGCTGTCACGATCCGCGCGTATGGCGTCGAGAAGCGCACCTCGGAGCGGATCGACATGGCCATCGAGAACCACCGGGTCGCGGCCATCCGGGCTCAGGTCCGCTCGGTCATGGCCTTCGTCTCCGGTCAGGCGTTCGCCGGCCTGACCACGGCGATCGTGCTCGTGGTCGGCACCGTGCTCGCCGTCAACGACATGGTGAGCCTGGGGCAGCTGCTGGCCTTCCTCTTCCTGGTCAACCTGTTCACCCAGCCCGTGCTGATGGCCACTGAGATCTTCAACGAGATGCAGAACGCCGTGGCGGGGTGGCGCCGGGTCATCGGGGTGATCGACACCCCGGCCGACGTCTCCGACCCCGGTGAGGACGGCATCCGGCTGCCGCGCGGACCGATCACCGTCGAGTTCGACGACGTGCACTTCTCCTATCCCGGGGGCGCCCGGGTCCTGCGGGACGTGGACCTGACCTTCGAGCCGCGGACCCGGATCGCGATCGTGGGGGAGACCGGTTCGGGCAAGACCACGCTGGCCAAGCTGCTGACCCGACTCATGGACCCGAGCGAGGGACGCGTCCTGGTCGACGGGGTGGACCTGCGGGAGATCGCCTTCGACTCGCTGCGCCGACGCATCGTCATGGTCCCGCAGGAAGGGTTCCTGTTTGACCAGTCGCTGCTGGAGAACATCCGGTTCGGGCGGCCGGAGGCCTCGGACGAGGACGTCGAGCTCGCGATGACCGAGCTCGGCCTCGACCCGTGGCTCGAGGGCCTCCCGCTGGGCCTGGCCACCCAGGTTGGGCAGCGCGGTGAGTCCCTGTCCGCGGGGGAGCGTCAGCTGATCGCCATCGCGCGGGCCTATCTGGCAGACCCTGACCTGCTGGTGCTCGACGAGGCCACCAGTGCGGTCGACCCGGCCACCGAGGTGCGCATCCAGCGGGCGCTGGAGGGTCTGACCCGTGGCCGGACCTCCGTGGCGATCGCCCACCGGCTCTCCACGGCCGAGGCCGCTGACGTGGTGGTTGTCGTCGACAGGGGTCGCATCGTGGCGGTCGGTCCCCACCACGAGCTCGTCGACGCCGGTGGTGTCTACACGCGGATGCACGAGTCCTGGGCCGCCCAGCAGCAGGGCTGACGTCATGATGGTCTCCATGAGCACGACCACCGGTGGCCCGCAGACACCTGCGTCGGGGCTGGGGCGATGAGGCGCTGGTGGGTCCTGGCAGCCCTCGGCACGGCCCTGCTCCTGGTCGGCTCTGGACAGACCTGGGCGACCGGCACGACGGTCGATCCGGTGCTCGGCTCCACCCGCATCCAGGCCACCGGTGCCCAGGCGGGCAGCACCCTGACCGCCGGAGCACTCCTGGCCGGGGCCGCCCTGCTGGCGGGACTGGTCGGGACCCGGCCGGTCCGGCTCGCCGCGGCCCTGTGCCTGGCCGGCGGCGGTGTGCTGGCGGGTCTGCCCGTCATACGCACCCTGGTTGACCCCGGTGCGGTCGCCGAGGCGGTCGCGGCGGACCGGCCGGGCGCGGGCGGCCTGACACTGCAGATCGAGGACGCGGGTGCCACCCTCTGGCCGTGGCTCGGAGCGCTCGGGGCGGTCCTGGTTCTCCTCGGCGCGATCCTGTGCGCACTGCTGTGGTTCCGTCCGCCGCAGCCTGCTGCGACCGGGGCGGCGAGCGAACCCGATCCGGCCGGTGGGGTCCCGGGACCGACGGACCCGGGACCGACGGACCCGGGATCAACGGACCCCGCGCCGTCCGCCGCCTCCGGGGCTCCTGCTCCCGGACCGGCGCAGCGGCGCGGGCAGCGCAGCAGCGACGCCTGGGACGACCTGTCGCGCGGCGACGACCCGACCGTGGATGACTAACTGGCACAATGGGCATGCGCCCGACCGCACGTCATGAGACCCGAACCACAGGAGTGAGCATGGAAGAACCCGGACACGGCCACAGCGTCGCAGCGTGGGCCGGAGTGATCATCATGTTGCTGGCCGCCGTCCTGCTTGCCGTGGGCGTCTTCTTCAACGTGAGCTGGGCGACCTGGAGCGGCGTGGCGGTCGCGATCATCGGCGCCGGCGCCTGGTGGGGGCTCAACGCCGCCGGCTATGACGAGGGCCACTGGGAGTCCCGCTGACCCTGCTCTGCGGGCCGGACCTCCTCCCACCACCCGAGGGGAGTGGGCAACCCCGTCCAGGGTGACCAAGACCACCCGCACCGGGGCCAGAACCCCTGCCCAGCCCGACTAGGCTGGAGCGGTGTCCACCGTCCTCGACCAGATCCTCGCCGGGGTCCGCGATGACCTGGCCACCCGTGAAGCGGCCCTGCCACTGAGCCGGGTCCAGGCAGCGGCCCACGCCGCGCCTGCCCCGCGCGACGCCTTCGCCACCCTGAGCGCACCCGGGGGAGTGCACCTGATCGCCGAGGTCAAGCGGGCCAGCCCGTCCAAGGGAGCCCTGGCCCCGATCCCGGACCCGGCAACCCTCGCGCGGGACTATGCCGCGGGCGGCGCGAGCGTGATCAGCGTGCTGACCGAGCGGCGCCGCTTCGGTGGGAGCCTGGCCGACCTGGACGCTGTGCGGGCCGCCGTCGACGTGCCGGTCCTGCGCAAGGACTTCGTGGTGGAGCCCTATCAGGTGTGGGAGGCCCGCGCCCATGGCGCCGACCTGGTGCTGCTGATGGCCTCGGCCCTCGAGCAGTCCCCCCTGGTGGACCTGCTGGGCCTGGTCGAGTCCCTCGGCATGCACGCCCTCGTCGAGGCCCACGACGAGGAGGAGCTGGCCCGGTGCCTGCAGGCGGGGGCCCGGATCGTGGGGGTGAACGCCCGCAACCTCAAGACGCTCGAGGTCGACCCGCGGACGGTGACCGGGCTGCTGCCCTCGCTGCCCGCAGAGGTGGTCGGGGTGGCCGAGTCGGGCGTCAGCGGGCCGGACAGCGTGCGGGACTATGTCTCGGCCGGGGCGCGGGCGGTGCTGGTGGGAGAGGCGCTCGTCACAGGAACGGACCCGCGGACCGCCGTGCGGGAACTCCTGGCAGCAGGCGGACGTCAACTGGACGTGGAGGAGGCACGATGACCCAGCAGGTGGGACGGTTCGGCGAGTTTGGTGGACGCTATGTGCCCGAGGCCCTGATCGCAGCCCTGGACGAGCTCGATGCGGCACGCACCGCGGCCATGGTCGACCCAGAGTTCCTCGAAGAGCTGGCGCGGTTGCACCGGGACTACACCGGGCGCCCGACACCGCTGACCGAGGTGCCACGGTTTGCCGAGCACGCCGGTGCTGCGCGGATCTTCCTCAAGCGGGAGGACCTCAACCACACCGGCTCCCACAAGATCAACAACGTCCTTGGCCAGGCCCTGCTGACCGTCCGGATGGGCAAGAAGCGGGTGATCGCCGAGACAGGGGCCGGCCAGCACGGAGTCGCCGCCGCGACGGCCGCGGCGCTGATGGGTCTGGACTGCACGGTCTATATGGGCGAGAAGGACACCCGGCGCCAGGCGCTCAACGTCGCGCGGATGCGCCTGCTCGGCGCCACGGTCGTGCCGGTCGCGCACGGCAGCGCCACGCTCAAGGACGCGATCAACGAGGCGCTGCGGGACTGGGTGACCAACGTCGAGGACACCCACTACCTGCTGGGCACCGTGACCGGGCCGCACCCGTTCCCCACGATGGTGCGCGACTTCCACCGGATCATCGGCGACGAGGCGCACGAGCAGGTCCTCGAGGCCACTGGCGGTCTGCCGGACATCGTCTGCGCGTGTGTCGGTGGCGGCTCCAACGCCATGGGCATCTTCCACCGCTTCATCGACGAGCCCTCGGTGCGCCTGGTCGGCCTCGAGGCCGGCGGTGAGGGTGTCGACAGCGGGCGACACGCGGCACGGTTCAGCAGCGGCCTGCCCGGCGTGCTGCACGGCGCGGCCACCTACGTCCTGCAGGACGAGGACGGCCAGACCCTCGACTCGCACTCGGTCTCTGCCGGGCTCGACTACCCCTCGGTGGGACCCGAGCACGCGCACCTGCGCGACACGGGGCGGGCGGACTACTACCCGGTGACCGACGAGGAGGCCATGGAGGCCTTCTCGCTGCTCGCCCGGACCGAGGGGATCCTGCCGGCCCTCGAGTCCGCCCACGCGCTGGCCGGAGCGCTCCGGCTGGGCCGTGAGTCTGAGCCGGGGACCGTCATCCTCGTCAACCTCTCCGGCCGGGGCGACAAAGACGTGGAGACCGCCGCCCAGTGGTTCGGGATGGACAGCGAGGGAGAGTCATGAGCGCGCTGGGCACCGTGTTCGAGGGTTGCCGCGCCGAAGGGCGGGCGGCACTGGTCACCTACCTCACTGCGGGCTTCCCCGACAACGCCACGTCCCGAGACGCCGCGACCGCCGTCGTCGAGGCAGGGGCGGACATCGTCGAGGTCGGGGTGCCCTACTCCGACCCGCTGATGGACGGGCCCGTGATCCAGGACGCTGCGGACCGGGCCCTGGCTGGCGGGTTCCACGTGCGGGACCTGCTCGGCAACGTCGAGGCGGTCGCTGCTGCCGGCGGAGTGCCGGTCGTCATGAGCTACTGGAACCCGATCCTGCGCTACGGCCCCGACGCGTTCGCTCGCGACCTGGCCGCGGCCGGTGGTGCGGGCCTGATCACCCCGGACCTCATCCCCGACGAGGCTGGGCAGTGGCGCACAGCGGCTGACGAGCACGGGATCGCCCCGATCTTCCTGGTCGCACCGAGCTCGACCGACGCGCGGCTGGCCACGACCGCCGCGGCCTGCCGGGGGTTCGTCTATGTCGCCTCGACGATGGGCGTGACCGGTGCCCGCACCAGCGTCGGCACCGGAGCACGCACACTGGTCGAGCGCACCCGAGCCGTCACCGACCTCCCGCTCTGCGTCGGGCTGGGAGTCTCCACGCGGGAGCAGGCTGCGGAGGTGGCCACCTTCGCCGACGGGGTGATCGTCGGGTCGGCACTGGTGCGCACGCTGGGCGACGGCGTGGCCTCCGGCGCCGGGTTGGCGCCGCTGCGCGAGCTGACCGTTGAGCTGGCCGCGGGAGTGCGTCGGGGATGAGCCGGGCGCGCGTGTTGGACCTGATCGGACTCGTCTGCCGGTTGGCCCTGGGCGGAGTCCTCCTGGCAGCCGGGCTGCTCAAGGTGGGCGACCCCACCGGGTCGATCCAGTCCGTGGTGGCCTACCGGCTGTTCGACTACCGCCTGGCCGAGATGATCGGCCTGATGCTCCCGATCGTCGAGATCGCCGTGGGCCTACTGCTCGTCGTCGGACTGCTGACCCGGTGGAGCGCCCTGGTCGGCGGGCTCCTGATGGTCATCTTCATCGCCGGCATCGCCTCCGCGTGGGCCCGTGGTCTGGCCATCGACTGTGGCTGCTTCGGCACCGGCGGTCCGATCGACCCGTCCGAGACCGCCTATCTGCAAGAGATCGTGCGCGACGCAGCACTGGCGCTGGCCGGGCTCTGGCTCGTGGTCCGCCCGCGCTCGCTGCTGGCCCTCGACACTCTCCTGTTCCGCCGCCCCGCGGCACCTTCCGAAACGGCCGGTGACCCCCGGCATACCGCACCGTCTGTCACGAAAGGCAGTCTCTGATGCCCCGTCCACCAGTCAAGGTCGCCCCGCCCCCGACGAAGGGTCCGTCGATGGGCCTGATCGGCGGCGTGGTGGCGCTCGTCGTCGCGATCATCGCCGTCTCCGTCTACATCGTGGTGCGGCCAGACCCGGTGGGGACGGGGGACAGCGCCTCGATCAGCGGCGGTGCCAGCTCCGCCAGCGCGCTGCCCAACGCCGGGGGCATCCGGGTCGGGGACGCGGGCGAGGACGTGCCTGTGGTGCACATCTATGAGGACTTCCAGTGCCCGTGGTGCGGACTGCTGGAGCAGACCTCCGGTGCGGCCTTCACCAAGGCGGCGCAGGCGGGCGAGATCCAGCTGACCTACACCCTGATGTCGTTCCTCGACGGCAACATCGGCAACGACTCCTCGATCCGCGCCGCGAACGCCGCGATGTGCGCCGATGACCAGGGTGCCTTTGTGCCCTACCACGCGGCGCTCTATGCGGAGCAGCCCGAGGAGGGCGCCGGCTGGACCGACGAGCAGCTGATCGACACGGCTGACCAGGTGGGAGTCGACGACATCGAGGAGTTCACCGGGTGCCTCGACGACGAGACGCACTTCGACTACGTCCGCGACATGCAGACCAGGTCCAACCAGGAGGGTGTGACCGGCAGCCCACGGGTCTTCATCGACGGTGAGGAGCTGGGCAGCGAGGACATGAACAACCTCCTCTATGACCCGACCGCCCTGACCGGCATCCTCGCAAACCGCCAGTAGTCGCCCGCGCCGGTCGTCCGAAACGGGCTCGGTGCACCTAGTCTGGTGGTCATGCGCCGAGCCAAGATTGTCTGCACGCTGGGACCTGCCACCGACACCTACGAAGGCATCCGTGCCCTCGTAGGTGCGGGCATGGATGTTGCCCGGATGAACATGTCCCACGGCAACCATGAGGACCACGACCGCCGCTACCACATGGTGCGCCAGGCCGGTGACGAGATGAAGCACGCCGTCGCCGTGCTGGCGGACCTGCAGGGCCCCAAGATCCGGACCGGCACCTTCGCCGACGGGCCGATCGAGCTCGTCCCCGGCGCGAGCTTCACGATCACCGTGCGGGACGTGCCGGGGGACCAGCAGATCGTCGGCACCACCTATGACGGGCTGGCCGGTGATGTCCAGGTCGGTGACGACCTGCTCATCGACGACGGCAAGGTGCAGCTGAAGGTCATCGACGTGACCGACACCGACGTGGTCACGACCGTCGTCATCGGTGGCGCGGTCTCGGACAACAAGGGCATCAACCTGCCGGGGACGGCCGTGTCCGTGCCGGCCCTGAGTGAGAAGGACGCCGAGGACCTGCGGTGGGCCCTGCGCACCCGGGTCGACGTCATCGCCCTGTCCTTCGTGCGCAGCGGCAAGGACATCGAGGAGGTGCACCGGATCATGGACGAGGAGGGGATGCGCCTGCCGGTCATCGCCAAGATCGAGAAGCCGCAGGCCGTGGAGAACCTGGACGACATCGTCGCGGCCTTCGACGGGATCATGGTGGCCCGCGGGGACCTGGGCGTGGAGCTGCCGCTCGAGGCGGTTCCGCTGGTCCAGAAGGAGGCCATCGAGGTGGCCCGGCGCAACGCCAAACCGGTGATCGTCGCGACGCAGGTCCTGGAGTCGATGATCACGAACCCGCGGCCCACGCGCGCCGAGGCCAGTGACTGCGCCAATGCAGTGCTCGACGGTGCGGACGCCATCATGCTCTCGGGCGAGACGAGCGTCGGGGCCTGGCCCATCAAGGCTGTCGAGACGATGGCCACGATCATCGAGGCGACCGAGGAGCACGGCCTGGACCGCATCGTTCCGCTGGGGACCAACCCGCACACTACCGGCGGTGCGGTGACCAAGGCCGCCGCAGAGATCGCCGAGCTCCTGGACACCGCCTACATGGTGACCTTCACCCAGACGGGCGACTCGGCACGCCGGATGGCCCGGCTGCGCAGCAAGATCCCGATGATGGCGTTCACGCCGGTGCCCGCCACCCGCTCCCAGCTGGCGATGACCTGGGGCGTCGAGACGTTCCTGACCCCCATGGTGGAGCACACCGACGAGATGGTCCTGCAGGTCGACCGGGTGCTGGTCGAGCAGCAGCGGTGCCAGGAGGGTGAGTTGATCGTGGTCGTGGCGGGCTCCCCGCCGGGCACGGCCGGAGCCACCAACGCCCTGCGCCTGCACCGCGTGGGGGATGCCGTCTATGGCAGGGCCCCTGCCTACCGGAAGATCCTCGAGCGGGAGTGAGGCCCTGCCGCCCTCGGCCGGTATGCTGTCCCGGTCACCGGCCGGGGTGGTGGAATGGCAGACACGGAGCACTCAAAATGCTCTGCTCGAAAGGGCGTGCGGGTTCGAGTCCCGCTCCCGGCACCCAACAGGCTCACCAGCGGTCCCACGGCGCCGCGGCGGGCACCGCACCGCGCGGTGCCGAGTTGTCCCAGTCGCGAACCAGTCACCGTGAGGCGATATCCTGCACCGGTGAGCACCTCAGAGCGCCCCGTCCCGCGCCCGCCCAAGACGCCCGAGCCGGAGGCGACCCCGGCCCCGGACGAGCAGACGGCGGCAGAGCAGTCCGCGGAGTCGGGGCCGGCCCCCGTCCGCATCCTGGTCGCGGAGGACGAGGCGCTCATCCGGCTCGACCTGGTCGAGATGCTCGGGGAGGCTGGTTATGACGTGGTCGGCCAAGCCGCCGACGGTGAGCAGGCGGTGGCCATGGCCCGCGAGCTGAGCCCGGACCTGGTCGTGATGGACGTCAAGATGCCGAGCATGGATGGCATCAGTGCCGCTGAGGTGCTGGCTCGTGAGGGCATCGCGCCCGTGGTCATGCTCACCGCCTTCAGCGACCGCTCGCTCGTCGAGCGGGCCCGCGACGCCGGGGTGATGGCCTATGTCGTCAAGCCGTTCACGGCCAACGACGTGCTTCCGGCGCTCGATATCGCCCGCTCGCGCTGGCAGGAGCGTCAGGCGCTCGAGTCCGAGGTCGCCGACCTCGCCGAGCGGTTCGAGACCCGCAAGCGTCTGGACCGCGCCAAGGGCCTGCTGCAGCAGCAGCTCAAGCTGTCCGAGGCCGAGTCGTTCCGCTGGATCCAGAAGGCGGCCATGGACCGTCGCCTCTCGATGCGAGAGGTGGCCGACGCGGTCATCTCCGGGATGCCGGCCAAGTAGTCACCACGCCACCTCTAGGTGAGGGTGGCGACCAGCCAGGTCAGCACCGGTGCGACCGCGAGCGCGGGCAGCAGGTCACCGACCGGGACGTCGCGGATCCGCAGCAAGCGCAGGGCGATCCCGATCAGCAGCAGGCCGCCCACCACGGTGAGCGTGGCGATGTGGGCGTCCGGCACGAGCGAGCCGAGCATGAGGCCCACGAGCGTCAGCGCCCCCTGGACGACCACCACGGACACGGCAGAAAAGGCGACGCCCAGACCGAACGACGAGGCGAAGGCGATGGAGGCGAACCCGTCGAGCACCGACTTCAGTGCCAGCTCGTCGATGCCGCGACCCAGCCCGTCGTTGAGGGAGCCCAGGATCGTCAGGGGACCCACGCAGAACAACAGCGAGGCCGTGAGCCAGCCCTCGATGAAGCGTTCACGGGCGGCGTCGGACGCTCGGGCAGCTCCGGGCGCGTGCCCACCGTCGGAGCCCCCGTCGGCGGGGTTGCTCTCCTCCCGCGGTCCCTCGAGCGCGACGACGGCAGGTGACCGTCGGGCGACCGCGGCCTGGATGACCCCTGCGAGTGACTCGACCCGTTGCTCGATGCGCAGCAGCGAGCCGATGATCCCACCCAGCAGCATCGCCCCCAGGACGATCATCACCGGTGCCCCCGCCCCGACATACTCCAGCAGTGCGGGGGAGGAGATCTCCAGCAGCGAGACCACGGCCATCAGCACCACCACCAGGCCCAAGCAGTCCGTGACGACCGACCGGGTGTGCTCGGAGAGCCGGTGACCGAAGAGCATGCCGAGCACCGAGCCGACCAGGATGGTCACCACATTGAGGGCCGTGCCGGCTCCGGGGAAGAGGTCCACGAACGGAGCGTATGCCGAGGCGCGCCCGATCTGCGCCCCGGGGTTGGCCGGTGGCGGGGCGACTGGCGCGGAAGACCCTGCCGGGGCCGCTCTCAGCTGCCGGGGGGCCGGTCGCGCAGCTGGCAGGTGAGCCGGGCCGAGGCGATCCGCTGCCCGGACTCGTCGGAGATCACGATCTCGTAGGCCGCGACCGAACGACCCAGGCTGAGCGGCGTGGCGACACCGGTGACATAGCCCTCGCGCGCCGCGCGGTGGTGGGTGATGTTGAGGTCGATGCCGACGGCGATGCGCTCCGCCCCGGCGTGGTGGGCGGAGGCGATCGACCCGAGGCTCTCGGCGAGGACGGCTGACGCGCCGCCGTGCAGGAGGCCGTAGGGCTGGGTGTTGCCGGCCACGGGCATGCGTCCGACAGTGCGTTCGGAGCTGGCCTGCGTGATCTCGATCTCCATGCGCTCCAGCAGCGTGCCGGTCGTCAGGTCGGGGAGTCCGGTGTCGGTCATGGCACCTAGAGTGTCATGCGTGAGTCGACTGCTACTGCTGGACGGACATTCACTGGCCTACCGCGCGTTCTTCGCGCTGCCGGTGGAGAACTTCTCGACCACGACGGGGCAGAGCACCAACGCGGTCTTCGGGTTCACCTCCATGCTCATCAACGTGATGCGGGACGAGGCCCCCACGCACATCGCCGTGGCCTTCGACGTGTCCCGGCAGACCTTCCGCACCACCGAGTACCCCGAATACAAGGCTGGACGCTCGGCGACCCCCTCGGAGTTCAAGGGCCAGATCCCCATCATCCGCGAGGTCCTGGACGCGCTGCGGATCCCGCACGTCGAGCTCGACGGGTTCGAGGCCGACGACATCCTCGCCACCCTGACCTCCCGGGCGCGCGAGGACGGGATGGAGGTGCTCATCTGCAGTGGTGACCGGGACGCGTTGCAGCTGGTGGGGGACAAGGTGACCGTGCTCTACCCGCGCAAGGGCGTCTCCGACCTGGCTCGGATGACCCCGGCCGCGGTGAGTGAGAAGTATGGCGTGGGTCCCGAGCTCTACTCCGACCTGGCAGCGCTGGTCGGTGAGTCCTCCGACAACCTCCCGGGTGTGCCTGGGGTGGGGCCCAAGACGGCCGCCAAGTGGATCAACCAGTTCGGCGACCTGAGTGGGATCGTCACCAACGCCGACCAGCTCAGCGGCAAGGCCGGCCAGTCCCTGCGCGACCACCTGGACGGCGTGCTGCGCAACCGCCGGCTCAACCAGCTGGTCGGTGACCTCGAGCTGCCGCTGCAGCTGGCGGACCTCGAGCGTCGCGTGTGGGACCGCGAGGAGATCCACACCGTCTTCGACCGCCTGGAGTTCCGGGTGCTGCGGGACCGGCTCTTCGAATACCTCGACCCGGTGGAGGACGAGGCCGACGAAGGCTTCGAGGTGACCGGCGGGCGTCTCGAGCCTGCGGAGATGCCCGCCTGGTTGACCGAGCACGCGCCAGCGGGCACGCGCACCGGTGTGCACGTCAGCGGCAGCTGGGGCCGGGGCGTCGGGGACGCGACCGGCCTTGGCCTGGCCACCTCCGAGGCTGCGGGTTATGTGAGCCTGGCCGACCTCGACGAGGCCGCCGAGGCCGCCCTGGCGGCCTGGCTGGCTGATCCCGAGGTGCCCAAGGTGGCGCATGACGTCAAGGGGCCGCTGCACGCGCTCCGCTCCCGGGGGCTGCCCCTGGCCGGTCTGGTCAGCGACACCGCTCTGGCGGCCTACCTGGTCCGCCCCGACCAGCGCTCCTATGACCTGGCCGACCTGGTGCTGCGTTATCTCAAGCGTGAGCTGCGGGCCGAGGAGGGCAGCACGGACCAAGGCCTGCTCGATCTTGACCTCGGGCAGGACGACGCGGCCGTGCAGTCCTCGATCGTGCACGCCCGTGCGGCGCTCGACCTGGCGCAGGCCCTGGACTCCGAGATCGCCGACGTGCAGGGCTCGGGTCTGCTCGCCGATCTGGAGCTGCCCCTGATCGGTGTCCTGGGCACCATGGAACGCGTCGGGATCGCCGTGGACCTGGAGGCACTGGAGCGCCTGGAGTCGGAGTTCGCGGACGCGATGTCCCAGGCCCAGCAGGATGCCTGGGACGCCATCGGTGACGACACCGTCAACCTGGGGTCACCCAAAC
The DNA here is from genome assembly GCF_023923205.1 of Ornithinimicrobium cryptoxanthini. Lineage (NCBI taxonomy): Bacteria > Bacillati > Actinomycetota > Actinomycetes > Micrococcales > Ornithinimicrobiaceae > Ornithinimicrobium > Ornithinimicrobium cryptoxanthini. The sequence continues at coordinate 2,123,939 of NZ_CP099490.1, read as the reverse complement.
AGCTGCAGACCGTTCTGTTCGACACGCTGGGACTGCCCAAGACCCGACGGACCAAGACCGGCTACACGACTGACGCCGACGCGCTGGCCGGGCTCTATGCCCAGACGGAGCACCAGTTCCTGGAGGCGCTGCTGCGCCACCGCGACAAGTCCCGGCTGCGGGTGACCGCCGAGGGCCTGATCAGGTCGGTGGCCGATGACGGGCGCATCCACACGACATACCAGCAGACCATCGCGGCCACCGGTCGTCTGAGCTCCACCGAGCCAAATCTGCAGAACATCCCAATCCGCACGGAGGAGGGCCGCCGCATCCGTGAGGCCTTCGTCGTGGGGGCTGGCTACGACGCGCTGCTGTCGGCGGACTACAGCCAGATCGAGATGCGCATCATGGCGCACCTCTCGGGCGACGAGGGCCTCATCGAGGCGTTCCGCACGGGTGAGGACCTGCACCGGTTCGTGGGCTCCAGGGTCTTTGGGGTCGAGCCGGCGGACGTCACGGCCGAGATGCGCTCCAAGGTCAAGGCGATGAGCTACGGCCTGGCCTACGGCCTGTCCGCCTTCGGCCTGTCCAAGCAGCTGGGCATCTCCACCGGTGAGGCCAGCGCCCTGATGGAGGAGTACTTCGCCCGGTTCGGGGGAGTGCGCGACTACCTGCGCGATGTGGTCGCCGAGGCCCGCGGCACCGGGTTCACCGAGACGATGCTCGGCCGGCGCAGATATCTGCCCGACCTGACCTCGGACAACCGGCAGCGCCGGGAGATGGCCGAGCGGATGGCCCTGAACGCCCCGATCCAGGGGTCTGCCGCTGACATCATCAAGGTCGCCATGCTGCGCGTTGATGAGGCCCTGCGACGTGAGGGTCACTCGGCCCGGATGCTGCTCCAGGTCCACGACGAGCTCGTCCTCGAGGTGCCGTCGGCCGAGAAGGCCGCCGTCGAGGAGCTCGTGCGACGTGAGATGGGCGCCGCCACGGAGCTGGCGGTCCCTCTCGACGTCAGCGTCGGGTGGGGACGGACCTGGCACGACGCTGCCCACTGACCGTCCGGCTCGTCGGATGCGACGTCCTCGCTGCGGGCCCGAAATCGTGCTCAACATCACTGCTGGGTAACGATTTGGAACCGTTCCCGCAACGAGTCGCGCGAGCCTCTTGTGTGGCGCAAAATCGCCACTTACCTTGCACATACGTGAGGTGCCCCATCCCCTGGATGCATCGCGACAAATCACGACTAGCAAGGAGCAACATGAGTTCATCTACTCTCCGCAAGCGGACGTCCGTGACCGCCCGCGGAATTGCAGTGCTGGCCGCGTCGTCCCTCATCCTCGCTGCGTGCGGGGGCGACGGTGACGACGGTGACGATGAGACCCCCGACGCAGCGGCGGAGGGCGACGACGCAACCGGCGACGACACCGAGTCCACCGGGGACGCGCCGGCTGCCGCTGAGGACCCGGGTGCGCCCGAGGCCGGCGAGCGCGACCTGGTGCTCAAGGTCGGCACCGTGCTGCCGCAGACAGGTGCCCTCGCGTTCCTGGGCCCGCCCGAAGAGGCCGGCGCCCTGATGGCCGCCAAGGACATCAACGAAGCTGACGTGGGCATCCAGATCGAGCTGACGCTCGGCGACTCCGGAGACCCCGACAACCGCGCCTATGCGACGACCGTCCCGCAGCTGCTCAACGCGGACAACAGCGTGATCATCGGAGCCGCCTCCTCTGGTGTCTCCAAGTTGTTCATCGACGAGGTCGTGGCCGCTGACACGCTGATGATCTCCCCGGCCAACACGGCCCCGGAGTTCACCGACTGGCCGGACAACGGCCTCTACTGGCGCACGGCCCCCTCGGATCTGCTCCAGGGCGAGGTGCTGGGCAACCTCATTGCGTCCGACGGGGTGGTCAACCTCGGCATTCTCTATCTGAACGACGCCTACGGCACCGGCCTTGAGGCCCAGCTCACCACGACGTTCGAGAACGCCAACGGCACCGTTGTCGCCTCCGAGTCCTACAACGCTGGTGACACCACGTTCGACGCGCAGATCAGCTCCATCCTGGCCGCAGACCCGGACGCGCTCGCCCTGATCACCTTTGAGGAGATCAAGACGATCATCCCGGCGCTCGAGTCGGCTGGCGTTGACATGAGCAGCCTGTACTTCGTGGACGGCAACATCGCCGACTTCAGCGAGGACTTTGACCCTGGCACGCTCGAGGGTTCGAAGGGCACGACGCCTGGCCCGGCCCTGGAGGACGACTTCCGGACCGAGCTGGTGGCTGGCTGGGAGGAGCACTCGGGCGAGGAGCTCGTGGACTTCAACTACGCCGCCGAGACCTACGACGCGATCATCCTGGCGGCGCTGTCCGCCCTGGCTGCCAACTCGATCGAGGGTCCGGACATGGCCACCTGGATGGGTCAGGTGTCCGGTGGGACTGGCGATGGTGAGAAGTTCACCACGTTCGCCGACGCTGCGGCTGCCATCATCGAGGGCACGGTCGTTGACTACGACGGTCCTTCCGGGCCGATCACCTTCAACGCGGCTGGTGACCCGACCGAGGCCACCATCGGCATCTTCCAGTACGACGAGAACAACAGCCTGGTTCGCCAGAACTGACGCTCTGCCGCTGGGTCGGTGACCCAGCGCGAGGCCCCCGGGAGGTTTCTCCCGGGGGCCTTGTCATTTCCGGGAGGCGTCCTGCACCCGGCCGACGCGCGCACCCGCCATCACACGTCGGCTCCCCGCCACGTCGACCCCCCGCCACGTCGACCCCCGGCACGTCGGCTCAAGAGTTCACGCGCACGCTGGGGCCGCCCTGCTTCGGCGTGTCGTCGGCTGCAGAGTTCATGTGCACGCTGGGGCCGCCCTGCTTGGGCGTGTCGTCGGCTGCAGAGTTCATGTGCACGCTGGGGCCGCTTCCCCCCACCCCGCGACGCCCGCCCCGGGTCTGGCGGTGGCGGAGCGGACACAGAACGGCCCCCGGGCGATGATCACCCGAGGGCCGTGGTGCTGTGATGCAGCAGGCAGGTGACCGTCGGGTCCCCTGTGCGCCGCGTGGGCCAGCTAAGCGGACTCCTGGCCCAGCGTGCCGAGGTAGAGCCCGATGACCTTCTCGTCGTTGAGCAGCTCTCGGCCGGTGCCTGTGTGGGCGTCGTGCCCCTGATCGAGGACGTAGGCGCGGTCGCAGATCTGCAGGCAACGGCGCGCGTTCTGCTCGACCATGATGGTCGTGACGCCAGCCTTGTTGATCGATGAGACGCGGATGAAGGCGTCGTCCTGCCGCACCGGCGACAGGCCCGCTGAGGGCTCATCGAGAAGGAGGACCTCGGGGCGCATCATCAGCGCACGTGACATTGCCACCATCTGGCGTTCGCCACCGCTGAGCGATCCGGCAACCTGGTTCAGACGGTCACCCAGGGCAGGGAAGATGTCGATGACGAACTCGAGGTTCTCCTTGACTCCCGCAGGCTTCTGGAAGGCGCCCATCTCGAGGTTCTCCCGGATGGTCAGGGTCGGGAAGACGTTTTCGGTCTGGGGGACCAGACCGACACCCTTGGCGACCAGTTCGTTGGCCTTGAGGTTGCTGATGTCCTCGCCGCGGAGGGAGATCGACCCGTTGCGGACCTGGACCATCCCAAAGATCGCCTTCAGGAGGGTCGACTTGCCCGCACCGTTGGGCCCGATGATGCCGATGAGCTCACCGTCGTAGGCCTGCAGGTTGGTGTCGGTGAGGATGTCGATGCCCGGGAGGTAGCCTGCGGTCACGTTCTGCACATCGATCACGATTTCGCCCGTGTTCCGCCCCGGCGACTGTGCCTCCGGCGTGGTCGTGGGGGTGCTGGAGTCGCTCATGGGAGTTTGTTCCCCTCCTCGTCGTAGCGTCCGGTGATGACACCGATGTCCGCATCCAGGTGGCTGCCGAGATAGGCATCGATCACTGCCGGGTCTCGCATCACCTCGTAGGGCGGGCCCTCTGCCACGACGCGTCCCTCGGCCATGACGACGACCCAGTCGGCGATGTGGCGCACCATGTGCATGTCGTGCTCGACGAAGAGGACGGTCATGCCCTCGGCCTTCAGGTCGAGCACATGGTCGAGCAGAGACTGCACCAGCGCCGGGTTGACGCCCGCCATTGGCTCGTCCAGCAGCACGAACTCGGGCTCGGTCATGAGGGCGCGTGCCATCTCGAGCAGTTTGCGCTGACCTCCGGAGAGGCTCGCGGAGTAGTCATCCTTCTTCTCGAAGAGGTTGAACTTCTTCAAGAGCCGGAGCGCGCGTTGCTCGATCTCCCGCTCCTGGGAGCTCCAGAGGGCAGGCACGACCGCGGCCAGCATGGACTCGCCACGTTGGCCCGTGGCACCCAGCTTCATGCTCTCGAGCACGGTGAGTCGGGCGAGCACCTTGGTGAGCTGGAAGGTGCGGACCTGACCCATCCGGGCGGACTTGAAGGCGGGGATCCCGGCGAGGGCGCGGCCGTTGAACGACCAGGCCCCGGTGTCGGGCTTGTCGAAACCGCTCAGCAGGTTGAACAAGGTGGTCTTGCCCGCACCGTTGGGTCCGATGAGCGCGGTGATCGCGTTGCGGGGGATCTCGAGGTGCTCGACGTCGACCGCCTGAACACCACCGAAGGAGCGGGTGATGCGGTCCGCGATCATGATGGGGTCAGTCTTGGCCACGCCGGGGGCAGGTGGCCCCTTGGCAAGGCCGGTCGACGTCTGGATCTGGTGAGTCGGCTCGACTTCGAGGGTCTCGACGAGAGTGTCCTCGTCGACTCCCTTGAGCTCAGGGCCCCCGCCAGCGTCCGGCAGGTCTGGAACGGTGGGGTCTGGGCTGCTACTTGACAAAGGTCATCTCCTTCTTCTTGCCCAGGAGGCCCTGTGGTCGGAATGCGACGAGGAGCATCAGGGCGGCGCCGACGAGGACGAACCGGAAGTTGCCGGCCGCGGTGGACGACATGGGCAGCCAGCCCTCGCTGGCCATGGCTGGGAGGACGCCGGCCAGGAAGGCCATGACGCCCCAATACATGACGGCACCGAGGATCGGGCCAAACAGCGTGGCAGCGCCACCCAGGAGCAGGGCGGTCCACACGAAGAAGGTGAGGCTCGGCAGGTAGTACTGCGGGATCACCGCGGAGGGCAGGGCGATGACCACACCACCCAGCGCGCCGAGCACACCACCGATGATGAGGGCCTGCATCTTGTAGAGGTAGACGTTCTTGCCCAGTGAGCGGACCGCGTCCTCATCCTCACGGATGCCCTTGAGCACACGGCCCCACGGGCTGCGCATCAGCAGCCACACCAGGAGCAGACCGACGGCGACCAGGAACAGGCCGAACAGGCGGCTCCACCACTGGTCGGAGGTGAACTCCCAGGGACCGAACCCGAAGGTGCCCGCCGGGAGTGGGTTGGCCTCCCGGAAGCTCGTGTGGTAGCCACCGAGTCCATCTGCGGAGTTGGTCCACTGGTCAAAGACGCGCGACTGGAAGAGCAATCGCACGATCTCGGCCGCAGCAATCGTCACGATGGCCAGATAGTCGCCTCGCAGTTTCAGGGTCGGGATGCCCAGGAGGATCGCGAAGATCACCGCACCGACGATGCTGACGATGATCGCAGCCCACCAGGGGAAGCCGAAGCTGAGGATGGAGATCGCGTAGGCGTAGGCCCCGATCGCCATGAAGCCGGCCATGCCGAAGTTGAGCAGGCCCGCGTAGCCGAAGTGGACAGCCAGGCCGAGGGCGGCCAGCATGAACCCGATGGTCTCCGGGGAGAGCATGAAGCTCGCCGTGTTGTTGAGGATGGAACCCCAGTTCATTGCATGCCTCCTTTATCCGACGCGTTCGCGTCGGCCCAGGAGTCCCTGGGGTCTGACGAGCAGGACGATGACGAGCACGCCGAGCGCGCCGACATACTTGATGTCAGACGGGATCCAGAGGGTCGACACCTCGACCAGGATTCCGATGACCAGTGAGCCGACCAGCGCTCCGAAGGCGGTGCCGAGACCACCGAGGACGACGGCGGCAAAGATGAGCAGCAAGATCTGCATGCCCATGTCCCACTTGATGCCCGGGCGGAAGTAGGCCCACAGGACACCGGACAGGCCGGCCAGCGCTCCACCGATGACCCAGACGATGCGGGTCACCCGCTCGACGTTGATGCCGCTGGCGGCGGCGAGCTGACGGTTGTCAGCGACCGCGCGGGTGGCCTTGCCGATCCGGGTGCGCAGCAACCAGTAGGACACTGCGAGCAGGACGAGCAGGCTCAGGCCCATGCTGACCATGTCGATCGTCGACAGTTGGATCGGGCCGATGATCTGGTGCTTGACGCCTCCGGAGCCCGGGAGCTGGGTGGTGCCACCACCAATGAGCATCAGGAAGATGTAGCGCAGGGCCAGGGAGAAGCCGATCGTCAGGATCATCATCTGCACGAGCCCGATGCCGCGCCGGCGCAGCGGTCTCCAGAGGGAGGCGTCGAACAACCACCCGAAGATGCCGCTGGCGATCACCGCGAGGACGATCGCCACGAGGATCGGCAGGTCGATCATCACCATCCACAGCGCGAAGATGGCACCAAAGGTGACCATCTCTGCGTGCGCGAAGTTGGTCAGCCCCGTGGTGCCAAAGATCAGCGACAGGCCGATCGAGGCGAGCGCCAGCATCAGGCCGAAGTTGATGCCGTTCATCAGTCTTTCGACGAACTGGGACAAGAAGCTGGCCGTCTCTCGCACGTCCTCACCGAGGAAGAAGTTGGCGGGGGCGAAAAACTGTGACCCGAAGGCGACGGACTGGGTGTTCTCCCCCTCGACGGCTACCCCCTCGGGCAGCGTCTCCTCGTCGATAAGCACGTCGTAGCCATCTGTGGTGGGCACTCCGACGCGGACCTGTCCGCGTTCGTTGGTGAGCGCCTCGGCCTCGTAGCCCCCACCGCTGACGACGATGCGCACGTCCTGGACGGGCTCGTTGTTGAAGCGGACGTTGGCGGTGATGCTGTAGTCGTTGTCGTCCAGGCCGACCTCTGAGCCGTCGCCCTGGGCGCTGGCGGGGGCGGCCCCCTGCAGCAGCACGACGAAGCATGCGGTGATGATCATCCACAGGGTGCGCCAACTCCTGGTCGGCGGCAGGGCATCTGGCACGTGCTGGCCAGGCCTGATTGATCCGATCGTGGTCACGGGACCTCACTTCGGGGGGCAGGGGCAGACGACAGCCGTCAGGTGTCGCATCCGGTAGTAAACGCCAGACATGGCCCCACGTCCAGCATTCAGGGGCCATCGGCCCACATGGTGACCGATCTGTGACCTACGACATGGTGCGCCGGTGCGCCAGCCGGACGGGCACCCCCGCCGACGGATGGACTCGCTGCGGTCCCGTCAGGGGTCCCGGCGGCAGATGAAGATCGCCGTCCCGGGGACCAGCCTGCCGCGCAGCCGGCTCCACCCGCCCCACTCGTGGGTTGCTCCTTCGGGCCACTGCGGCTCGACCAGGTCGGTGAGCCGCAGGCCGGCCGCCACGATCTCGCGGACCCGGTCGCCCATGGTGCGGTGGTGCTCGACGTAGGTCGCCGCGCCGGCCGCGTCCGCCTCGACGTAGGCGTTGCGGTCGAAGTAGGAATGCCGGACGGTCAGGCCGGCCTCGCCGGGGACGTCCGGCAGCGTCCAGCGGATCGGGTGGCTGACGGAGAAGACGAGCCGCCCGCCCGGCCGGAGCACGCGGGCCACCTCCTGGAGCAGGCCCTCGGAGTCGGCCACGAACGGCAGCGCGCCGTAGGCCGAGAAGACGATGTCGAAGGTGGTGTCGCCGAACGGCAGCCGGGTCGCGTCGCACTGGACGTATGCCGGGGCGCCAGTCTGAGGGTCGGTGTCCAGAGCGCGTCCACGGGTCAGCATGGCGCTTGAGATGTCTGTCGCGACCGCACGCGCTCCCGTGCGGGCACACCAGCGGCTTCCCTGCGCCGCCCCCGCGCCGAACTCGAGCACGTCCTGGCCCGCCACGTCACCCAGCAGCCCCAGGTCCGACTCGTAGATGCCCTCCGGGCCCCACATCAGCTCGGCATCACCGAGCACCTCGCGGTGCTCCTCGTAGTAGTCGTCGGCCTCGGCGTCCCACCAGTGCCGGCTGGCTGCAACGCTCTCGCCCTGCGTGGCCCACCGCCGGTCGACCGACTCGGCCGGCCCCACGGCATACTGGGCAGCGGCCCCGGTGGTGTCTGCGGGGGTGGGGGAGCCGGTCCGTGACGTGCTCATGACTGCAGTGTGCCGGATTGACCAGCGGTGGCGTGGGTGGGTAAGGTGGGTCCGCGCGTCGCGTGCACTTGTGCGTGCCCGCGCATCACATCAACTGTCCATCCCGGGTGGGCCGACGCCGTTGGTCCGTCCACACAGAATGTCCACACTACGGAGCCCCTACTACATGACTGCAACTGCGCCTGAGAAGGCCATCTCCCAGATCGCGATCAACGACATCGGATCTGAGGAAGAACTCCTCGCAGCGATCGACGCCACGATCAAGAACTTCAATGACGGCGACATCGTCGAAGGTGTCATCGTCAAGGTCGACCGGGACGAGGTCCTGCTCGACATCGGCTACAAGACCGAGGGTGTCATCCCCTCTCGCGAGCTGGCCATCAAGCACGACGTCGACCCGTCCGAGGTCGTCAACGTCGGCGACGAGGTCGAGGCCCTGGTCCTCCAGAAGGAGGACAAGGAAGGTCGTCTGATCCTGTCCAAGAAGCGTGCGCAGTATGAGCGCGCCTGGGGCTCGATCGAGCAGATCAAGGAAGAGGACGGGGTCGTCACCGGCACCGTCATCGAGGTCGTCAAGGGTGGCCTCATCCTGGACATCGGCCTGCGCGGCTTCCTGCCTGCCTCCCTGGTCGAGATGCGCCGCGTGCGCGACCTGCAGCCCTACGTCGGCCAGCAGATCGAGGCCAAGATCATCGAGCTGGACAAGAACCGCAACAACGTGGTCCTGTCCCGCCGCGCCTGGCTCGAGCAGACCCAGTCCGAGGTCCGCACCACCTTCCTCAAGGAGCTGCAGAAGGGCCAGGTCCGCTCCGGTGTGGTCAGCAGCATCGTCAACTTCGGTGCGTTCGTCGACCTGGGTGGCGGCGTGGACGGTCTGGTCCACGTCTCCGAGCTGTCCTGGAAGCACATCGACAACCCGGGCGAGGTCGTGGAGGTCGGCGACGAGGTCACCGTCGAGGTGCTGGACGTCGACATGGACCGCGAGCGCGTCTCCCTGTCGTTGAAGGCGACCCAGGAAGACCCCTGGCAGCACTTCGCGCGCACCCACGCCATCGGTCAGGTCGTGCCGGGCAAGGTCACCAAGCTGGTGCCGTTCGGTGCGTTCGTTCGCGTCGAGGACGGCATCGAGGGCCTGGTCCACATCTCCGAGCTGGCTGAGCGCCACGTGGAGCTGCCGGAGCAGGTCGTCACTGTGGGCACCGACATCTTCGTCAAGGTCATCGACATCGACCTGGAGCGTCGCCGCATCTCGCTGTCGCTGAAGCAGGCCAACGACGCCGTCACGGCCGAGTTCGACCCGACCCTCTACGGCATGGCCGCGGAGTACGACGAGGCGGGGAACTACAAGTACCCCGAGGGCTTCGACTCCGAGACCAACGAGTGGCTCGAGGGCTTCGAGACGCAGCGTGAGAAGTGGGAGAAGGAGTACGCCGAGGCCCACGAGCGCTTCGAGGCGCACAAGGCCCAGGTCGAGGCTGCGTCCGAGGCCGAGGAGACCGCTGACGTCGCGACCGACGTCACCGCGTCCTACTCCTCCTCGGGCAGTTCCAGCGGCAGTGACCCCGCCACCCCGGCCGCTCCGGCCGAAGTGACCGGCACGCTGGCCTCCGACGAGGCTCTCGCCGCCCTGCGCGAGAAGCTCACCGGCAACTGAGCACCGCTCTGACCAGCCGCTGACGCGGCTGCCGGAGTATGCCGAACGGCCCGGTTTCCCCTGTGGGAGCCGGGCCGTTCGCATTGCCAGAGGGCCGTGGTCCGCGCGCCACCGCCGGTGCGAGCAGACACGCGCCGATGCGAGCACTTAGCCGTGACGTCGACGGCGATTCGCTCGCACCGACCAGGCAGCGGGTGGGTGGAAGGTCGGATGATGGGCGCGGGGCGGGGCGCGGGAGGTCAGCGTGGTCGCGGGGCAAACTCAGCCGAGGCCGTGGTGGTGCGACCAGCGGTGTCCCGCTTGCGCCGCGCGCTGCAGGACTATCCCCGGCCCAGTAGCGTCCCGCCGTTGACCTGGATGATCTGGCCGGTCGTCCAGGCGGCGCCCGGGCTGGCCAGATAGACCACCGCCGCCGCGACCTCCTCCGGCGTGCCGGACCGTCCCATCGGGATGGTCGCAATCCGTTTCGACCGCAGCGACGGGTCTGCCGCGATGCGGTCCTCCCAGAACGGCGTGTCCGGCACGAAGCCGGGCGCGACCGCATTGACGGTGACCCCGTCCGCGGCCAGCTCCATCGCCAGCGAGAGCACCCAGGCGTTGACGGCAGCCTTCGCCGCGCCATACGATCCCGAACCACGCAGTGCCGCAATGGAACTCATGGCGATGATCCGACCACCCGGCCGGCGGATGTGGTCCAACAACGCCTGCGTCAGCAACACGGCCGACAGGACGTTGGCGTCGAAGTCCGCCCGCCAACCGTCCGCTACCGAAGCAAGATCAGGCCCGGCCCCGACTCCCAGGTTGCCGCCGGCGTTGCAGACCAGCACGTCGATGGCGGGGCCGCGGTGCAGGATCTCGGCGAGCTGCTCCACCTCAGCCGGCACGGTGAGGTCGCACGCCAACGGGCTGATCTGCACCCCCGGCGGCGCCAGCGGAGCCAGCTCGCGGGCCGTCTCGCGCAGCACCTCCGCGCGCCGACCCACCAGGACGATCTGGCTGGCCTGCGGGAGCAGGGCGGTGGCGATGGCGCGACCGATGCCCGTGCCCCCTCCTGTGACCACGATGCGCTGTGCCATAGCGAGAGTCTGCCGCACCCTGGTTACGCTGGCCAGATGCCCCACACCGTTGACGCTGCCCACAGGTTGTGGATCGGGTTGAGCGGAGGAATCGGCTCGGGCAAGTCCACGGTGTCGTCCGCACTGGCCCGGCACGGCGTCGTCGTGATCGACGCCGACGCCCTGGCGCGGGAGGTCGTCGAGCCGGGCGCCCGCGGGCTTGAGGCGGTCGCGCACAGGTTCGGGTCCGGCATACTCACCCCGGACGGGGCCCTGGACCGGCCCGCCCTCGGGAGGATCGTCTTTGCCGACCCCGCCGCCCGCCGCGAGCTGGAGAGGATCACCCACCCGCTGATCGCTGAGCGCACCAGGGAGGTGGTCGCCGCGGCACCACCCAGCAGCATCCTCGTGCACGACGTGCCGCTCCTGGTCGAACTGGGTTATGCGCCGCGCTATCACCTCGTCGTGATCGTCGGGACCTCACGCGAGACCCGTCTCGAGCGGCTGGTCCGGTTGCGGGGCATGGACCGTGCCGAGGCCGAGCAGCGCATTGACGCCCAGGCCAGCGACGACGCGCGCCGCGCGGTGGCCGACGTGTGGCTCACCAACGAGGGCAGCGTCCAGGAGCTGCGGTCTGTCACACAGGGTCTGTATGCCGAGCGCCTGGCTCCCTATCTGGCCAACCTGGAGCAGGGTCGGGCTGTGGCGGCGCGCGGGGTGCCGGGCCCGGAGGTGCTGGGACGCCTCGGTGCCCGGCTGGAGCATGTCCTGGGCGACGACCTGGCCGGACCCCCCGACCTGGACCCCGGGACGGACTCCCTGCTGCTGATGCTGACAGCTGGCACCCCTCCGGCCGCTGTGGCGGAACGCCTGACCGAGGCCGGGTTCCCGCAGGTGGGGGATGGCCAGCACGCCGCCGCCGACCCGGGCCGGCCCGTCCTGCTGACCGTGCGGGAACACACTGTCGGTGCCGGGGGTTAGTTTCTAAGATATGCGACCTACCACCGACCTCCAGCGGACCGTCGCGCCGATCCGTGTCGAGTCCGACTTCCAGCCGAGCGGTGACCAGCCCGCTGCCATCAAGGACCTCGCCGAGCGGATCAACCGCGGCGAGCAGAACGTCGTGCTCCTGGGTGCCACCGGCACCGGCAAGTCGGCGACCACCGCCTGGCTGCTCGAGCAGGTGCAGCGCCCGACCCTCGTGATGGCCCCCAACAAGACGCTGGCCGCCCAGCTCGCCAACGAGTTCCGCGAGCTGCTGCCGCACACCGCGGTCGAGTACTTCGTCAGCTACTACGACTACTTCCAGCCCGAGGCCTACGTCCCGCAGACGGACACCTACATCGAGAAGGACTCCTCGATCAACGACGAGGTCGAGCGGTTGCGCCACTCGGCGACCAACTCGCTGCTCACCCGGCGTGACGTGGTCGTCGTGGCGTCCGTGTCCTGCATCTACGGCCTGGGCACCCCACAGGAGTATGTCGACCGTATGGTCCGGCTCAAGGTCGGTGATGAGATCGAGCGCGACGACCTGCTGCGCAAGTTCGTCACCATGCAATACACCCGCAACGACATGGCCTTCACGCGCGGCACGTTCCGGGTGCGCGGTGACACGGTCGAGATCATCCCGCAATACGAAGAGCTCGCCGTCCGCATCGAGTTCTTCGGCGACGAGATCGACAAGATCTACACGCTCAACCCGCTGACCGGGGAGGTGGTGCGTGAGGAGCAGGAGATGTATGTGTTTCCGGCGTCTCACTACGTGGCCGGGCCGGAGCGCATGGAGCGGGCCGTGGCCGGCATCGAGGCCGAGCTGGTCAAGCAGCTGGAGGTCTTCGAGCGCGAGGGCAAGCTGCTCGAGGCGCAGCGCCTGCGGATGCGCACGACCTATGACATCGAGATGATGCGCCAGGTGGGCTCGTGCTCCGGCATCGAGAACTACTCGCTGCACATCGACGGTCGCGAGCCCGGCACCGCGCCCAACTGCCTGCTGGACTACTTCCCCGAGGACTTCCTGCTGGTCATCGACGAGTCGCACGTGACCGTGCCGCAGATCGGGGCGATGTATGAAGGGGACATGTCCCGCAAGCGGACCCTGGTCGACCACGGCTTCCGGCTCCCCAGCGCGATGGACAACCGCCCGCTGAAGTGGGAGGAGTTCCTCGACCGGGTCGGTCAGACCGTCTATCTGTCCGCGACCCCGGGCGACTACGAGATGGCCAGGGCGGACGGCGTGGTCGAGCAGATCATCCGGCCCACGGGCCTGGTGGACCCCGAGGTGGTGCTCAAGCCGACGAAGGGTCAGATCGATGACCTGCTGCACGAGATCGGCGAGCGGACGGCCAAGAACGAGCGCGTGCTGGTCACCACGCTGACCAAGAAGATGGCCGAGGACCTCACCGACTACCTGCTGGACAAGGGTGTGCGCGTGCGCTACCTGCACTCAGACATCGACACGCTGCGCCGGGTGGAGCTGCTGCGTGAGCTGCGCCTCGGCGAGTACGACGTGCTCGTGGGCATCAACCTGCTGCGCGAGGGACTGGACCTGCCGGAGGTCTCGCTCGTGAGCATCCTGGATGCCGACAAGGAGGGCTTCCTGCGCTCGTCGCGGTCGCTGATCCAGACGATCGGTCGTGCCGCGCGCAACGTCTCGGGTCAGGTCCACATGTATGCCGACAAGATGACCCCCTCCATGGAGCAGGCCATCGACGAGACGAACCGCCGCCGGGAGAAGCAGGTCGCGTTCAACACTGAGCATGGGATCGACCCGACGCCGCTGCGCAAGAAGATCGCGGACATCACCGACCTGCTGGAGCGGGAGGACGCCGACACCGAGTCCCTCATGGGCAGCGGTCGTTCGCAGTCCCGTGGCAAGCGGGGCGGGCGTCCTGGCGCGGGTGCGGTGGTCGCTGACGCGAGCGTCGCGCTGGGAGCCCGGCGCGAGGACCTGCCGGCGAGTGAGCTCGCGCAACTGATCCATGAGCTCAGTGACCAGATGCACCAGGCCGCCACCGACCTGCACTTCGAGCTGGCCGCCCGGTTGCGGGACGAGATCGGCGATCTGAAGAAAGAGCTTCGTCAGATGCGTGAGCACGCCGGCTGAAGCTCGGGGGCTCCCAGCTGTGAGAGAATTGTGCGGTGCGGAGGGGAGTATCCCCATCTCGTCGGCTATCCGTCATCACGGCACCATGCTGGTGCCCGGGCAGTCGGCCGGTCGTCAGTGACCGGTGGGAGAGACCTCCGGCCACTCGTGTAGTTCTCCCCGGAAGGCCACCGCCCCTTGTTCGACAACGCATTCGTTCCCGCCAGCACTGCCATGATCTTCGTCGGCGCGATGATCATCGTGCTCCTCTTCGACGTGATCATCCTTGGGCGGCGGCCGCACGTCCCGAGCAACAGGGAGACGGGCACCGCCCTCAGCATCTATGTGGGGCTGGCGGTCGCCTTCGGGATCTATGTCTGGGTGGTCGGCGGAAATCAGCTCGGTGGCGAGTTCTTCGCCGGGTGGCTCACGGAGTACTCGTTGTCCATCGACAACCTGTTCATCTTCATCATCATCATGGCCAACCTCAAGGTGCCGCGGATGTATCAGCAGTACGCGCTGCTGATCGGCATCGTCATCGCGCTCATCCTCCGGGCCATCTTCATCATGCTCGGCGCGCAGGCCATCGAGGCCTGGTCGTGGGTGTTCTACATCTTCGGCGCCTTCCTCATCTACACAGCGGTCAAACTGGCCAAGGAGAACATCGGGGGCGACGAGGAGGACGCGGAAGAAGAGAGCAAGCTCATCAAGTTTGTGCAGAAGGTGCTGCCCTTCACTGAGTCGTGGGACCACGGCAAGAAGCTCAGCGCCGTCCAGAACGGCAAGCGCGTCTTCACCCCGATGCTGCTGGTCATCCTGGCGCTGGGCATGACCGACCTGCTCTTTGCGCTCGACTCGATCCCGGCGATCTTCGGCCTGACCCAGGACCCGTTCCTGGTCCTGATGGCCAACATCTTCGCCCTGATGGGGCTGCGCCAGCTCTACTTCCTCATCGGCAACCTCCTGGTCAAGCTGGTCTACCTGGGCCTAGGCCTGGCGGTGCTGCTGGCCTTCATCGGCCTGAAGCTGATCTTCCACGCGATGCACGTCAACGAGCTGAGCTTCATCAACGGCGGTGAACCCTTCGAGTGGGCGCCGGAGATCCCGATCTGGCTGTCCCTGACCGTCATCATCGGCATCCTCGTGATCACCACGGTCCTCAGTCTCCTGAAGAGCAGCAGGGACGCCAAGAGGCTCGAGGTCGAGCAGCTCTCGGTGCACGAGGGCGCCTCGCCCGGGTTCTATGACCAGGACGAGGACACTCCCGGCACCGAGGACGCGGATGGCTCGGCGCGCCCCCGCTAGATGTACCGCCCCGGGCAGTACAGCTAGACCCGGCCGCGCCGACCGAGGACGGCGATGCTGGCGCACACCACCAGGGCCATGCCGACCAGCTGCGAGGGGGCCAGGGTCTGTCCCAGCACCAACAGACCCGCGAGGGCAGCGGC
Organism: Ornithinimicrobium cryptoxanthini; assembly: GCF_023923205.1. Lineage (NCBI taxonomy): Bacteria > Bacillati > Actinomycetota > Actinomycetes > Micrococcales > Ornithinimicrobiaceae > Ornithinimicrobium > Ornithinimicrobium cryptoxanthini. Next base: position 2,108,485 of record NZ_CP099490.1, on the reverse strand, counting down.
GGCCGGCTCCAGGCTGAGCAGAATGCCGAAGACACCGGCCGAGAGTCGGCGCAGGGCAAGCAGCTCGAGGGAGTAGGGGATCGCCGAGGACAACAACGCGATGCCCAGTCCGCGCAACAAGACCTCTCCGTCCAGGAGCGAGGTGCCGGCGTCGAAGAGTCCCAGCGGCAGCATGGCCACGCCGCCGATCACCAGCGCGATGGCCATGCCGTCCAGGCCCTCGAACCGGGCACCTGTGCGACCGCTGAGCAGGATGTAGCACGCCCAGAAGCCGCCGGCCGCCGCGGCCAGACCGATGCCCACCAGGTCCATCTGGGCCCAGGGCACGGTCAGGACCTCAGAGATCAGCACGACGCCCACGACCGCCAGGGCGACCGCGCTGATGTCTCGCCACCGCCGGGACATGGCTGCGGCGAGGGTCAGCGGGCCGAGGAACTCGATGGTGACCGCGACGCCGATCGGCAGCCGCTCCAGGGAGGCATAGAACGCCACATTCATGCAGGTGAGGGCGAGGGCGAACATCGTGACCGTCAGCCAGTCCTCCCGGCTGCGGCCCCGCCAGCGTGGGCGGACCAGGGCCACCAGCATGACGGCGGCGAGCAGGATGCGCAGCAGCACCGACCCGAAGACACCGATGAGCGGCAGCAGGGTGGCCGCCAGCGCACCGCCGAACTGGACGGACAGGACCGCAGCGAGGACCAGCAGGATGGGGTGCCCCTGGAGCGCAGCGGTGACCCCGCGATCCCTGGACGGTGGGTCTGTCACCACCCGCGGTCGCGCCACGTCGTCAGGTGCGGGCGCTCGGCGCCGATCGTGGTGCTGTCCCCGTGGCCGGGGTGGACCACGGTGTTGTCGGGATAGACGTCGAAGACGCGGGACTCGAGGTCGTCCATCAGCGAGGTGAACGCGGCGGCGTCAGGGGTCTTGCCCGGCCCGCCGGGGAAGAGGCTGTCGCCGGTGAACAGATGCACGCGCCCGGCCCCGTCGGTCAGGGCCAGGGCCACCGAGCCCGGGGTGTGTCCGCGCAGCGCGATCACGTCCAGGCTGAGCTCGCCCACCGCGATCTGATCGCCGTGACCCAGCGCCACGTCCGGGGTGACCGGCAGCTCACCCGCGTCCTGCTCCCCTGCGGCCGTGCGGGGGGAGTAGCCCTGCACGAGGTCCGCCAGCGCCCGGTGGTGGTCCCAGTGCCGGTGCGTCGTCACCAGGACGTCGAGCCGCCCCGATCCTGCCGCCACGAGATCACGCAGCCGGTCCGGCTCGGCGGCCGCGTCGATGAGCAACTGCTCCTCGCTGCGCCGACAGGTGATCAGATAGGCGTTGTTGTCCATCTCGGACACGCTGCCCTTGCGCACGATCGCGGTGCCCAGGTGGTCCAGCCAGAACGGTCCACCTGGCTCCACATGGGCGCGCTGCCGCGCGTCGTGGGAGGGACTGTCGGAAGCGGTGTTGTCGGCCATGGTCTGAGTCTAGGCAGCCTCAGACGGCGATCGGGGCGTCCGAGGGGCGCACCGGGGACGGGAGCGTGGTGGTGCCCGTGAGATAGCGGTCGACCGCGGCTGCACAGGCCCTGCCCTCGGCGATCGCCCACACGATCAGGGACTGTCCGCGACCGGCATCACCGGCCACGAAGACGCCGGTCTGCTCCGTGGCGTAGTCCTCGTCCCGGGCCAGGGTGCCCCGTGCCGTGGTGGCCAGCGTCGTCCCCGTGCGGATGACCGGGTCCGGTCCGGTGAAGCCGAGAGCGACGAGCACCAGGTCGGCCGGGATCGTCCGCTCCGTGCCGGCCTGTGCGTCAAACCAGCCGTCGACGCGCTCGCCGTCCACGATGTGGACCCCGGTGACCACCCCGTCCTGGGTGAGCACCTCGAGGGTGTTGACGCCGAAGACCCGCTCGCCGCCCTCCTCGTGGGACTCGCTGACCCGGTGGATCAGGGGATACATCGGCCACGGGTGGTGCTCCGGGCGGTCGGTGGACGGTTGGGGCCGGATGTCGAGCTGGGTGACGCTCGCAGCGCCCTGACGGATGGCGGTGCCGAAGCAGTCCGACCCGGTGTCACCGCCACCCACGATGACGACGCGCTTGCCGGCCGCATCCAGGCCGCGCGCGGCCCCGAGCGCCTCGCGGTTGGCGGGCACCAGATAGTCCATGGCCGGGTGCACACCCGCGATCTGCTGACCCGCGACGCCCAGCGGGCGAGGGACCGTCGACCCGACCGCCACGACGACGGCGTCGAAGCGCTCGGACAGCTCGGCCAGCGTGAGGTCGTCCTCCCCGTCACCACCGATGGTCACGCCGGTGCGGAAGCGGATGCCCTCCGCCCGCAGCTGGACCAGTCGGCGGTCCAGGACGGACTTCTCCATCTTGAACTCGGGGATGCCATAACGGAGGAGTCCGCCGATCGCGTCGTCCCGCTCAAAGACCACGACGGTGTGTCCGGCGCGCCCCAGCTGCTGGGCGGCGGCCAGGCCGGCGGGTCCGGAACCGACGACGGCGATGGTCCGCCCGCTGAGCCAGTCCGGCTCCTGCGCGGACACCAGGCCGTTGTCGAAGGCCCGGTCCACGATCGACAGCTCGACCTGCTTGATCGTGACCGCGGGCTGGCTGATGCCCAGCACGCAGGCCGTCTCACACGGTGCCGGGCACAACCGACCGGTGAACTCCGGGAAGTTGTTGGTCGCGTGCAGCCGCTCGATGGCCTCGCGGAAGTTGCCGCGACGGGTCAGGTCGTTCCACTCCGGGATCAGGTTGCCCAGCGGGCACCCCTGATGACAGAACGGGATGCCGCAGTCCATGCACCGACCGGCCTGGCGGCGCAGCGTGCCGTCCTCCTGGGCGGTGTGCACCTCCTTCCAGTCCATGATCCGCACTGGCACCGGCCGGCTGGGCTGGGGCTCACGGTCCCGGTGGGTCAGGAAGCCGCGCGGGTCAGCCATGGGAGTCCTCCAGGATGAGTTGCCACGCGTGCGGTCCGTCCGGGTCGTCTCCGCGGGCCTGCACCTCGTCGCGGATCCGGAGCACCCCGGCATACGTCCGCGGGGTGATCTGGGTGAACCGGGCGGGCCAGTCCGGTGTCGCCAGGACGTCCTGGGCCACGGACGACCCGGTCAGCTCGACGTGCTCGGTGAGCAGGGCGTGCAGGATCCCGGCCGTGAGTCCGCCCGGCTCCAGCTGCTCCAGCAGGAGGTCGCCGGTGGTCAACGCGGACTGGTTGACCTTCGCGGACACGAGATCGAGGCAGTATGCCGTGCCACCGGACATCCCGGCGCCCAGGTTGCGGCCGGTGGGACCGAGGATCAGCACCGTGCCTCCGGTCATATATTCCAGCGCGTGGTCGCCCACGCCCTCCACGACCGCGACAGCGCCGGAGTTGCGCACGCAGAAGCGCTCGCCGACCCGACCGCGGAGGTTGAGCTGACCGGACGTGGCGCCATAGCCGATGACGTTGCCGGCGATGACCTGGTCGGCCGCGACGAAACTCGCCTGCTCGGGTGGTCGCACGACGACGTGTCCGCCGGACAGCCCCTTGCCGACGTAGTCGTTGGCGTCGCCGACCATCCGCAGCCGGATGCCGCGGGGGAGGAAGGCCCCGAGGGACTGGCCGGCCGAGCCGGTCAGGGTCACGTCGATGGTGCCGTCGGGCAGGCCATCCGGTCCGTGACGCCTGGTGACCTCGTGCCCGAGCAGCGTGCCGACCGTCCGGTGCACGTTGCGCACAGCAAACTGCGCGGTGACCGGGGAGCGGTGCAGCAGCGCCGGTTGCGCGGCCGCGATCAGGTCGTGATCGAGCGCCCGGTCCAGTCCGTGGTCCTGGGTCCTGGTGCGCCGCAGCGCCGTGCCCTCAGGGACGTCCTCGGCGTGCAGGATCGGTGCCAGGTCCAGTCCGGCCGCCTTCCAGTGATCCACGGCGGCCACCGTGTCGAGCAGGTCCACCCGACCGATCACCTCATCCAGGGTGCGATAGCCGAGCGCAGCCAGCTGCTCGCGCACCTGCTCGGCGATGAACTCGAAGAAGGTGATGACGTGCTCGGCCTGCCCCGTGAAACGCTCGCGCAGCTCGGGGTTCTGGGTGGCCACCCCCACCGGGCAGGTGTCCAGGTGGCACACGCGCATCATCACGCAGCCGGAGACGACCAGTGCGGCCGTGGCGAAGCCGAACTCCTCGGCGCCCAGCAGCGCGGCGATGATCACGTCGCGGCCGGTTTTGAGCTGGCCGTCGACCTGCACCGTGATCCGGTCGCGCAGCCCGTTGCGCAGCAGCGTCTGCTGCGTCTCCGCCAGGCCCAGCTCCCACGGTGTGCCCGCATGCTTCAGCGAGGTGAGCGGGCTGGCCCCGGTGCCCCCGTCGAAGCCGGAGATGAGCACGACGTCGGCGTGCGCCTTGGCGACGCCGGCCGCGACCGTGCCGACCCCGACCTGGCTGACCAGCTTGACGTGCACGCGCGCCCGGGGGTTGGCGTTCTTGAGGTCGTGGATGAGCTGGGCGAGATCCTCGATGGAATAGATGTCGTGGTGCGGCGGCGGCGAGATGAGCCCGACCCCGGGGGTCGAGTGCCGGGTCGCGGCGATCCAGGGATAGACCTTGCCCGGCGGCAGCTGACCACCCTCGCCGGGCTTGGCGCCCTGCGCCACCTTGATCTGGATGTCGTCCGCGCTGACCAGATAGGCGCTGGTCACCCCGAACCGGCCCGAGGCGACCTGCTTGATCGCGGAGCGTCGCTCGGGGTCGAGGAGGCGATCCGGTTCCTCACCGCCCTCGCCGCTGTTGGAGCGGCCGCCGAGCCGGTTCATCGCGATGGCCAGGGTCTCGTGAGCCTCGCGTGAGATGGAGCCATAGCTCATCGCGCCGGTCGCGAACCGCCGGACGATCTCCTGGACCGGCTCGACCTCCTCCAGCGGCACGGGCTCGCGGTCGGCGGTCAGGCGCAGCAGGCCGCGCAGGGTCATCAGCTCCTCGGCCTGATGGTCGACCAGATCGGTGTAGCGCCGGAAGATGTCATAGCGGCCGGTGCGCGTCGAGTGCTGCAGCCGGAAGACGGTCTCCGGGTTAAACAGGTGCGGAGGCCCTTCGCGGCGCCACTGGTACTCACCACCGACATCGAGATTGCGGTGGTATGGCGTGATCCCGCTCAGCGGGTAGGCGACGCTGTGCCGGCGGCGCACCTCCTCGGCGACGACGTCCAGCCCGACGCCGTCGAGCTGGCTGGTCGTGCCGGTGAACCACCGGTCCACCAGCTCCCGCGACAGGCCCAGGGCCTCGAAGGTCTGCGCGCCACGGTAGGAGGAGACCGTCGAGATGCCCATCTTGCTCATCACCTTCAGCACGCCCTTGCCCAGCGCCCTGATCAGGTTGGCGATCGCGACGTCCGGGTCGAGGCCGTCGAGCTGCTGGCCTGAGCGGCACAGGTCCTCAACCGACTCCATCGCCAGATAGGGGTTGACCGCGGCCGCGCCGAAGGCGACGAGCAGGGCAACATGGTGCACCTCGCGCACGTCGCCGGCCTCCACGAGCAGGCCCACTCGGGTGCGCGTGTGCTCGCGAACGAGGTGGTGGTGGACCGCGCTGGTCAGCAGCAGGGACGGGATGGGGGCATGCTCCCGGTCCGCGTGCCGGTCCGACAGCACGATGAAGAAGGCCCCGCGGGCCACGGCCTCGGAGACCTGTGCGCAGATCTCCTCCAGTCGTGCCTCGAGCGCGTCGCCGCCGCCGTCGACCCGATAGAGGCCCCGGATGACGACGGGAGCGAAGTCAGGGCGCTGGCCCTCCAGGTTGATGTGGCGCAGCGCCGCGAGCTGGTCGTTGTCGATGACGGGGAAGTCCAGGACGACCTGGCGGGCGTGGGCGGGACTCTCCTCGAGCAGGTTGGCCTCAGGGCCGGTCGAGGAGGCCAGGGAGGTGACGATCTCCTCCCGGATGGCGTCCAGCGGTGGGTTGGTCACCTGGGCGAACGCCCCGACGAAGTAGTCGAAGAGCAACCGGGGCCGCGTCGACAGCGCGGCGATCGGGGTGTCCGAGCCCATCGCGCCCAGCGGCTCCGTGCCGGCCTGGGCCATGGGGGAGAGGATGATCCGCAGCTCCTCCTCGGTGTAGCCGAAGATCTGCTGCCGGCGGGTCACCGAGGCGTGCGTGTGGCGCACGTGCACCCGCTCGGGCAGGTCCTCCAACCGCACCAGGTTGTCCTGCAACCAGGTCCGGTAGGGCGCTCGCGCCGCAAGTTGTGCCTTGAGCGCGTGGTCGTCGACGATCTCGCCGGCAGCGGTGTCGACCAGGAACATCCGACCCGGCTCGACCCGCCCCTTGCGCACCACCGAGGACTCCGGGATGGGGAGCACGCCGGTCTCGCTGCCGAGGACGACCAGCCCGTCCTCGGTGACCCAGTAGCGGGACGGACGCAGACCGTTGCGGTCCAGGACCCCGCCGACCTGCGTGCCATCGGTGAACACCAGGTTCATGGGGCCGTCCCAGGGCTCCATCAGCGTGCCGTGGAACTCATAGAAGGCGCGCAGCTCGTCGGGCAGCTCGGCGTTGTTCTCCCACGCCTCCGGGACCATCATCAGCACGGCGTGCGGCAGCGAGCGCCCGCCCAGGTGCAACAGCTCGACCACCTCGTCGAAGGTGGCCGAGTCGCTGGCCCCGGGGGTGCAGATGGGCAGTGCGTCCGCCAGCTCGCCAGGGAACACCGTGGTCGTCAGGTTGCTCTCGCGGGCGTGCATCCAGTTGCGGTTGCCCCGCACGGTGTTGATCTCGCCGTTGTGCGCGATCATCCGATAGGGGTGGGCCAGCGGCCAGGAGGGGAAGGTGTTGGTGGAGAAGCGGGAGTGCACGACCGCCAGCCGTGACTCGAACCGTGCGTCGGTGAGGTCGGGGAAGAACTCGGCCAGCTGGGTGGTCGTCAGCATGCCCTTGTAGGTCAGCGTGCGACTCGACAGGGAGACCGGATAGACCTCGGTATGCCGTTCGATCACCTTGCGTGCCAGCCACACGCGGCGCTCCAGGTCCAGGCCGGACTCGCCGGTGGCGGAGGCCACGACCACCTGGCGCAGCAACGGCATGGTCGTGCGCGCCGTCGGCCCCACGATGTCCGGACGGGTGGGAACCTCACGCCAGGCCAGCACCTTAAGGCCGGCCCCGGTCAGCATCTCGTCCACCTGACGTCGGACCTGGCCCTCGTCGCGGTGGGCGGGTAGGAAGAGCAGCCCCACGGCATACCTCCCGGGCTCGGGGAGCTCGACCGGCAGGACCGCGCGCAGGAAGCGGTCGGGGACCTGAGTCAAGATGCCGGCTCCGTCACCGGAGTCCGGTTCTGCGCCGACCGCGCCCCGGTGATCCAGGTTGTGCAACGCGGTGATCGCGTGCGCGACGATGTCGTGGCCCGGATAGCCGCGCAGGGTGGCGACGAACGCCACGCCACAGGCGTCGTGCTCGTGGGCGCCGTCATAGAGGCCGACCGGGTGCGTCGCAGAGACCGGGCCGGTCGCGGTGGTGGTCGGGTGAGGGGGGCTCTGGTTCATGGCACCGTCCTGGGGGCGGGCAGCCTGTAGCCGCGGGGAGATGACCCGGGGCTGCGTTGACCCGGCGGGCGCAGCTCCCGGGAAGCGCCGGAAACTGCTGCGGTGACTGTAGACGCTGCACGTGGCTCCCGGACGGAACCGTGGCGAACGTCACATAACTATGCAGGTTGCAGCATAACTTGTCATGAGGACTGGTGGAAGGGTCAGAGACTGCGCGGAAAGCATGCGTCATACGCGGGTCGGCGCGCTGTGCCGACCCCATGGGAAGCATCCGCGCCGGTGGTGCGTTGCTGGGGGAGGTGTGCCTCAGCCGTGGGGCACTGTCAGTGGGAGGACATAACATCGAGAGCGTGCCTTCTCCGACTGCCCCGACCCCGTTGCCCCGCCACGACCGCCTCATGGTGCGTGGTGCGCGTGAGCACAACCTCAAGGACATCTCTGTCGACATCCCGCGGGACTCGCTGGTCGTCTTCACCGGTCTGAGCGGCTCGGGCAAGTCATCCCTGGCGTTCGACACGATCTTTGCCGAGGGACAGCGGCGCTATGTCGAGTCGTTGTCGGCCTATGCGCGCCAGTTCCTCGGGCAGATGGACAAGCCGGACGTCGACTTCATCGAGGGACTGTCGCCCGCGGTCTCCATCGACCAGAAGTCGACCAACCGCAACCCTCGCTCGACGGTGGGGACGATCACCGAGGTCTATGACTACCTCAGGCTGCTCTTCGCCCGAGTCGGGCGACCGCACTGCCCGGTCTGCGGTGAACCGGTCGGCCGGCAGACGCCGCAGCAGATCGTGGACCGGCTGCTCGAGCTGCCCGAGAGCACCCGCTTCCAGGTCCTCGCACCGGTCGTGCGAGCGCGCAAGGGTGAGTTCGTCGACCTCTTCGCCGAGCTGCAGCACAAGGGCTTCTCGCGGGCCCGGGTGGACGGTGAGGTCATCAGCCTGACCGAGCCCCCGCCGCTGGAGAAGCAGAAGAAGCACTCCATCGACGTGGTCATCGACCGCCTGGTGGCCAAGGGGGCCGACAGCAAGGCCAAGCAGCGCCTGACCGACTCGGTGGAGACGGCGCTGGGCCTGGCCGGTGGTCTGGTCGTCGTGGAGTTCGTCGACATCGCCGCGGACGACCCGCAGGGCCGGCCGCGGGAGCGGCGGTTCTCCGAGAAGATGGCCTGCCCCAACGACCACCCGCTGTCGATGGACGAGATCGAGCCCCGCTCGTTCTCGTTCAACAGCCCCTTCGGTGCCTGCCCCACCTGCACCGGCATCGGCGTCGAGCTCGAGGTCGACCCCGAGCTGGTGATCCGTGACGAGGACGCCAGCATCATGGACGGCGCGATCGTCCCGTGGTCCACCGCCAGCGGGATCAGCGACTACTTCGTGCGCGTGCTCGGCGGACTGGGGGAGGACCTCAAGTTCGACCTGAACACCCCGTGGCGGGCGCTGCCCGGGCGGGCACGCGACGCCATCCTGCACGGCTACCAGCACAAGGTGCACGTGCGCTACCGCAACCGGTTCGGCCGGGAGCGTGCCTACAGCACCGGCTTCGAGGGCGTGATCCCCTACGTCAAGCGCAAGCATGCCGAGACCGAGTCGGACACCAGCCGGGAGCGCTACGAGTCCTACATGCGCGAGGTGCCCTGCCCAGTCTGTCGGGGCAGCCGCCTGAAGCCGGAGAGCCTTGCGGTCACCGTCGGCGGCAAGAGCATCTCCGAGGTCTGTGCCCTGCCGATCGACCAGGGGGCTGCCTTCATCCGGGATGTGGAGTTCAGCGAGCGCGAGGCCCAGATCGCGGAGCTGGTGACCCACGAGATCTCCTCCCGGCTGCGCTTCCTGCTCGACGTCGGACTGGACTACATCTCGCTGGACCGTCCCGCCGCCACCCTCTCTGGTGGCGAGGCCCAGCGGATCCGCCTGGCCACCCAGATCGGCTCCGGTCTGGTGGGCGTGCTCTACGTCCTCGACGAGCCCTCCATCGGGCTGCACCAGCGGGACAACCATCGGCTGATCGAGACCCTGACCCGCCTGCGTGACCTCGGCAACACGCTGATCGTCGTCGAGCATGACGAGGACACCATCGAGGCGGCGGACTGGGTGGTGGACATCGGCCCGGGCGCCGGTGAGCACGGAGGTCGGGTCGTGCACTCAGGCTCCGTGGCCGACCTGCTTGCCCACCCCTCCTCTGAGACCGGCGCCTACCTGTCGGGGCGCAAGGAGATCCCGGTCCCGCAGAGCCGACGCTCTCAGGACGGTCGCCACGTCAAGGTCGTGGGCGCTCGCGAGAACAACCTGCAGGGTCTGGACGTCACGTTCCCTCTCAGCAACCTGGTGGCGATCACTGGGGTGTCGGGGTCGGGCAAGTCCACCCTGGTCAACGACATCCTCTACAAGGTGATGGCTAACAAGCTCAACCGGGCCCGGCACGTGCCGGGCCGGCACAAGCGGGTCGACGGGCTGGGCGAGCTCGACAAGGTGGTGCACGTCGACCAGGGCCCGATCGGGCGCACCCCGCGCAGCAACCCGGCGACCTACACCGGCGTGTTCGACCACGTCCGCAAGCTGTTCGCCGAGACCACCGAGGCCAAGGTGCGCGGCTACCTGCCGGGACGGTTCTCGTTCAACGTCAAGGGCGGCCGCTGCGAGGCGTGCCACGGTGACGGCACGCTGAAGATCGAGATGAACTTCCTGCCGGACGTCTACGTCCCCTGCGAGGTGTGCCACGGCGCGCGCTACAACCGGGAAACTCTGGAGGTCCACTTCAAGGGACGCACCATCTCGGAGGTGCTGGACATGCCGATCGAGGAGGCCGCCGAGTTCTTCGCCGCGGTCCCGGCGATCTCACGGCACCTCAAGACCCTGGTCGAGGTCGGCCTGGGCTACGTCCGGCTCGGCCAGCCCGCCACGACGCTGTCCGGCGGCGAGGCCCAACGCGTCAAGCTCGCCTCCGAGCTGCAGAAGCGCTCGACCGGGCGGACGATCTATGTGCTCGACGAGCCGACCACCGGCCTGCACTTCGAGGACATCCGCAAGCTCCTCGGGGTCCTGCAGGGTCTGGTCGACAAGGGCAACACCGTGCTGGTGATCGAGCACAACCTCGATGTGATCAAGAGCGCCGACTGGGTCATCGACCTCGGGCCCGAGGGTGGACGTGGCGGCGGCACCGTCGTCGCGGAGGGGACGCCCGAACAGGTCGCCTCCAACAGCGACAGCCACACCGGGCGCTTCCTGGCCGCGCTGCTCGACCGCGGGCGCAGTGCTACCCCCGCTCCCCGAGCGCGGGGGCGGTCCGCCTGACCCATGGCTGATCCCTCGACCTACCGTCCCCGGCCCGGTGAGATCCCGACCGAGCCGGGGGTCTATCGCTTCCGCGACGCCCACGGGCGGGTGATCTATGTCGGCAAGGCGATCTCCCTGCGGTCCCGCCTGAACTCCTACTTCCAGGACATCTCCGCGCTGCACCCGCGCACCCGCACCATGGTCCAGACGGGCGCCTCGGTGGAGTGGACGGTCGTGCGCAACGAGGTCGAGGCGCTGCAGCTTGAGTACGCCTGGATCAAGGAGTACGACCCGCGGTTCAACGTCAAGTACCGCGACGACAAGTCCTACCCCTACCTCGCGGTGACCATGGGCGAGGAGTTCCCCCGCGCCCAGGTGATGCGGGGGGACAAGAAGCCCGGCACCCGCTACTTCGGGCCCTACGCGCACGCGTGGGCGATCCGGGAGACCCTCGACCAGCTGCTGCGCGTCTTCCCGATGCGCACCTGCAGCAAGGGGGTTTTCAACCGGGCGCACCAGGTGGGCCGTCCGTGCCTGCTCGGCTACATCGACAAGTGCGCGGCACCCTGCGTCGGGTGGGTCTCGCCCGAGGAGCACCGCGCGATCGCCGAGGACTTCTCTGACTTCATGGCCGGCAACACCGGTCACTTCGTCAAGGACCTCGAGCGCCGGATGCAGGCGGCGAGCAAGGAGCTCGACTTCGAGACGGCCGCCCGGCTGCGCGACGACATCGTGGCGCTCCAACGTGCCCTCGAGAAGTCGGCGGTCGTGCTCCCGGATGCCACCGACGCCGACATCTTCGCGCTCGCCGACGACGAGCTGGAGGTGGCCTTCCAGCTCTTCCACGTGCGCGGTGGCCGGGTGCGCGGGCAGCGCGGGTGGGTCAGCGAGAAGGGGGCTGAGCAGCTGGCCGACATCGTGGAGCACCTGCTGCTGCAGGTGTATGGCGATGAGTCCCGGGAGGGGGTGCCCCGGGAGGTCCTGGTCCCGGTGGCGCCGAGCGGACGGGCCAACCTGGAGGCGTGGCTGAGCGAGCTGCGTGGTGCCCGGGTCGAGGTCCGGGTGCCGCAACGCGGCGACAAGCGAGCCCTCCTGGAGACCGTGGCCCGCAACGCCCAACAGTCGCTGGCGCGCCACAAGGTCGCGCGCTCCGGAGACCTCACCGCGCGCAGCCAGGCGCTGCAGGAGCTGCAGGAGGTCCTGGATCTCGACGAGGCCCCGCTGCGCATCGAGTCCTTCGACATCAGCCATGTCCAGGGCAGCGACGTGGTGGGGTCGATGGTGGTCTTCGAGGACGGCCTGCCACGCAAGAGCGAATACCGTCGCTTCATCGTGCGCCACGGCACCGGAGATGACACCGCGGCGATGCACGAGGTGCTCACCCGCCGCTTCCGGCACCTGGTCACCGCTCCCGCGCCGACGGAGTCCGACGTGCGTTCGGGGGAACAGTCCGACGCAGTCTCGGGGGAACAGCCCGACGCAACCTCTGGGGAACAGCCCATCGGGCAGCCGGTCGGCCCCGACGGCAGGCCCAACCGGTTTGCCTATCCGCCCAACCTCGTGGTCGTCGACGGTGGCCTGCCCCAGGTCAACGCGGCAGCCGCGGCCCTCAGCGAGATCGGCGTCACCGATGTCTCCGTGATCGGGCTGGCCAAGCGCCTCGAGGAGATCTGGGTCCCCGGCCAGGAGTTCCCGGTCATCCTGCCGCGCACCAGCGAGGGCCTCTACCTCCTGCAGCGGGTGCGTGACGAGGCTCACCGGTTTGCCAACACCTTCCATCGCCAGCGTCGGTCCAAGTCGATGACCGTGAGCCGGCTCGACGGCATCCCGGGGCTGGGTCCGGCCCGGCAGAAGGCGCTCCTGCGGGCCTTCGGGTCGGTCCGCCGCATGGAAGCGGCTACGGTCGAGGAGCTGACCGAGGTCTCCGGCATCGGTCCCGCCCTGGCCGTGCTCGTCCACGCGAGACTCACCGGTGACCAGGCGCGGGTGCCGGGCGTTAACCTGGCCACTGGCGAAGTTGTTGACTGAGGAGAGCGACATGACTGATCTCGACGCGGACGCGTCCGAGGCCCCTGCCGCGTCTGACAGCCACGGGTCGGAGGTTATGGCGGACTCTGAGCACCGGGAGTTCGTGCTGATCACCGGCATGAGCGGGGCCGGCCGGTCGACCGCCGCCAACGTCCTGGAGGACCGGGGCTGGTATGTCGTGGACAACATCCCGCCCAAGATGCTCGTCGACCTGGTCGACGTGGTCTCTGGAGGCACGCGCCCCCAGAAGCTTGCGGCCGTCGTGGATGTGCGCAGCAGGGACTTCACGACCGAGCTGTCCCAGGCCATCCAGACCCTCAACGACAAGGGCATCAGACCGCGCACCATCTTTGTGGACGGCACCGACGAGGCTCTGGTGCGACGGTTCGAGAGCGTGCGCCGACCGCACCCCCTCCAGGACGAGGGGCTGCTCCTGGACGGCATCCACAAGGAGCGCCGCATGCTCGGTAGCATCCGCGCCGGCGCCGATGTCGTCATCGACACCACCGGCTACAACGTGCACCAGCTGGGCATCGCCGTCGACGAGCTGATCAACACCGACATCACGGTCAAGCTGCGCCTGGCGATCCTGTCGTTCGGCTTCAAGTACGGCATCCCCCTGGACGCCGACGTCGTGCTCGACCTCCGCTTCCTGGTCAACCCCTACTGGCAGCCCGAGCTGCGCCCGTTCACCGGCCGCGACCCGCAGGTGCGGGACTACGTGCTCCAGCAGCCCGGGTTGGACCGCTACCTGGACGCCGTGACCGAGATGCTGCACGTCTCGGTGGACGGCTACCTCGCAGAGGGGCGCCGCTATGTCACGGTCGCGATCGGCTGCACCGGCGGCAAGCACCGCTCCGTGGCGGTCACCGAGGAGCTGATCCGTCGGCTCGAGGGCCGGGACGGGGTCGCGCTCACCAGCTTCCACCGTGATCTGGGACGCGAGTGAGCGGCCCCCGCGTCGTCGCGCTGGGCGGCGGTCACGGCCTCGCCGCGTCACTGCAGGCGCTGCGGCACCTCACCGAGGAGATTACCGCGGTGGTGACCGTCGCCGACGACGGTGGCTCGAGCGGCCGCCTGCGTGACGAGTTCGGCATCCTCCCTCCCGGTGACCTGCGGATGGCCCTGGCGGCACTCTGCGAGGACACCGCGTGGGGCCACCAGTGGTCCGCCGTCCTCCAGCACCGTCTCGGGGGTGGCGGAGAGCTCGCGGGCCACGCGCTGGGCAACCTGCTGATCATGGGCCTGTGGGAGTTGCTGGACAGCCCGATTGGCGGACTGGACCTGGTCGGCAGGCTCCTCAACACCCGCGGCCGGGTCCTGCCGATGTGCGAGGTGCCCCTCGAGATCGAGGCGACGGTCCTCGGTGCCGAGCCCGAGCAGCCCCAGGAGATCTCGGTCGTCAAGGGCCAGTCGCGAGTCGCGGCCACCCCGGGGCGGGTGATGAGCGTGTGCCTGGTGCCCGACGAGCCGCCGGCGTCCGAACCGGCGCTGGAGGCCATCAAGCTGGCCGACTTCGTGATCCTCGGGCCCGGCTCGTGGTTCACCTCGGTCATGCCGCACCTGCTGGTCCCAGACCTTCGCGACGCGCTGGTGCACACGCCGGCCCGACGCATCCTCACCCTCAACGTGGGCATGGACGACGACGAGACCCAGGGCTTCTCTCCGGCGGAGCACATCGAGGTCCTCTCCGCCCACGCGCCCGACCTCACGGTCGACTACGTCATCGCCGATCCAGCAGTGGTCCGGCCGGACGAGGACGGCCTGCGCGAGGTCGCTCAGGGCATCGGCGCTGAACTCGTCGTGACGCCGGTGCGTAAGATGCGGAGACCGCGGGAGCACGACACCCTGCGGCTGGCGGCTGCCTACCGAGATGTGATCCTCGGTGGCTGAGCACGGCACCACCCGAAAGACTCGGACGTCGCAGAATCGGACCTCACAGAATCGGACCTCACAGAATCGGACCTCTAAGGGGGGCACCATGGCCATGACAGCTCGCGTGAAGGACGAACTCGCCCGGCTGCCGGTGACCAAGACCTGCTGCAAGAAGGCCGAGGTCTCCACGATGCTCCGGTTCGCCGGAGGCCTGCACATCATCGGTGGACGGATCGTGATTGAGGCCGAGGTGGACACGGCACAGGTTGCCCGTCGACTGCGCGCCTTCATGGCCGAGGTCTACGGCTCCAGCAGCGAGGTGGTCGTGATGGGCCCCGGAGGCCTGCGCAAGGGGACCAGGTATGTCGTGCGCGCCACCTCCGACGGAGAGTCGCTGGCCCGGCAGACCGGGTTGATCGACCATCGGGGGAGGCCGGTGCGCGGGCTGCCGCCCCGCATCGTCGGGGCGTCCGTCTGTGACGCGGAGGCCGCGTGGCGCGGTGCGTTCCTGGCCCACGGGTCGATCACCGAGCCCGGACGCTCGTCGGCCCTGGAGATCACCTGCCCGGGACCTGAGGCAGCCCTCGCCCTGGTCGGGGCCGGGCGACGGATGGGCATCCAGGCCAAGGCCAGGGAGGTGCGCGGGGTCGACCGGGTGGTGCTGCGCGACGGCGACGCGATCGGGGCGATGCTGACCCGGCTGGGTGCCCACGAGGCGGTGCTGGCCTGGGAGGAGCGCCGGATGCGCCGAGAGGTGCGCGCCACCGCCAACCGGCTGGCCAACTTTGACGACGCTAACCTGCGGCGGTCTGCGCGGGCCGCCGTGGCTGCGGGGGTGCGCGTGGCGCGGGCCCTGGAGATCCTCGGTGACGAGGCACCCGAGCACCTGCAGGTGGCCGGGCTGCTGCGGGTTCAGCACAAGCAGGCGTCCCTCGAGGAGCTGGGGCAGCTTGCGGACCCGCCGATGACCAAGGACGCCGTCGCCGGGCGGATCCGACGGCTGCTGGCGATGGCCGACAAACGGGCCGAGGACCTCGGCATCGAGGGCACCGAGGCGAGCCTGACCGCCGACATGCTGGACGACTGACTCACCATGCCCGGAGTGTTCCGGGGCGAGCTGACCGCCGACAGCCTGGACGTCTGACTCACCACGTCGGAGCGCGCCCCAGGAGTGCGGGTGCCGGGTGGTTGCTGCAGGGACTCATCCCATAGGTTAGGTCTTGAAGGGTTCCACCCGTTCACGACCCTGCAGGTGCTGCAGGAGGATTTTGGAGGCTGGTCCAGTGACCGTTCGCGTAGGCATCAATGGCTTTGGCCGCATCGGCCGCAACTTTGCCCGGGCCGTGCTGGCCTCGGGCGCGGACGTCGAGATCGTCGGCGTCAACGACCTGACCGACAACGAGACCCTGGCGCACCTGTTGAAGTACGACTCGATCCTGGGGCGTCTCGGCCAGGAGGTCTCCTCCACCGACGACGACATCACCGTGGGCGGCAAGACCATCAAGGCGTTCGCCGAGAAGGACCCGGCGGCCCTGCCATGGGGTGACCTGGGCGCCGACATCGTCATCGAGTCGACCGGCATCTTCACCGACGCAACCAAGGCCAAGGCCCACCTCGACGGCGGCGCCAAGAAGGTCATCATCTCCGCCCCGGGCAAGAACGAGGACTTCACCGTCGTCCTCGGCGTCAACGACGGCGACTACGACCCCGAGAACCACCACATCATCTCCAACGCCTCCTGCACGACGAACTGCCTGGGACCGATGGCCAAGGTGCTGCATGAGGAGTTCGGGATCGTCAAGGGTCTGATGACCACGATCCACGCCTACACCGCCGACCAGAACCTGCAGGACGGCCCGCACAAGGACCTGCGTCGCGCCCGTGCCGCTGCCCTCAACATCGTGCCGACCACCACCGGCGCCGCCAAGGCGATCGGCCTGGTGATGCCGGAGCTGAAGGGCAAGCTCGACGGCTTCGCGCTGCGCGTGCCGACCCCGACCGGCTCGGCGACCGACCTGACCTTCGAGGCCAGCCGTGAGGTGACCGTCGAGGAGGTCAACGCCGCGGTGAAGAAACACGCCGAGGGCGCTCTGGAGGGCATCCTGCGCTACACCGAGGACCCGATCGTCTCCAAGGACATCGAGGGGGACCCGGCCTCGTGCATCTTCGACGCCGGCCTGACCCGGGTCATCGGCAACCAGGTCAAGGTCGTCGGCTGGTACGACAACGAGTGGGGCTACTCCAGCCGCCTGGTCGACCTCACCGTCCTGGTCGGCAGCAAGCTCTGAGCCGCGCGATGAAGACGATCGCCGACCTCGGCGACCTCACCGGTCGCCGCGTCCTGGTCCGCAGCGACCTCAACGTCCCGCTCGACGACGGCGGCGCGATCACGGACGACGGACGGGTCCGCGCCTCGGTGCCCACCATCAAGGAGCTCGCCTCCCAGGGTGCGCGCGTCATCGTGACCGCGCACCTGGGGCGCCCCAAGGGCGTCCCGGAGGAGAAGTACTCCCTCAAGCCCGTCGCGAGCCGGCTCGAGGAGCTCCTCGGCCAGCCGGTCGCCTTCGCCACCGACACGGTGGGGGAGTCCGCCAGGGAGGCCGTCGAGGCCCTGGAGGACGGGCAGGTGCTACTGCTGGAGAACCTGCGCTTCAACAAGGGCGAGACCGCCAAGACCGCGGAAGAGCGCCGCGAGTTCGCCGAGCAGCTCGCGTCCCTGGCCGACGCCTACGTCAGCGACGGCTTCGGTGTCGTGCACCGGGAGCAGGCCAGCGTCTTCGACATCACCAAGCTGCTGCCGTCCGCGGCCGGCGGGCTGGTCCAGTCCGAGGTCGAGGTGCTGCGTCGCCTCACCGAGGATCCGCAGCGGCCGTATGCCGTGGTGCTGGGTGGTGCGAAGGTGTCCGACAAGTTGGGGGTCATCGACAACCTGCTCGGCAAGGCCGACCGGTTGCTCATCGGTGGAGGCATGGTGTTCACCTTCCTCAAGGCCCAGGGCCACGAGGTCGGCAAGAGCCTGCTTGAGGAGGACCAGCTCGACGTGGTCCGCGGCTACCTGAAGACGGCCGAGGAGACCGGCGTCGAGATCGTCCTGCCGACCGACATCGTCGCGGCGACCGAGTTCTCCGCTGACGCGGACCACGAGGTCGTCCCGGCAGACCAGATCCCGGCCGACCGCATGGGGCTGGACATCGGCCCGGACTCGGCCAGGCTGTTCGCCGAGAAGCTGGCCGACGCCAAGACCGTGTTCTGGAACGGGCCGATGGGCGCGTTCGAGATGCAGCCGTATGCCGCGGGCACCGAGGCTGTGGCACGAGCCCTGGTCGACATCACGGCGAGCCACGGCGCACTCACGGTGGTCGGCGGCGGCGACAGCGCGGCCGCGGTGCGCCAGTTCGGGCACTCAGACGATGAGTTCGGGCACATCTCGACAGGCGGCGGTGCCTCACTGGAGTTTCTCGAGGGCAAGACCCTGCCCGGCCTACTCGTCTTGGAGGACTGAACGATGGCGACCCGGATCCCGCTGATGGCGGGCAACTGGAAGATGAACCTGGACCACCTGCAGGCCACGCACCTCGTGCAGAAGCTCGACTGGAGCCTGCGGGACGCCAAGCACGACTTCGCTGCGGTCGAGGTCGTCGTGGTGCCGCCGTTCACGGACCTGCGCTCGGTCCAGACGCTGGTGCAGGGGGACCGACTGGAGCTGGGCTATGGCGCCCAGGACCTGTCCCAGCACGACTCCGGCGCCTACACGGGCGAGATCTCAGGGGCGTTCCTGGCCAAGCTGGGCTGCAGCTATGTCGTCGTGGGTCACAGCGAGCGGCGGGAGCTGCACGGCGAGACCGACGAGGTCGTCGCGGCCAAGGTGGCGGCTGCACTGCGCCACGACCTGGTGCCGATCATCTGCGTCGGAGAGCCGCTGGAGGTCCGCCAGGCCGGCGAGCACGTCCCACACGTGCTGGCCCAGCTCGACGCGGCTCTGGCCGGGCTCGACGCCGCGACGGCGCAGGGCCTGGTCATCGCCTACGAACCGGTGTGGGCGATCGGCACCGGCGAGGTCGCGACCCCGGCCGATGCTCAGGAGGTGTGCGCGGCGATCCGCACCCGGGTCGCCGAGCTGACCACCGGCGACACAGCCGACGCGGTGCGCATCCTGTATGGCGGCTCGGTCAAGCCCGGCAACGTGGCCTCGATCATGTCCGAGACCGACGTCGACGGCGCGCTCGTGGGTGGCGCCTCGATCAACGTCGAGGACTTCGCGAGCATCTGCCGCTACCAGCAGCACGTGGGTTAACGGCGCCCCACTGTGGGTTACCCTGGGATCTGCTCAAGAACGCGGGCCAGGCGGCCCGACCCCGACGTGAGGTGTTAGCCAGTGGATGTGGTCCGGATCTTCCTTGACGTGCTGCTCGTGCTGAGCAGTGCGTTCCTGGTGCTGCTCATCCTCATGCACAAGGGGCGTGGTGGTGGCATGTCCGACATGTTCGGTGGCGGCATGTCCAGCAGCCTCGGCGGATCGAGCGTGGCCGAGCGCAACCTGACCCGCATCACCGTGGCCGTGTCCCTGATCTGGGTCGCCTCGATCGTCGGGATCGGCATGCTCATCCGCTTCGGCTGACGCGACCCGCCCCGCGCCCTGCTGACGCGCGGGGTCTTCCCGGGTTACATTGCTGACTCGGGGCAGTTGAGTCTCCAGGAGGTCCAGTCATGGTCGGGTCCAGTTCCATCCGGGGCAGTCGTGTGGGGTCGGGGCCCATGGGTGAGGCAGAGCGCGGTGAGGCCGCGCCCAGGATCCAGGTGTCCTACTGGTGCGCCAACGGCCACGAGAGCCGCCCGAGCTTTGCCACCGAGGGGGTGGAGAACGCCCCCGAGTTCTGGGACTGCCCGCGCTGCGGACTCCCGGCGGGACAGGACAAGGACAACCCGCCTCCCGAGCCCCGCAACGAGCCCTACAAGACGCACCTGGCCTATGTGAAGGAGCGTCGCTCCGACTCGGCGGGTGCGGAACTGCTCGACGAGGCCCTCAACACCCTGCGCGAGCGTCGCGGAGGCTGACGCTCAGTTCCCGGCAGCCGCCTGGTCGTTCCCGGCAGCCGCCTGTTCGTTCCCGGCAGCCGCCCGGTCGAGCCACCACATCGTCTCTGCGGTCCCTCGGACCCACGAGGCCGGCAGGTGCGGGTCATCCCGGGTGGCGCGTGCTGCGCGGACCGCCTCGGCCTTGTCGGCCCCGGCCACGACCAACCAGACCCGTTCGGCCGCGTTGATCGCGGGCACGGTCAGCGAGAGCCGCAGCGGGGGCGGCTTGGGAGAGTCAGTGACAGGCACGCACCCCCGGTCGGTCTCGTGCAGCTCGGGACGGTCGGGGAAGAGCGAGGCCACGTGGGCATCGGGCCCGACACCCAGCAGCACGACGTCGAACTGCGGCGACCGCGCACCCTCAGGGGCATGGATAGCCAGCTCGCTGGCCCACCTGGCTGCGGCCTCGCCGAGCTCGTCCTCACTGCTCCCGGCGGGAGCGGAGTGGACGTTGGCAGCGGGCACCGGGAGTCGCTCCAGACCGGCATCGCGAGCCTGCTGGTCGTTGCGGTCCGCGTCACCCTCCGGCACGAAGCGTTCATCGCCCCACCAGATGTGGACCTGGCTCCAGACCTCGGAGGACAGGTCCTGCTCGGCCAGGGCGCCCATGGTCCGGGCACCCATGGAGCCGCCGGTCAGTGCCACGTGTGCCACGCCGCGCACCGCCACGGCGGCCTCGAGCGTGCTGACCAGTGCGGCAGCGACGGCGCCGGCAAGAGAGTCCGGGTCCGCAGACTCCCGCACCGTCCCGGCACCGGCCTCGGCGACGGCTGCATCCACCTGTTCCTGCAACCGGGTCTGGGAGGGGACTTCCTCGCGTGGCTTGCGACCTTGCAGTGCCCGGGCCGACATCGAGGGGCCATCGCTGTCCGGCAGCTCCGCCGGGCCGGCGGGCACCTCCCCGGCGCGGGCGGCCTTGGCAGCGCCCACGGTCCGGCGGGTGACCTCTGGCAGACCGTCGGTGAGGGAGGCGGCATAGACCTCGTCCGCATCGAGCCGGCGCAGCTCTGCCGCCAGGCACTCGGCGGCGTTCGGGATGCTCAGCGCCACCTCGCGGGTCGGTCTCCCAGGCTGGGCCAGGGTGGACAGGCCCTCGTCGGCCCGCACCAGGTCGATAGGACCATCCGCGCGGTCGAGGCGCACGCTCACGATCCCGGTGCCCTGGGCACTGTTGACCCGCTGGACCGGGACGTCGAGCGCTTGCGCGAGCCACCCGGCGATGAGGTCGGCGCTGGCCTCGCCCGGTTCGGCGACGACGGCGGCGGAGGTGACGGGCTCGTGCGGTGGCTCGTCCAGCGCGGCCGCGAGGAGGCCGCGCCACCGCGTGATGCGGGTCCAGGACAGGTCAGTGTCTCCCGGCTCGTAGTGCTTGGCCCGGCGCCGCAGCTGGGTGGCCGGCTTGGCGCAGGCACCTGCGTCGGTGATCCGTCGGCGCGCCATGGCACCCAGGGGGCTGGCCGCGACGTCTGCCGGTGGTTCTCCGGGCCACCAGGCGACGATGGGGGAGTCGGGCAGGAGCAGCGGGGTCACCACGGACGCGCCGTGGTCGGCCATCTCGCCAAAGAGCCGCAGGATGACGATCTCGCTGGCGCCGGCGTCACCACCGACCCGGATCTGACCATCGAGGCGGCTGGCACCGCGACGGTTGGCCCGCACCAGCACCAGGATCCGTGCTGGGTGCTGACGCGTGGCGTCGTTGGCCACCTCGATGGCGGTGTCCGCCAGCTCCTCGTCGGTCACCAGCAACAGGGTCAGTACCCGGCCCATCGCCATGGCCCCCACTGAGTGGCGGAGGGCGATCAGGCGTTTGCTGATGTCGGTCGTGGTCGTGCTGGGCAGGTCGACGATCATGGCAGCCTCCACTCGCGCCCGTCCCGGCGCATCAGCTGGTCCGCGGACTCAGGACCCCAGGTGCCCGCGCGGTAGGAGCCGGGCACCACGCGCTTGCTCTCCCAGTGCTCCACGACGGGGTCCAGGATCTTCCAGGAGAGCTCGACCTCCTCATGCTGGGGGAAGAGCGGTGGGTCACCGAGCAGCACGTCCAGGATCAGTCGCTCATAGGCTTCCGGGCTGGACTCGGTGAAGGAGGCGCCGTAGCCGAAGTCCATCGTCACGTCGCGCACCTCCATCTGGGTCCCGGGGACCTTCGACCCGAAGCGCATCGTGATGCCCTCGTCGGGCTGCACCCGGATGACGATGGCGTTGCTGCCGAGCTCCTCGGTGGCGGTGCTGCTGAAGGGCAGGTGCGGCGCGCGCTTGAACATCACGGCGATCTCGGTCACCCGCTTGCCGAGCCGCTTGCCGGCCCGCAGATACCAGGGGACCCCCGCCCACCGGCGGGTGTCCACCTCGAGCTTCAGCGCGGCATACGTCTCGGTGAGCGAGTCGGCAGCGACGCCGTCCTCGTCCTTGTAGCCCTGGACGAGCTCGCTGCCCTGCCAGCCCTCGGCATACTGCCCCCTGGCGGTGCCGGTGGACAGGTCTGCCGGCAGTCGGGTGGAGGCCAGGACCTTGACCTTCTCGGTGCGCACGGCGGGGGCGGTGAAGCCGATCGGCTCCTCCATCGCCGTCAGGGCGAGGAGCTGCAGGAGGTGGTTCTGGATGACGTCCTTGGCGGCTCCGACGGTGTCGTAGTAGCCGGCGCGGCCGCCGATCCCGATGTCCTCGGCCATGGTGATCTGCACGTGGTCGACGTAGTGCGCGTTCCAGATCGGCTCGAACATCTGGTTGGCAAAGCGCAGCGCCAGGATGTTCTGGACCGTCTCCTTGCCGAGGTAGTGGTCGATCCGGAAGACCGAGTCCTGGGGGAAGACGTCCTCGACGATCCGGTTGAGCTCCCGGGCGCTCTCGAGGTCGTGCCCGAACGGCTTCTCGATGACGACGCGGCGCCAGGTGCCCGGGGTCGGGTCGCTGAGCCCGGACAGGCGCAGCTGCTCGCAGACCGTGGCGAAGAAGTCTGGCGGGATCGACAGATAGAAGGCGTGGTTGCCGCCGGTGCCCCGCTCCTCGTCCAGCTGGCGCACGGTGCTGGCCAGCGCCTGGAAGGCCTCCGGGTCGTCGAAGTTGCCGGGGACAAAACGGAAGCCCTCCGCCAGACCGCGCCAGACGTCCTCCCGGAACGGTGTCCGGGCATAGGTGCGCACCGAGTCGTAGACGACCTTGGCGAAGTCCTGGTCGGCCCAGTCCCGACGCGCGAAGCCAACCAGGGAGAACCCGGCGGGCAGCAGGCCGCGGTTGGCCAGGTCGTAGATCGCCGGCATCAGCTTCTTGCGGGCCAGGTCGCCGGTGACGCCGAACATCACCATGCTGCACGGCCCCGCGATTCGGGGCAGGCGCTTGTCGTCCGGGTGGCGGAGCGGGTTGTGCTCCTCGGTGCGTGCGGAGCTCACCCGGAACCCAGCACGGCGGTCAGCTGTGCCAACCCTTCCTCCTGGTCGGCCAGGTGCAGCCTCAGGACAGGTCGGCCAGCGTCCGCGAGCACCTTGGCGTCACCTGCGGCCTGCGCCGCGATGAATGTGCCGAGCGTGAACTCCTGGCCCGGCACGGGCAGGTCAGCCACCGGCTCGCCGGTGACCTGCAGATAGACGCCCACCTCAGGGCCGCCCTTGTGGAACTGACCGGTGGAGTGCAGGAACCGAGGCCCCCACCCGAACGTGACCGGACGACCGAGGCGGGTCTCGAGAGGGTCGCGGACGCCCGCGAGGTCAGCGTGCGCCAACCGGTCGAGATAGACCATGACCGAGAGATAGCCCCGGTCCGGGTCCACCTGTGCGAGGAGGGTGTCGACCGCTGCAGACAGGGAGTCAGCGGACGTCCCGAGGTCGAGGCTCGCGCCCGCCGTGCGGATCTCGACCGCGCCGTCGGTGCTAAGCGGTGCCTCCGTGGCGTCCGAGGGGTCGGCCATCAGCTCGCGCGCGGCGTTCTTGGCGCTCTCGACGTCCGGCTGGTCGAACGGGTTGATGCCCAGCAGACGCCCGGCCACGGCGGTGGCCACCTCCCAGAGGAGCAACTGTGCGCCGAGGGTGCCTGAGACGTTGATCTGGGACGGGACGTCCTCGCTGGCGGGAGACTCATCGTCGTCGGCGACGAGCGCCACGACGGAGGCGTCCGGGGCACCGGCCACGGCCGGAGCGGCCCCGTCGGTGCCGACGACGACCGGGAGCAGCCCGGTGCCCTGCTTGCCGGTGCTCTCGGCGATGAGCTGCTCGGCCCAGTCGGCAAACCCGACGATCGGCGTGCCGCGGTCGGTGAGGATCAGCTTGTCGCGCAGCGGCTGCGTGCCACCGAGGGCAGCACCCAGGCGCAGGCCAGGGTTGGCGGAGTCGTCCTCGGCGAGGAGGTCAGCCACCACCTCGGCCTCGTCCAGCAGCGCGCCGACGTCCACCCCGGCCAGTCCCGAGGGCACGAGGCCGAAGGCGGTCAGGGCCGAGTAGCGACCCCCGACGTCAGGGTCGGCGTTGATCACGCGGTAGCCGTCGGCGCGGGACTGCTGGTCCATCGCGCTGCCCGGGTCCGTGACGATGATGACGCGCTCGGTGGGGTCGATCCCGGCGTCCACGAACGCCTGGACAAAGATGCGCCGCTGGGAGTCGGTCTCGACTGTCGAGCCCGACTTGGAGGAGACGACGACGGCGGTGCCGGCCAGGTCGTCCTGCACGCAGGAGCGCACCATGTCGGGGTCGGAGGAGTCGACGACCACCAGCTCCACACCGGCGGTCGCGCAGATGACCTCTGGCGCCAGGGACGAGCCGCCCATGCCGCACAGCGCGATCCGGTGCACGCCACGGGTCTGGAGCTCCTCCCGCAGTGCCGCGATCTCGCCGACCAGGGGCCGCGAGGAGCGGTGCAGACCTGTCCACGCGAGTCGGATCGAGGCCTCGGACTCTGCCTCAGGACCCCACAGGGTGGCGTCCTGGGCAAACAGGCGGGAGGCGAACTTCTCCTCGACCAGCACCGGCAGGTGCGCCTCGACCGCGTCGGCCGCCGCGCCGAGCGCCTCGACGGACAGCGAAGTCACTTCGCCCCGCCCCCGAGCCGGTCCAGCTCGCCCTGCACGTCGGTGAGCAGCTCCTTCCAGGAGCCCACGAACTTGTCGAGCCCCTCGACCTCAAGGGTCTCCACAACCTGGGCATAGCTCACGCCCACGCGCTCCAGGTCGTCCATGAGCTGCTGCGCCTCGGCATACGTCCCCTCCACGGCGTTGGGCCTGATCTCACCGTGGTCAGCGACGGCCTCCATCGTCTTGTGCGGCATCGTGTTGACGGTGTTGGGGGCCACGAGGTCGGTGACATACATCGTGTCGGGGTAGTCCGGGTTCTTCACGCCGGTCGAGGCCCACAGCGGACGCTGGGCGTTGGCGCCATCGTCCTTGAGGTTCTGCCAGCGCGGGGTGGAGAAGACCTCCTCGTAGGCCTGGTAGGCCAACCGTGCGTTCGCCACACCGGCCTTGCCCCGCAGGGCCAGCGCCTCGTCGGTGCCGATGGCCTCCAGCTGCTTGTCGATCTCGCTGTCGACGCGGGAGACGAAGAAGGAGGCGACCGAGTGGATCGTCGACAGGTCCTTGCCGGCCTCGCGGGCCTGCTCCAGGCCCGTCAGGAACGCGTTCATGACGCCGCGGTAGCGATCCAGGGAGAAGATCAGCGTCACGTTGACGCTCGTGCCGTCGGCCAGCACCTTGCTGATCGCCGGGAGCCCTTCGACCGTCGCCGGGATCTTGATGAACAGGTTGGGCCGACCCACTGTGGTCCACAGCTGACGGGCCATCTCGACCGTGGCGTCGGTGTCTGCCTCTAACCGTGGGTCAACCTCGATGGAGACGCGGCCGTCGACCCCGTTCGTGGCGTCATACACCGGCTTGAGGATGTCGCACGCGTCGCGGACGTCGTCGGTGGTCAGCGCGAAGACGGTGGCGTCGACGTCGGTGCCCTTGCCGGCGAGCTCGCTCACCTGCGCGTCGTAGGCGTCGCCGGCGCTGATCGCGGTGGCGAAGATCGTCGGGTTGGTGGTGACACCGACGACGTGGCTGGTGTCGATGAGCTTCTGCAGCTCACCCGTGGTGATCATCGGGCGGCTCAGGTCATCGAGCCAGATGGAGACGCCGGCGGCGGACAGCTCGGCGAGCGGGTTCTTGGTGGACTCAGTCATGGTGCTCACTTCTCCTGGGTGGATGCGGGGACGTCGCCGATGGTCGGGCCACCCTCGGCCGGGTCTGCGCCGGACTCCTGGGTGGGGGCGCCGTCGGCACGGGCGGCAGCGATGGACTCCTGGGCGGCCGCTGCGACCGCCTCTGCGGTGATGCCGAACTCGCGGTAGAGGGTCTCGTAGTCGGCCGAGGCGCCGAAGTGGTCGAGGCTGACGATGCGCCCGGTGTCTCCGACGACCTCGCGCCAGCCCTGGGCCACGCCGGCCTCGACGCTGACCCGGGCCCGGACGGCAGGTGGGAGCACCTCGTCGCGGTAGGCCTGGTCCTGGGCGTCGAACCACTCGCGGCACGGCATCGAGACCACGCGGGCCCGCACGCCCTGCTCGGCCAGCTGCTCGCGCGCCTGCACGGCCAGCTGCACCTCCGAGCCGGTGCCGATGAGGACCACGTCGGGGTCGCCGCCGTCGGCGTCGACGAGGACATAACCGCCCTTGACGACGCCCTCGGCCGAGTTGAACGTGGTGCGGTCGAAGGTGGGGACGTTCTGGCGGGTCAGGGCCAGCCCGATCGGGTGGTCCTTGATCTGCAGCGCGGTCCGCCACGCGACGGCGGTCTCGTTGGCGTCGGCGGGCCGGACGACGTCGAGACCGGGGATGGCGCGCAGGGCGGCGAGGTGCTCGACCGGCTGGTGCGTGGGGCCGTCCTCGCCGAGCCCGATGGAGTCGTGGGTCCAGACGTAGACGACCGGCAGCTGCTGGATCGAGGCCAGGCGGACCGCGGGCCGCATGTAGTCCGAGAAGACCAGGAAGGTGCCTCCGTAGGGCCGGGTCAGACCTTCCAGGGCGATCCCGGACAGGATCATGCCCATGCCGTTCTCGCGGATCCCGAAGTGCAGGGTGCGGCCGTACTCGTTGCCCTTGAACATGTCGGTGGACTTGCCCGCGGGGACAAAGCTGGGCTCGTCCTTCATCGTCGTGTTGTTGGAGCCGGCCAGGTCCGCCGACCCGCCCCACAGCTCCGGCATGACCGGGGCCAGGGCGTTGAGCACCTCGCCGGAGGCGGCGCGGGTGGCCTTGCCCTTGGCGTCGGCCTCGAAGACCGGGAAGGCGTCCTCGAAGCCGTCGGGCAGCTCCTTGGCGACCAGGCGGTCGAGGAGGGCTGCTGCCTCGGTGTTGGCCTCACGCCAGGAGTGGTATGCCGTGTCCCACTCCGCGTGCGCCTGCTGGCCCCGCTCGATGACCTTGCGCGCATGGTCCAGCACCTCGGGCTCGTGCGGGAAGGCGACGTCGGGGTCGAAGCCGAGCAGCTTCTTGGTCGCCGCGACCTCGTCGTCGCCCAGGGCCGAGCCGTGGGAGGCGCCGGTGTCGCGCTTGTTGGGCGCGGGCCAGGCGATGATCGTGCGCAGCAGCACCAGGGTCGGCCGGTCTGACTGCTTGCTCCGTTCGAGGGCGGCGAAGAGGGCGTCGATGTTTTCGGTGTAGGGCTCGTGCTCGCGCCAGTCGACCGTCTCGGTGTTCCAGCCGTAGGACTCATAGCGCTTGGCGACGTCCTCGGAGAACGAGATGTCGGTGTCGTCCTCGATCGAGATGAAGTTCTGGTCATAGATGAGCGTCAGGTTGCCCAGCTCCTGGTGCCCTGCCAGCGACGAGGCCTCGGAGGCCACGCCCTCCATGATGTCGCCGTCGGAGGCGATCACCCAGATGTGGTGGTCGAAGGGGGAGGTGCCAGGGGCCGCGTCCGGGTCGAGCAGACCGCGCTGACGACGCTGGGCCATGGCCATGCCGACCGCTGTGGCCAGACCACTGCCGAGGGGGCCGGTGGTGAGCTCCACGCCCGTCGTGTGATGCACCTCGGGGTGGCCGGGGGTCTTGCTCTCCCACTGGCGCAGCGCCTCCAGGTCGGACAGCTCCAGTCCGTAGCCGTTGAGATAGAGCTGGACGTACTGGGTCAGGCTGGAGTGGCCGCAGGAGAGCACGAAACGGTCCCGGCCCAGCCAGTGCGGGTCACTGGGGTCGTGCTTCATGACGTTCTGATAGAGCAGATAGGCCACCGGGGCCAGGCTCATCGCGGTGCCGGGGTGGCCGTTGCCGGTCTTTTGCACCGCGTCGGCCGCCAGGAGGCGGGCAGTGTCGACCGCGCGCACATCGAGATCGGTCCAGCCGACCTCACTGGCCACGGGGGCGGCGAGACTCTCGTCCCGGTTAGTGGTGGGCTGAGTCGTCTCGGTCACGAGTCACTCCTCGGTGTCGGCGGGGCGGTGCAGCGGCTGCACCCGAGTCACCCCGACCTTAGTCCGGTCTGCGCGCGGACGCACTGTGCCAGGGAGTGCCGCCGGCGGGCGCGAGCGGATGGCCGGCTGACGTGGTGTGAGCCTGGGCACGCCGGGCCCGGGCAGTGTCCACTTCAGCGGGGGCGAGGGCTACCATGAGTTCGGGACACGGGCCTGCCCACCGGCGCGCCCGTCATACAGTTTCCAGCGGCGACGAAGGATGACGTGACCACTCTCGACCACTCCACGGAGACGACTTCTCCTGTCGCCGACCGCGGGTGGCGACAGGTCGCCCGGGACTACATCGCGCTGACCAAGCCGCGCATCATCGAGTTGCTGCTGGTCACGACGTTCCCGGTGATGTTCCTGGCCGAGCGTGGTGTGCCCGGGCTGTGGCTGATGGTGGCCACGCTCGTGGGAGGGACCCTCTCGGCCGCGTCGGCCAACACCCTCAACTGCTATCTGGACCGCGACATCGACGCCCAGATGCACCGCACCGAGAACCGTCCGCTGGTGACTGGCGCGATCAGTCCGCGCGCTGCCCTCGTCTTCGGCGTGGTGCTCGGCGTGATCTCGGTCGCCTGGCTGGGGCTGCTGGTCAACTGGCTGTCCGCCTGGTTGGGGCTGGGCGCGATCGTGCTCTATGTCGGGTTCTACACGATGCTGCTCAAGCGCCGCACCAGCCAGAACATCGTCTGGGGCGGGATCGCGGGTTGTATGCCGGTGCTCATCGGCTGGTCGGCGGTCACCAACTCCCTGGCCTGGCCGGCGCTGATCCTGTTCCTGGTCGTCTTCTTCTGGACGCCGCCGCACTACTGGCCGCTGTCCATGCGGTTCAAGGAGGACTACGCGGCGGCCGGGGTGCCCATGCTCCCGGTGGTGGCCGAGGACATCGCGGTGGCCCGTCAGGTGGTCGTCTACTCATGGCTGACCGTGCTGACGTCGCTGGCGCTGGTCCCGGTGGCTCCGATGGGCTGGGTCTATGCCGTGGCGGCACTCCTCTTCGGCGCGGTGTTCCTGCTCGAGGCGCACCGGCTGCTCACCCGTGCCAAGGCCGGGGCGATCGGCAAGAAGCTGGGCGCCATGCGGCTGTTCCACTTCTCGATCAGCTATCTGACGCTGGTCTTCCTTGCCGTCGCGGTCGACCCGCTGCTCTTCTTCGCGCTGCCCTTCTGACCCGTTCCTATGCAGAACCCGCGGCCCACCTGCACGCAACACCCCCGGCAGGCGCGAGTCGTCATACAACGGCAGTCAGCTCTGGCGCGCCGCGACCTCTGGCTGATCGGCGAGGCTGCCGTCGTCCACAGAGACCGCCTCGCGGGCGGACAGGGTCAGCACGCCTGCGGTCACCGTGCTCGTCAGGGCAGCCGCGCCGAGCATGTGCACGAGGACGAGCACCTCGGGAAGTCCGGTCAGATACTGCGTGTAGCCGACCACGCCCTGGGCCAGGGCGATCAGCAG
This sequence comes from Ornithinimicrobium cryptoxanthini, assembly GCF_023923205.1. Taxonomy (NCBI): domain Bacteria; kingdom Bacillati; phylum Actinomycetota; class Actinomycetes; order Micrococcales; family Ornithinimicrobiaceae; genus Ornithinimicrobium; species Ornithinimicrobium cryptoxanthini. The sequence continues at coordinate 2,078,849 of NZ_CP099490.1, read as the reverse complement.
CACCCAGCTCCACCAGTCACGGGCGCGGAGCCCGCCGCGGATCAGGCGGGTCGCGACGACCATGGCCACAACGAGCCCGACAAAGAGCATGACCGCGTCGGCGTGCAGCCAGGAGATCGTGCGTGCGTCGAGGGCAAATCTGGCCGGCCGCTCTGCGTCGCCGGAGTGCGGGCCCGACCCGGTGACGACGGTGCCCAGGACCAGGACCGCGACGAGGGCGAGCGCGGTCACGGCCGCCAGTCGTCGCACGATCACCGGGACCACCGGCCGGGAGGGACCGTCGGGCTCACGGTCGCGCAACACCAGCCAGGTGCTCAGCGCGACAAGGGTCATGGACACCAGGAAGTGTCCCATCACGGTGAGGGGGTGCAACCCGGTGAGCACGGTGATGCCCCCGAGGACGCCCTGGCCGACGGTGAGGCCGAGGATGCTCAGGGCCAGTCCCAGCATGGGGGAGCGGCCCCGACCCCAGCGATAGACCGCCCACACCGCCGCGACGGCGCCCACCCCGACCAGGATGCTGAGCATCCGGTTGCCATATTCCACGAACGGGTGGAACGTCATGGCGTCGTGGATGACCGGCGTGAACGAGTCGCCCTCGCAGCGGGGCCAGGTCGGGCAGCCCAGGCCGCTGCCGGTCAACCGGACGAGCCCGCCCGTGATGACGATGAGCACCTGCAGGACGAGGTTGGTGGCGAGGATCCGGGGCAGCCAGGGGGAGTTCACGGGCACCTGCTCATGGTAGGTCGTCACCGGCGTGATCCCTCAGCGCCCCGGGTCGGTCCGTGCCCGACCACTCGTGGAACTAGTCGGACCAGCGAAGGAGGCGGGAGGCCAGGAGCCCGGTGACGGCGGCCCACACTCCCAGCACGAGGATGTCGCCGGTCGGGAAGGCGCCGTTGACGAGGGCGGCGCGGAGCCCGTCGCCGAGTGCGGATGACGGAAGGAAGCTCACGATCGTGCTCCACGGCTCCGGGAAGCGGTCCGCGGGGATGAGGACACCCCCTGCGGCGGCGAGCACGATCCACAGCAGGTTCGCCAGGGCGAGGACTGCCTCGGCACGCAGGGTGCCCCCGACGAGGGCCGCGAGCGAGACGAACGCGAGGACACCAAGCACCGTGACGACGATCGCGCCGGGGATCCCGGCAGGGTCGGGCCGCCAGCCCAGGAAGGCTGCGACCAGACCGAGCACGAGGAACTGGACCACGAGCACGGCAAAGACTGACAAGGCCTTGGCCAGCAGCAGCCCATCGCGACCGAGTGGAGTGGTCCCCAGCATCCGAAGCACGCCCCACCGCCGCTCAAAGCCGAGCAGGATGGCTTGTCCGGTGAAGGCCGTCGAGATGATGGCGAGGGCTAGCACGCCGGCCGTCGCGAGGTCGATCCGCGCACCCATGCCCAGCGACGGTGCATCCGTGATGGCCAGGGCGATCAGCGCCATCAGCGGGAGCCCCACGCTGACCAACAGCTGCTCGCCGTGGCTGAGCAGCCCGCGAGCTTCGAACCCTGCCTGGGCGATGACGCGCCGTGCCGCAGGGGCCGGGCCCCGCTGGCCCGTCCGGCCGGTGGCGTCCACGTCGTTCATGCCCGCTCACCGTCCGTGTGCTCGAAGTATGCCGACTCGAGAGTCCCGCTGCCGGCCACCTCGGAGGTCGACCCCTCGGCGACGGTGCGCCCAGCGGCCATGATGACCAGGTGGTCGGCGAGACGCTCGGCCTCCTCGAACGAGTGGGTGGTGACCACGACGGTCGCGCCGGCCGTGGCGGTGCAGGTGACCAGGTCCCACACGGTGCGACGCACGTGCGGGTCCAGCCCCGCGGTCGGCTCATCGAGGAAGAGCACCTCGGGACGGCCCACCAGGGCGGCGGCCAGCGCCACCCGCTGACGCTGGCCTCCCGACAGACGCCGCACCGTGGTGCCGGCGAACTCATCGATGCCGAGCTCGCCAGTCAGCTCCGCGACGTCGGCCGGAGCGGCATAGAAGGAGGCGAGGTGACGCAGCAGCGAGACCGGCTTGACCGACTGGGGGAGTCCGCCGTCCTGCAGCATGACGCCCACCCGGGCGCGATGTGCCGCGTCGGCTCGCCAGGGGTCGGTGCCCAGCACCTGGACGGACCCGCCATCGGCCCGCTGAAGGCCCTCCGCGATCTCGACGGTCGTGGTCTTGCCCGCGCCGTTCGGTCCGAGCAGGCACGTGATCTCGCCGGGTCGAGCGATCCAGCTGACTCCGTCGAGCGCAGTGACCCGGCCGAAGGCACGGGTCAGGTTCTGGACGTGGATCACGATGGCAGAGCCTATGCGACGCAACTGGTGATGAAGGCGCCCGGTCAAAGCCAGCCCGGAATCGGTGGGGCGCGGTCCGAACGACCGCCGAAAGCGGGTGGGGCGGAATGAGGTTAGGCGGGGCTTCGTTGGACCTGATGTGGATATAGGGCACACTGGCATGGTGTTTATGGCTGAAGGCGCTGCTGAGTCCCGCACGCGGGACCGCGTCCGCCGAGCCATCGGGGAACGGGGTCCGATCTCGGCCCGTGACCTGGCCACTGACCTGGGGTTGACCCCCGCCGCTGTCCGCCGTCACCTTGACGCGCTGGAGGAGGCTCAGTTCATCATCGAGCACGAGGCGGCACCGGGCCCACGCGGCCGAGGCCGGCCAGCTCGCAGCTTCGTGCTGACTGAGCTGGGCCAGGAGCAGATGGCTAACCACTACGACGAGGTCGCCACTGCGGCCCTGAGCTTCCTTGCGGAGCGCTCGGGAGAGGCCGCCGTCGAGGAGTTCGCGCAGGAGCGGGTCCGCGAGCTGGAGCTGCGACTGAAGGACGCCGTCGACGAGGCAGGCGATGACCTCCTGGCCCGGATTGACGCCCTGTCCAAGGCGCTGTCTGCCGAGGGTTTTGCCGCCTCGACGCGCCCGGTGGCACAGGGCACCGGGCTGGCGGGCATCCAGCTGTGCCAGGGTCATTGCCCGGTGCGCAACGTCGCCACCGAGTTCCGTCAGTTCTGCGACGCCGAGACCGACGCCATCTCACGCCTGCTCGGAGTCCACGTGCAACGACTGGCTACCCTGGCCGGCGGCGAGCACGTCTGCACCACCTACATCCCCACCGGGGCCCTGTCAGAGGGTCCGGTTGTCGTTGAGCCCACCGAAGGAAGGTCCACGCGATGAGCACAAACATCGAAGAACTGAACCCAGGCCTGAAGGGGCTGGGCACGTATGAGTACGGCTGGTCGGACAGCGACACCGCGGGGTCGACCGCTCAGCGCGGTCTGAACGAGGGCGTCGTGCGCAACATCTCTGCGCTCAAGGACGAGCCTGCCTGGATGACCGAGCAGCGCCTCAAGGCCCTGAACCTGTTCGACAAGAAGCCGATGCCCACCTGGGGCAGCGACCTGTCCGGCATCGACTTCCAGAACATCAAGTACTTCGTCCGCTCCACGGAGAAGCAGGCGACCAGCTGGGAGGACCTGCCCGAGGACATCAAGAACACCTACGACCGGCTGGGCATCCCGGAGGCCGAGAAGCAGCGGCTCGTCGCCGGCGTCGCCGCGCAGTACGAGTCCGAGGTCGTCTACCACCAGATCCGCGAGGACCTGGAGGAGCAGGGCGTCCTGTTCCTCGACACGGACACTGCTCTGCGTGAGCACGAAGACCTGTTCCGCGAGTACTTCGGCTCGGTGATCCCCTCCGGCGACAACAAGTTCTCCGCGCTGAACACCTCCGTGTGGTCCGGTGGCTCCTTCGTCTACGTCCCCCCGGGCGTGCACGTCGAGATCCCGCTGCAGGCCTACTTCCGCATCAACACCGAGAACATGGGCCAGTTCGAGCGGACCCTGATCATCGCCGACGAGGGCTCCTCGGTGCACTACGTCGAGGGCTGCACGGCCCCGATCTACCAGTCCGACAGCCTGCACAGCGCCGTCGTGGAGATCATCGTGAAGAAGAACGCCCGCGTGCGTTACACGACGATCCAGAACTGGTCGAACAACGTCTACAACCTGGTCACCAAGCGCGCCACCTGCGCCGAGGGCGCCACCATGGAGTGGGTCGACGGCAACATCGGCTCCAAGGTCACCATGAAGTACCCGGCCGTCTTCCTGCTGGGCGAGCACTCCAAGGGTGAGACCCTGTCCGTCGCCTTCGCCGGTGAGGGCCAGCACCAGGACGCCGGCTCCAAGATGGTGCACGCCGCCCCCAACACCTCCTCGACCATCGTCTCGAAGTCGGTGGCCCGCGGTGGTGGGCGCACGTCATACCGCGGCCTGGTCCAGGTGCTCGAGGGCGCCAAGAACAGCCGCTCGAGCGTCGTCTGCGACGCGCTCCTGGTCGACCAGATCTCCCGCTCGGACACCTACCCCTACAACGACATCCGCGAGGACGACGTGCAGATGGCCCACGAGGCCACGGTCTCGAAGGTCTCGGAGAACCAGTTGTTCTATCTGATGTCCCGCGGCCTGAGCGAGACGGAGGCCATGGCGATGATCGTCCGCGGCTTCGTCGAGCCGATCGCCCGCGAGCTGCCCATGGAGTACGCCCTCGAACTCAACCGCCTTATCGAGCTTCAGATGGAAGGAGCCGTCGGCTGATGACCCTGCTCACCGACAAGCCCACGACCCACGTCGACCCCCAGAGCACCGTCGGGAAGCCCCCGGAGGAGTCTCGGGCCGCGCGCCCGACCTCCTTTGAGGTCAGTGACTTCCCGGTGCCCAACGGCCGCGAGGAGGAGTGGCGCTTCACCCCCGTCGACCGCCTCGGTGGCGTCTTCGCCGACGAGGCCGACGACGTCCGGGGCGATGACCACCCGGCCGACTACGACGTCTCCGGCGTGCTTGACCTGATGGGTGACTCGCTGGCCCCCGGCCAGGCTCCCCGCGGCACCGTGCTGGTGCCCGGCGACCGCGGCGCGGTTGTCGCCTCGGCCCACTGCGCCGAGGCGTTGCACCTGGTCCTCGAGGCCGAGAAGGAGTATGCCGAGCCGCTGCGCGTCAACGTCCACGGCAACGGCCCGGGTCGCCTGAGCAGCGCGCACTACGTGGTCGAGGCCAAGCACCACAGCAAGGGCCTGCTGATCCTGGACCACACCGGCGCCGCTGACCACCGGGGCAACCTGGAGGTCATCGTCGGAGAGGGCGCCGACCTAACGGTCGTCACCCTGCAGCGCTGGGACGACGAGGCGATCCACCTCGGCCAGCACGACGCGTCGGTCGGCCGGGACGGCAAGTACAAGCACATCGCGGTCAGCCTCGGTGGCTCGATCGTGCGGGTCAACTCCAACGTGCGCTACGACGGCCCCGGCGGTGAGGCCACCCTGCTGGGTGTCTACTTCGCCGACGCCGGCCAGCACCTGGAGCACCGCTCGTTCGTGGACCACAACGCTCCGCACACCAACTCGCTGGTCACCTACAAGGGTGCCCTGCAGGGCGACGGTGCGCACACGGTCTGGGTCGGCGACGTGCTGATCCGCAAGGAGGCCGAGGGCATCGACACCTACGAGCTCAACCGCAACCTGGTGCTGACCGACGGCGCGCGCGCCGACTCCATCCCCAACCTGGAGATCGAGACCGGTGAGATCGCCGGGGCCGGCCACGCCAGCTCCACGGGCCGGTTCGACGACGAGCAGCTGTTCTATCTGATGTCTCGCGGCATCGACGAGAAGAACGCCCGTCGTCTGGTGGTCCGCGGCTTCTTCGCCGACATCATCGCCAAGATCGGTGTGCCCGAGGTCGTGGACACGCTGATGGCTGCGATCGAGGAGGAGCTCGCTGCCGACAGGGGAGCGACTGCGTGAGCGAGAGCATGACCGAGCCTGTCCGGACTGACGACGCGGGGACGCTGTCCTTCGTCAAGGTCTGCACGTTGGCCGATCTGCCCGAGGTGGGCGCGGTCCAGGCCAGCTTCGACGGTCGGCTCGTCGCGATCGCCCGTGACTCCAGCGGCGAGGTGCACGCGTTTGACGACACGTGCACCCACGCCAACGTCTCCCTCTCCGAGGGCGACCTGGACGGCGGCACCATCGAGTGCTGGCTGCACGGCTCCCGCTTCGACATGACCAGCGGGGAGCCGACCGGCCTTCCCGCAACCCAGCCCATCGCCATACACACCGTGAAGATCGAGGGCGAGGACGTCTTCGTCGCCCTCACTGCCTAGACGTTACGAGGAGAAACTATGACCACTCTTGAGATCCGCGACCTGCAGGTCAGCGTCGAGACCGACACCGAGCACAAGGAGATCCTGCGCGGGGTCGACCTGACCATCAACTCCGGTGAGACGCACGCCATCATGGGCCCCAACGGCTCCGGCAAGTCGACCCTGGCCTACGCCATCGCCGGCCACCCGAAATACATCATCACCGGCGGCACGGTGACCCTGGACGGCGAGGACGTCCTGGAGATGGCTGTCGACGACCGTGCCAAGGCGGGCCTGTTCCTGGCCATGCAGTACCCCGTCGAGGTGCCGGGCGTGACCGTGTCCAACTTCCTGCGCACCGCCAAGACCGCGATCGACGGCGAGGCTCCCAAGCTGCGCCACTGGGTCAAGGACATGAAGGGCGCCATGGAGGCCCTGCGGATGGACACCTCCTTCGCCGAGCGCAACGTCAACGAGGGCTTCTCCGGTGGTGAGAAGAAGCGCCACGAGATCCTGCAGATGGAGCTGCTCCAGCCGAAGATCGCCGTCCTCGACGAGACCGACTCCGGCCTGGACGTCGACGCGCTGAAGATCGTGGCCGAGGGCGTCAACCGGGTCAAGGAGGCGACCGGACTGGGCGTCATGCTGATCACGCACTACACCCGGATCCTGCGCTACATCCAGCCGGACCACGTGCACGTGTTCATCAACGGTCGCGTCGCCGAGTCCGGTGGCCCCGAGCTGGCTGACCGCCTCGAGGCCGAGGGCTACGACCGCTACCTGACGGCTCCCGCGGTCTGATGACCGCCTTCACGGAGGATGAGCTGGCCCGGATCCGGGCCGACTTCCCCGTGCTCTCCCGCACGGTGCGCCAGGACCGGCCCCTCGTCTATCTGGACAGCGGCGCGACCGCCCAGAAGCCGTGGGTCGTCCTGGACGCCGAGCGGGAGTACTACTCGACGCACAACGCCGCGGTGCACCGTGGCGCGCACCAGCTCGCCGAGGAGGCCACCGAGGCCTTCGAGCAGGCGCGCGCCACGGTGGCCCGTTTCATCGGCGCTGCCGCGGACGAGGTTGTCTTCACCAAGAACGGCACCGAGGCGATCAACCTCGTGGCTTATGCGATGAGCAACGCCGGTGCGCCCGGCGCCATCGACGGCGCGGACCCGACCGCTGCGGCTCGGCTGCTGCTGGCACCGGGTGACGAGATCGTGGTCACCGAGATGGAGCACCACGCCAACCTCGTGCCCTGGCAGGAGCTGGCCCGGCGCACCGGGGCCACCCTGCGCTGGGTCGGTGTCACTGACGACGGCTACCTGCAGGACCCGAGCTCGGTCGTGGGGGAGCGCACCAAGGTGCTCGCCTTCACCCAGGTCTCCAACGTGCTCGGCACCCTCAACGACGTGGCCCCGCTGGTGGCCGCGGCGCGGGCCGTGGGCGCGCTGACCCTGGTCGACGCCTGCCAGTCGGTGCCGCACCTGCCGGTCGACGTGCGGGCCTTCGGCCCGGACGGAGTGGACTGCGGTCCTGACTTCCTGGCCTTCACCGGCCACAAGGTGATCGGGCCGTCGGGGATCGGCGTCCTGTGGGGTCGTCCGGAGCTGCTCGCAGCGATGCCGCCGTTCATCACGGGCGGCTCGATGATCGAGCTGGTCCACATGGAGCACTCGACCTATGCCCCGCCACCGCAGCGCTTCGAGGCCGGCGTGCCGATGGCCGCCCAGGCTGTGGGACTGGCCGCGGCGATCGACTATCTCAGCGAGCTGGGCATGGACCGGGTGCGTCAGCACGACACCGAGCTCACGGCATACTGCCTCGAGCAGCTGGCCCAGCGCCCCTGGGTGCGGGTCATCGGTCCGACCAACCCAGCTGACCGGGTCGGCGCCGTGGCGTTCACCGTCGACGGCATCCACCCGCACGATGTCGGGCAGGTGCTGGACGACCAGGGGATCGCCGTGCGGACCGGGCACCACTGTGCCTGGCCGCTGCACCGTCGACTCGGCATCCCGGCGAGCACCCGGGCCAGCTTCTCGGTCTACACCAGCCGCGCCGACATCGATGCGTTCGTCGAGGCCCTGGACACCGTCCCGGGCGTCTTCGGACTGAGCGCCTGAGGAGGACCATGGAACTGTATGGCGAGCTGATCCTCGACCACGCCAAGCGCCCACAGCACTCGGGTCTGCGCGAGCCGTTCGAGGCCGAGGTGCACCACGTCAACCCGACCTGCGGCGACGAGGTAACCCTGCGGGTGCACGTGGCTGACGGCGTCGTGAGCGATGTCTCGTATGACGCGATGGGCTGCTCGATCTCGATCGCCTCGACCTCGGTGCTGGCCGAGGAGACGATCGGGCACCCCGTGCCGCAGGCCCTCGAGACGTTCCAGGCCATGCGCCGGATGCTGACCAGCAAGGGTGCAGACGCCGGGGACCTCGAGCAGATCGGCGACGGCGTGGCCTTTGCCGGCGTGTCCCGCTATCCGGCCAGGGTCAAGTGCGCCCTGCTCGGCTGGACCGCCTTCACCGACGCCCTGGCCCAGAGCGGTCACGACATCTCTGCAGCGGCGTCGGAGCATGCCTGACGACCACCATCACCCCAGCACGTGAGACCCTGAGAGCAACACCTAGGAGGACCTGATGAGCCAGACAGTCACCCCGCCCAACGTCGCAGATGTCGAAGAGGCGCTGCGCGACGTCGTCGACCCCGAGCTCGGCATCAACGTCGTCGACCTGGGCCTGATCTATGGCCTGACCGTCGACGCCCAGGCGCACACGGTGATCGACATGACCCTGACCAGTGCCGCGTGCCCGCTCACCGATGTGATCGAGGAGCAGATCAGCACGGTTCTCGAGGGCCTGGTGTCCAGCCACCGCATCAACTGGGTCTGGATGCCGCCGTGGGGCCCGGACAAGATCACCCCGGAGGGGCGCGAGCAGTTGCGCGCCCTCGGCTTCAACGTCTGAGATCGTCCTGAGCACCGGCCCGGCGCGGGTGGTCGAGATCGACCCCGCGCGCTTGGAGCGGTGGATCGACGGCTTCTCCCAACGGCACGGCGTGCCGGAGCGGTCCCTTCGGGACGACCCCGGTGCCGTGCCGTTGGTGCTGTCCGCCCCTGACGGAGCCGTCGCCGAGGTGCTCGCGTGGGCGCCTGGTGCTGACGATCCGTTTGGCTCAGTCGAGCTGCCCGAGCGTCTGGGTCTGGTGCTGGTGCGACGGGGTGGGTATGCCGTCGGGCTGGCCGAGGGGGAGCAGCTCACCGACCACCACTGCGGCACGCGCTATGTGCAGTCTCGGACCGCCGCGGGTGGGTGGTCACAGCAGCGGTTCGCCCGCCGCCGCGGCAACCAGGCGGACGCGCTGGTCGGGCGGGTGGTGGAGCAGGCCGCCGGCCGATTGCTCGGGCCAAAGGGTGCGCTGGTCGACGGCCTGGTCGTCGGTGGTGACAAGGCGCTGGTGCGTCAGGTGCTGCAGGAGTCGGTCCTGACACCGCTGACGGTGCTGGCACGCCGGGAGTTCTATGACCTGCCCGACCCCCGGCTCAAGGTGTTGCAGGAGACGCTGCGACGCGGGCGGGCCACCCGCATCCGCATCGTTGAACCCGCCTCGCCCTGAGGGGAGACCTCACCGGGTGCGCGGAACCGTCAGCCAAGGTCCTCGGCGGAGAAGGTGTTGCACGCGTTGGGGTCGCCGGTCTCATAGCCGGTCAGGAACCACTTCTGGCGCTGCTCGGACGATCCGTGGGTCCAGTTCTCGGGGGTGACCCGTCCCTGCATCTGCTCCTGGATGCGGTCGTCGCCGACGGCCTCGGCTGCGCTGAGGGCCGACCGGATCTGGTCCTGCGTCACCGGCTCCAGGATCGCTGCGTCCTCCTGGCCGAGGCGGGTGCCGTCGGCGTGGGCGACCCAGACGCCGGCATAGCAGTCAGCCTGCAGCTCCACGCGCACCGCACCGCTCTCGGGTCCCTGAGGATCCTGCTGAGCGCGGCCCAGCACCCCGTTGAGGTTCTGGACGTGGTGGCCATACTCGTGCGCCACGACATACATCTGGGACAGGGAGCCACCGTCGGCGCCCATCTGGTCGAGCTGGTCAAAGAAGCTCACGTCGATATAGATGCCCTGGTCGAGCGGGCAGTAGAACGGGCCCACCTGGCTGTTGGCGGCGCCGCAGCCGGTCTGGACCGTGCCCGAGAAGATCACCGTCTGGGCCGGCTCATACTGCGACCAGGCGCTCTCCCAGAACGCCTGCACGCTGTTGACGGTGCCGACCACCCGGCAGTCCAGGTTCTCGTTGGCGTCGGCACCGGTCTGGCAGTGTGAGAAGTCCCCCGAGGCACCCTCCTCGCCGGAGCCCGACACGTCACCGGCACTGAAGTTCCAGGGTGAGCCGGACGCTGTGCTGCCGCCCCCGCCCAGGCCGCCACCCCCGCTGAAGAGCATGTAGAGAACCAGCAGGATGATCCCGCCGATGCCGCCACCGGCCGCCAGCCCGCCACCACCGCCACGACGACCGCCGCCGCCACCTCCACGCACCTGGCTGGTGTCGAGCCGGGCGTTCTCCTTGAAGGTCATGCTCTCTCCACTCTGATCACTCGCGGCACGTTGCGCCGAGATCTCACGCGTAGACTAACGACCTCCCGGCGTCTAAGCACGCTACCCACACCAGAACGTTTTTTCGAGGAGTCCTGCACGTGATCACTGTCTCGGGGCTCGAACTGCGCGCGGGCTCCCGTCTGTTGATGGACGAGGTCACCTTCCAGGTCGCTCCAGGAGACCGGGTGGGGCTGGTCGGGCGCAACGGGGCTGGGAAGACCACACTCACCAAGGTCCTGGCCGGTGAGGCCGAGGCGGCCGCCGGATCAGTCACCCGACGTGGCGATGTCGGCTATCTCCCGCAGGACCCGCGCACCGGGGACCTGCACGTCCTCGGCCGGGACCGGATCCTCGCGGCACGGGGGCTGGACAGCGTGATCCGCAACCTGCGCGCCGCCGAGACGGCGATGGCGAGCGAGGACGATGCGGTCCGCGAGAAGGCGATGGGCCGTTACAGCCGTCTCGACGCGGAGTTCAACGCCCGTGGTGGCTATGCCGCCGAGTCCGAGGCGGCGGCGATCGCCTCGAGCCTGGGTCTGCCACAGCGGGTGCTGGAGCAGGAGCTGGTCACGCTCTCCGGGGGTCAGCGCCGCCGGATCGAGCTCGCCCGGATCCTGTTCAGCGGTGCCAGCACGCTCCTGCTCGACGAGCCCACCAACCACCTGGACGCCGACTCGATCGTGTGGTTGCGCGACTACCTGAAGACCTATCCCGGTGGCCTGCTGGTCATCAGCCACGACGTGGACCTGATCGGCCAGGTCGTCAACCGGGTCTTCCACCTCGACGCCAACCGCGGGGAGATCGACCAATACAACATGGGGTGGAAGACCTATCTGCAGCAGCGGGAGACCGACGAGCGTCGACGCAAGCGGGAGCGGGCCAACGCGGAGAAGAAGGCGGCCATCCTGCTGGCGCAGGCCGACAAGATGCGCGCCAAGGCGACCAAGGCCGTGGCGGCCCAGAACATGGCCCGGCGGGCACACAAGCTGCTGGCCGGCATCGATGGGGAGCGGGTGGTCGACAAGGTGGCCAAGCTGCGCTTCCCGACCCCCGCACCCTGCGGGAAGACGCCGTTGACCGCTGAGGGGCTCTCTCGCTCCTACGGGTCGCTGGAGGTTTTCACGGACGTGGATCTGAACATCGACCGCGGCTCCCGGGTCGTCGTGCTGGGGCTCAACGGTGCAGGCAAGACCACGCTGCTGCGGATGCTGGCAGGTGTTGACCCGCCGGACACGGGGGAGGTCCAGGCAGGCCACGGGCTGAAGCTGGGCTACTACGCCCAGGAGCACGAGACGCTGGACGTGGCGCGCTCCGTCCTGGCCAACATGAAGTCCGCGGCGCCGGACCTGGACGAGACGGAGACGCGGAAGGTGCTCGGCTCCTTCCTCTTCTCCGGCGACGATGTGGAGAAGCCGGCTGGGGTGCTGTCCGGTGGAGAGAAGACCCGGCTGGCGCTGGCCATGCTCGTCGTGTCGGCAGCCAACGTGCTGCTCCTCGACGAACCGACCAACAACCTCGACCCCGCCTCGCGTGAAGAGGTGCTGGGGGCTCTGCGGGCCTACGAGGGAGCCGTGGTGCTCGTCAGCCACGATGAGGGTGCGGTCGCGGCTCTTGAGCCCGAGCGGGTCCTGCTGCTCCCCGACGGCGTCGAGGACCACTGGAGCCAGGACTACCAGGACCTCATCACCCTTGCGTGACGGCCTGAACAGCAGCCGGAGGGCGCGAGAAGGAGGAGCGGCATGAGCATGGGGATGGGCCGTGGGCCCATGGGATCGGTGCGCAGCTTCACTAAGGACCGCTCGGTGCGCGACCACAAGTTCCGCGAGGGCACCGGCCCGCGGGTGATCGGCTACGGCAGGCCGTTCCGGGCAGATATCTCTCTCTATCTGGTCCTGACCATCGTGGCGTCGGCGCTCGGGGTGGCTACGCCCCTCCTGCTCGGGCGGATCATCGACGACGGGGTCATCCCGAAAGACCGCAACGTCGTCATCTGGCTCGGGGTCGTCGTGGCTGTCCTGGCGGTCTTTGAGGCGCTGCTGACGATCGTCACGCGCTTCTATGGTTCCCGCATCGGTGAGGGGCTGATCCTCAACCTGCGCAGCGAGGTCTTCGCACACGTGCTGCGGCAACCCATCGCCTTCTTCACCCGCGCGCAGACCGGCGCCCTGGTGAACCGGCTCAACACGGACGTGATCGGAGCTCAGACAGCTTTCACGAGCATCCTGTCCGGGCTGGTCAGCAACGTGGTCTCCCTGGTGCTGATCCTGGGTGCCCTCTTCACCATGTCGTGGTTGATCACCCTGCTGGCGCTGCTCCTCCTCCCGATCTTCCTGATCCCAGCGCACCGGATGGGGCAGCGGCTCTCGGAGCTGACCCGGCGCCAGATGACTCTCAACGCGGAGCTGGCGACGAGGATGACCGAGCGGTTCAACGTCGCTGGTGCCCTGCTGGTGCGCCTCTTCGGTCGGCCGGTCCAGGAAAGCCAGGAGTATGCCGCCCGCGCCCGTGGCGTGCGTGACGCCGGGGTAGCGATCGCGGTGAACCGGGTGATCTTCATGGCCGGGCTGGGTCTGGTGGCAGCGCTGGCCACAGCCCTGGTCTATGGCCTGGGTGGCCTCATGGCTGTCGCCGACGAGCTGTCAGTGGGCACTCTCGTGGCCATGGCTGCCCTGCTCGGGCGGATGTACGGCCCCCTGACGGCACTGTCCAACGTGCGGGTCGACGTGATGACGGCACTGGTCTCCTTTGAGCGGATCTTTGAGGTGCTCGATCTGCGCCCCCTGGTGCGTGAGTCGCAGGACGCCGTGGAGCTGCCTGACGGTCCGGTCTCTGTCGAGCTGGATGACGTGTCCTTCGGCTACCCGTCGCACGAGGAGGTCTCGGTGGCCTCCCTGGAGAGCCGACCGGATCTGGGTCGCGAAGGGGAGGGAGACGTCCTGCACGACATCGACGTGCACATCGGCGCGGGCCAGCTTGTGGCACTGGTCGGTCCGAGCGGGGCGGGCAAGACGACGCTGACGGCCCTGGTCTCACGGCTCTATGACCCGACCCGTGGGAGCGTGCGGATCGGTGGCACCGACCTGCGGCAGGCCACGTTTGCCAGCCTGTCGGAGACGGTCGGCGTCGTGACGCAGGAAGCCCACATGTTCAACGACACGATCCGGGCGAACCTGTTGTATGCCGCGCCCGACGCCACGGACGAGCAGTTGCAGGAGGCGCTGCAGGCAGCGCAGGTCTGGGCACTGGTGGACCGCCTCCCCGATGGTCTGGACACGGTCGTCGGTGACCGTGGACACCGGCTCTCCGGTGGTGAGAAGCAGCGTCTGGCCATTGCCAGACTGCTGCTCAAGTCCCCGGCTGTCGTGCTGCTGGACGAAGCGACAGCCCACCTGGACAGCGAGTCCGAGGCCGCAGTCCAACGGGCACTCGATCGTGCGCTCACGGGTCGGACCTCGATCGTCATCGCTCACCGCCTGTCCACCGTGCGCGATGCCGATCAGATCCTGGTGCTGGAGCGAGGGCGGGTGGTGCAGCGCGGCACCCACGAGGAACTGCTGGCCGAGGGTGGGCTGTATCGCGCCCTGTATGACACGCAGTTCCGCACCGATCGGAGTGCTGAGCCAGAGTCTTTGAAGTGAGCGGGAGGAGTCGCCGAGGCGGCGTCGCTCCTTGGGTTAGAAGGGTGGTGGGTCGTCGTGGGGGTCGGACCAGGGTCCGTGCTCGCGGTCGTCCGGGTCACCGGCCTGCTGCTCACCGGCCTCGTGCTCGCCACGGTTCGGCTGATCGCCATCGCTCGCGTCGTCGTGGTGGGTGCGGGTAGCCCTATGGCGCTCGTGTTCGGCTCGGGTGGTGTCGGGGGCGGGGCGGTAGGCCCGTTGTCCGTCGGGGCCGGTGTGGGTCAGGGTGATCTGGTCCCAGCCGGTGAAGTCGTCCTCGAACCCGGGGTTGTCTTCGCGGGCTTCGAAGGGTGATCCGGGGGGCCGGTAGGACAGGGCTTGGTAGATCGCGGTGTCGATCGCGTCGCCCTTCGTCGCCCCTGCGGCGATCTCCTGGTTGATCTGGGTCTTCGCCGCGGTCAGGAGCTTGGTGTACTGGTTGTAATCGAAGGCCTTGGTCGTGTAGATCCGCCCCAGCAAGGTGGTCCAGGTGACGTCACGGTCGGCGTTGATGATCGCGTCGACGTCCTTCTTGGTCTTCTTGTCGTGGTGGGTAGTGCTCAGGGCCATGGCGTTGGCCTCACAGGTGTGACCACCGGTGGTGCCGTACTCCTGGACGTGATCCAGCTGGGAGATCTTGGCGGGCTTGACGCAGCCGGGGGCGCGACAGAACCGGTCAGCAGCGATGATCTGGGCCCGCATCGCCGCATCGAAGCGGTAGGCGGTGATCGACCGCTCTACGCACCGGCCGGTGGCCGGGTCGGTCAGCAGGCGGTACAGCGTCGAGCCGGGCACCAGGGCCAGGTCACGCACCTGAGTCGGGGACAGGAACAGTGACTCGCGCCCGACGACCTCACCGACACCGACATCGGGCAGGCGGATCTGCTCATCGACGAGATCGTAGGGATCCTCATCAGCATCAGCATCAGGGTGGCTAGGGGCTTGAGCGGCGGGGTCGGGGCAGGGTTGTCCCCTCAGGCCGGGACCTGGTGGGTCGCCGGAGCCTGCCGTCGCGGCGGCACCCGATGTCGTCGTGGTGGACGAGCCGGTCGCGGTGCCGCTGGCGCCGCAGGTGCAGGTGCAGGTGCAACCCGGCCCGCCCGGACCTTGGGTACTGCCGGGTCGGGCTGTGAACGCTGCTGGGATCGGGGTGCCTTCAGCATCGGTGCCGAGGAGGGTGGTGAGGGGGACGATGACGTCCAGGGTGGCCGGCGGTAGCCCGGACAGGACCCGGGCCAGCTGCTCGGACTGTTCAATGGTGACCTGGTCCGGGTCGTCGGGGATGGCCGAGAGGTCGACGGTCCCTTTCAGCAGGAGCGCGGTCGCGATCGCGCACCGCAGCTGACGCTGGCTGCGTGGGTCGCCCAGGGCGCGGGCCCGGCGGGCGGCGGCGTCGATCCGTTCGTTGATCGCGGTCCCTTCCAGCGGGGTGGTCCCGATCATGAAGGTGCCGGTGCCGTTCTCATCGAGCATCAGGTGGGTGTCGGCGTTGGCTTTCGCGGCAGCGTCGGCCTCTTTCTGCTTTTCGGGGTCTTGGGCGTTGACCCGGGCGATCTCGCGTTTCAGGGCCCGGTTGAACTCCTTGTGCCGCCACGGGCCACCCAGAAAGCTCCCGGCGGAGTCGAGGCGTTCGGTGACCGCAGCACAAGGGTCGGTGCCGAAGAAGCCGTTGGCGATCGCGGCACCGTCCTCGTGGGCCATGCCGGTGCAGGCCCGGTAGTAACTGCGGACCAACCGCCAGGACGACTCACCACACCTCAGGGAGTGGTGGACCGGGCCGGCGACCTCGGGTGCGGCGTTAGCGACAGCGACCAGGTCGCGGACTTCGCCCTCACCCCACCCGATGCCTGCCTCGATCTCTGCGCAGGTCTTCGACTTCGCCCGCGCACGCCACAGCTCCTGCTGGGAGGCAGAGAGCTCCTCCGAGCTGGTCGCGCCCTTGTCGCCCAGCAGCAACTTCCCGTGCACCCAGGTCAACTGCTTGGTCGCGGAGAGGACGACCGACTCCAGATGGCCGGCCACGCCGGTCAGGGACTCGATCGCCCCGAGCAGGTCACTGCCGTGTTCCACCAGCTGCGGGGCCTCAGACGTGCTCGGCCGCTCGGCGACGGTCGCGCAGGCCAGCGAGGCACGCGTCAACGCCTCCGCCGCCCCAGGCTCCACACCCAGTCGCGCTAACGCCGCCCGCAGCTGCTCCTCAGCGTCTTCCTGCGACGTCCTGTCGGCCCGTGATGAGGTTTGCCCGTCAGCCGGCTCCGGCACGATGGGCGGCAACGGCCAGGACCCACGCCAGAGCCCGTCCCGGCCTAACTCCAGCCCAGGGGTAGCGCTCAGCAACTCCCCGAGCCGGTCGGCTAAGAGTTCTGTCCCCATCATTGTCACCTCCCCACGAACGTCTGTTCTCTCCACTACCACTATATTAGAACAGATGTCCGACAGTGGGTCGCAGAGCGCAACCAGCCTGTGGATGAGCACGGGGAGGGTGCCGGTTTGGCATGCAGGACCACCGGCGGGACTTGAGCGCCTGGCCTGAGCTGCAGGACGAAGGGTGAGCGGGGCGACTACGCCTTCGGACTGCTCTTGACCACCAGCACGGGCACCGGCGAGTCGAGGAGGACCCGCTGCACCGTCCTGCCGGCAAGATATTTGCCCAGCTCCGAGCGCTTCTGAGAGCCGACGACCAGCACGTCGACGTCGTGGGCTCTCACCATCTCCAGGAGTGCGGAGGCCACATCTCCGGCCGAGGTCAGGGAGATGACCTGCCACTGCGGCGTCGAGGGATCCGTGAGGTCGGCCGTGATCGCCGCGACCTGCTCCCGCACCGACTCGACACTGGCATCGTCGGCGGGAAGCCCCGCGGTGCCGGTCACTCCGGTGTCCTGCACGTGGAGCACCAGCACGGAGGTCTCGTGGACCCTGGCCCACTCCATGGCCGCCAAGATGGCGCTACGACCCTTGGGCCTCGCGTTGAAGGCAACGGCGACGGGCATGGTCTGACTCCTTGGTTCCTGTTCGACAACTTCGCACCACGCCCCTGGCGTCGACCCCTGGGCATCGCGCCGCTCAGCCTAGCGCTCCTGCACGACCTCGGCTCAGATCGTGCGTGTCGCGCCGCCGTCGACCGTCACCATGGACCCCGTCACATAAGAGGCGACAGGAGAGGTGACGAAGGCTGCGACGGCGCCAAACTCCTCGGGCTGGCCATACCTGCGCAACGGGACCTGCTCGGCATACTGCCTTCGGGTCAGCTCCGGGTCGTCGCTGGCTGCGTCGGCCTGCCGGACCCGGTCGGTGTCGATCCGACCCGGCAGCACACCATTGACCCGGTGCCCCAGCTCGCCGTATTCATCAGCCATCATCTTGGCGGCCATCGCCAAGCCGGGACGCAGACCGTTGGAGAGCGCGAACGGGGGCAGCGGAGTGCGCACCGAGGTCGACAGGACGAAGGTGATGGCCTGCGGGCGGGTCGCCGCCTCGAGCAGGGCGCGCGCCACGCGCAGGGGACCCAGGTGCACCTGCTCGAAGGCCGCCCGCCACTCCTCGTCGGTCTTGTCCCGGATGGGTCCGGTCGCCGGGCCACCCACGCTGAGCACGGCGCCATCCACAGACTCCAGCTGCGCCTGGGCCGCGTGCAGGATCTGCTCGCCAGAGGTGGGGTCGGCCAGGTCAACGGCGAGGGAGTATGCCGTGCCCTCGCCCTGCTCGGTCAGCTCGGCTGCCGTCGCGGCCGCCGAGTCAGGGTCGCGTCCCACGATCAACACTGACGCCCCGTCGGCCACCAGACACTCTGCAGTGGCCCGGCCCAGCCCGCGAGAGCCTCCGGTCACGACATAGCCACGTCCCGCCAGTCCCAGGTCCATGGCCCCATCGTCGCACCCGCGCACTCCGAGAGGCTCGGCTACTCGTCCTCCTCGTCCCAGATGCGCACCTTCTTGGCCTTCGCCGGACGAGCCGTCCCGGCCCCGGCCTCCGTGTCCTGCCACTCCCGACGGGCCATCACCAGCACCAGGATCAACCCGACGGGTGAGGTCAGCCACCACTGGAGGGAGTAGGCGAAGTGCGCTCCTAGACCGGTCCGCGGCGGCTCCAGGGGCAGCGGTCGCGCGATGTCTCTGCCCGGCTCCCCGACGTGCTGCTCCGACTCCAGGACCAGATAGGCACCCAGCACCGGTCGCTGCCACTGCTCACCGGCCGCCGCCAGGTTGATCGACGCGAGCTGCCCCTCGACAGCGGCACGGTCCAGGTCCACCTCACCGGGCCGGAGCCACCCGGTGACCTCCACCGGACCTTCTGGCGTCGTGGGCACGTCGGGCAGCGTGGCGGCGTTCTCAGCGTTCGGGCCCCACCCCCGGTTGACGGTCAGCGTGCCGACGGCGGTCTGCAGGGGGGCCACGACCTCATAACCAAAGGTCCCCTCACGCGGGCGGTTGCGCACGAAGAGCTGCTCCCCGACATACTCACCGCTCGTCTGCACCCGGGTCCACTCGCGCTCCGAAGCCAGCGGAGCGTCGCCTCGCAGCACGTCCTCCAACGGCACGGGCGCGGCGTCATAGTGGGACTCCACCAGGTCGCGGGCGGCCACCCGCTCCTGGTGCCGGGAGAACTGCCAGTTGCCCAGCAGCACGGCGACCACCGCAAAGATCAGGGCCAGCGCGAGGGCGGTCAGCCATCGGCGGGTCAGGAGAGTGCGCAGCAAACCTATCCGTCCCGTTCGTCGAGCTGGTCGACGGGGACGACCTCGATCAGGAAGCCGCGGAGGGAGACGAAGCCGCTCAGGCTGTCCCGGTGGTCCTCGCAGGCCAGCCAGACCTTGCGTCGGTCGGGCGTGTGCAGCTTGGGGTTGTTCCACACGACGCCGTATGCCGCCTGCTGGCGGCAGGCCCTGGCGCTACAGACCATCATCGCGACCGTCCGTGGATGGTGCGCCGTCCGGTCGGTGATGGTGTCCGTCGGGGTGGGCCGTGGGATGGGGGCGGGGCGGGCCGCCTTCGGGCAGGGCGCGGATGGGTGAGACCGGAGCCGCGTCGGGCACGGTGCGGCGGTCGACCGCATTGGCGATCGTGACGGCAATCTGCGGCAGGAAGATCGCCGCCGCGGCGAAGATCAGCCCGACCACCAGCCACCCGCTGAGCAGCGCCCAGACGGCGAGGGGGAAGGAGATGGTCCGGATCAGCATGGCGATCAGGTAGGTGCGCATGCGGTGCTCACGATCCTCCTTGGCGGATCGTCTGGCCGTCGTCACCCCTTGGGCCACCTGCCTGCGTCTCACCTCTCCACGATACGCCGGTGGGGTCGTGCGACGAGGAGCCAGGGGTTAGCGTGTGGCTGTGACCGAGATGACGACCGACTCCACGCCCGACGCCCGCACCGTCCTGGTGACGGGAGGCAACCGCGGCATCGGTCTGGCCATTGCCCGGGCTTTCGTCGAGGCTGGTGACGAGGTGATCATCACCCACCGCAGCGGCACCCCGCCCGAAGGCCTGCGAGGCGTCATCTGTGATGTGACCGACTCCGACAGCGTGGACGCCGCCTTCACCCAGGCCGAGGAGCTGCTCGGCCGCCCGATCGAGGTCCTGGTCGCCAACGCCGGCATCACCAAGGACACCCTGCTGATGCGGATGAGCGACGACGACTTCGAGGCGGTCCTGGACACCAACCTCACCGGCGCCTTCCGCTGTGCCCGGCGTGCTGCCAAGGGGATGATGCGGATGCGTCGTGGACGGATCATCCTGATCTCGTCGGTGGTCGGGCTCTATGGCTCACCGGGGCAGGCCAACTATGCCGCTTCCAAGTCGGCGCTGGTGGGCCTGGCCCGCTCCATCACCCGCGAGCTCGGCGGACGCGGCATCACGGCCAACGTCGTCGCGCCAGGGTTCATCGAGACGGAGATGACGGCCGCGTTGCCCGAGGAGCGTCAGAAGACCTATCTGGCCGGCATCCCCGCCGGTCGGTTCGCCACGCCGGCCGAGGTTGCGGGCACGGTCCGCTTCTTGGCCGGGCCGGATGCGGGCTACATCAGCGGCGCCGTGATCCCGGTTGACGGCGGTCTTGGCATGGGCCACTGAGGTTCGGCGCTAGTCTGCTCCCCATGCTGCTCGAAGGAAAGAAGCTCCTCGTCACCGGAGTCCTGATGGACTCCTCCATCGCGTTCCACGTCGCCCGCCTGGCTCAGGAGCAGGGCGCCGAGGTGGTCCTGACCTCGTTTGGACGCACCTTCCGGATCACCCAGTCCATCGCCAAGCGCCTGCCGGTCATGCCCGAGGTCGTCGAGCTCGACGTCTCCAAGCAGGACGACCTCGACTCCCTGGCCGAGCGACTGCGCGAGCACACGGACCACCTGGACGGCGTCCTCCACTCCATCGGCTTCGCACCCAAGGGTGCCTTCGACTTCATGAACGCCCCCTGGGAGGACGTCGCCACGGCCCTGCAGGTGTCGGCATACTCCCTGAAGTCGCTGACGGTCGCCGCGCTCCCGCTGATGCGCAGCGGCGGCAGCGTCGTCGGGCTCACGATGGACGCCCAGCTGGCCTGGCCGGTCTATGACTGGATGGGCGTAGCCAAGGCGGCCTTCGAGGCGACGAACCGTTATCTCGCGCGCGACCTGGGGCCTCAGGGCATCCGCTCCAACCTGGTCTCCGCCGGTCCGATCGCCACGACGGCAGCACGCTCCATCCCGATGTTCGAGCAGTTCGAGAAGTGGGGTGAGCGCGCGCCGCTCGGCTGGGACCTCAAGGACGCCGCGCCGGCCGCCAAGGCCTGTGTGGCGCTGTTGTCCGACTGGTTCCCGGCCACGACCGGAGAGATCGTCCACGTGGACGGTGGCTTCCACGCGATGGGCTTCTGACCACGATGACCGAAGTGTCCACGGTCCAGGTGACCGAGGTGCGCCTCCTCGAGGGCCCGAACCTGTATTTCGCGCGGCCCTCGGTGAAGGTGAGCCTCTCCCTCCCCGGATACCAGGCCCTCGACGGGACCACCGCTGCCGAGCTCGCCGAGAAGGTCGGGCTGCGCCGGGCGGTGCCGGGCAAGCCGCACACCGAGCAGCGCCAGCGCTTCCTGAGCCGCCTGGCCGGCACACTGCTGCGCAGGATCGCCGCTGGCGTGCCCAGTCGGGTCGGGGTCCGTGGACGGGTCGGGACCGCCCTGGATGCGGTGATCGTCGCCTTCCCGTGGCGCCACCGTGGGCGCGCAGTCGCTCTCGGTGAGGCTCTCGGACCGGTGCTCCAGGGCCTGCTCGACGGCGAGGATGCCGACGAGCTGCTCGCCTCGGCGGCCCAGCTCGTCCGCTCCGCAGAAGACCAGACCGCACCGACCCAGATGCGGCCGCGCATCCCGGTGGCCTCGATCACTGGCACCAACGGCAAGACGTCCACCACCCGCCTCCTGGCGCACATGGGCATGACGGCCGGCCAGCGCTGCGGATGGAGCTCGACCGAGGGCGTGTTCATCCAGGGCGAGCTGATCCAGCCCGGGGACTACTCCGGTCCGTCGGGCGGGCGGATGGTGCTGCAGGACAAGTCGGTCCAGCTGGGGCTGCTCGAGACGGCACGTGGTGGACTGCTGCTCAAGGGCATGGGTGTCTCGCACAACGACGTCAGCATCGTGACCAACGTGACTGCCGACCACCTGGGGATGCAGGGGATCGACACGGTCGACCAGCTGGCCGAGGTCAAGGCGATCATCACCCGCGTCACCCGCAAGGACGGCTGGGTGGTGCTCAACGGAGACGACCCGCGGGTGCGGGCGATGGCCAACGACGCCAGCGGTCGGATCTGGATGTTCAGTCTCCACCCCGACTCGCCGGCCCTGCGCGAGACGGTGGACCGTGGGGGACGGGGTATGACGGTGCTCGAGGGCGACATCGTCATCCTGCGGCGCGGTGCGGACCCGGACCGGCTGATCCGGATCCTGGACGTGCCGATGACTCTTTCCGGGCTGTCCGAGCACAACATCGCCAACGCGCTGGCCGCGACGGCCGGGGCGCTGGGGCTCGGCCTGTCCCGAGACGCCGTGGTGGAGGGCCTGCGCACGTTCACCCCCGACCTGGAGCACAACCCGGGCCGGATGAATGTCTGGACCGTCCCCCTGCCGTCTGGTGGCAAGGCGACGATGATCATCGACGCGGCCCACAACGAGGCCGGCCTCGAGGCGTTGCTCAACGTGGCCGAGGGGTTGCGACCGCCCGGCGACCGGGTGCACCTCGGACTGGGCGGTGTCGGGGACCGCACCGATGAGATCCTGATCGGCCTGGGCGAGATCGCCGGCCGGCGGGTTGACCGCGTCCACATCGTCCACAAGGGCCACTATCTGCGGGGGCGGACGACCGAGGACCTGGAGGCACAGTTCGTCCAGGGCCTGGCCAACGTGGGCGCTGTCGCGACCGGCTCCTCCGACAACGAGGTGGACGGCCTCGCCACCATGGTCGAGCACATGGCCGACGGTGATGTCGGCGCCCTGATGGTCCACGCCGACCGGGCTGACGTGGTCGAGTGGTTGCGCGCGCACGGGGCGCACCAGGACACCGCCCGACAGATCCGCCGCAAGGTCGTGGCTGCCCGTGGCGAGCACGAGCTCGAGGCGGTCCTCGCCGCCATCCAGGAGCAGCCTCCGGCGGAACGGGTCGAGGCGGCCCGCAACCTGCTGGACCAGACGCCTGACGACCCGCGGCTGGTCTTCGAGGTCGCGGCGGCGCTTGACGCTGCCGGGCAGACCCAGCAGGCCATGGCCAGGTATGCCGAGGCGCTCGGCGCCCGCCTGCGCGAGCCGCACCGCTTCCGGGCCCAGGTGGCACTGGCCAGCGGACTGCGCGCCCTGGGCCGTCAGGACGAGGCCGAGCAGCTCGTCAACGAGGTCGCCGTCCAACGCGAGGACAGCGCTGCTGTGGTGGCACTGCAGAGCCTCCTGGACGTGGACGCCGGCCGCGCTGGCACCGGAGTAGCCCGCCTCATCGACTATCTGATGACCCACGCCACCAGCACCGACGACGCCCCGCAGCGCGATGCCCTGCGTGCCCTCGCCGAGGAGATGCGCGCGACGCAGCCCGCCAGCTGAGGTCGGCTGTCAGTTGACGTCTGCCAAGCGCGTGCCTGCTCAGGTCTGCGGGAGCAGCTCCTCCGGCTCGGCCGTCTCCGGCTCGAGATCGGTGTAGTCGCTGCGGGCCTCCTCGGCCGACACTGCCGCCGCCTCGTTCAGCTCGACGGGGTCGAGGTCCGGGTCACCGGTGCGCTCCTCGTCGGCGCGTGAGCCGGCATAGGCCGAGTTGCTCATCTCCTCCAGCTCGGCGAGCACCCGTGCGTGCTTGTCCACCGCGGCGATGACGAGGTCACCGGGGTTGGCCAGCACCATGGCGTGGCGGACCGCGTCGACCTCGGCCAGCACGGTGTCGACGTGCCGGGTGCGTGCCTCGCCAGCAGCGATGCACTCGTTGATGCCGCGCAGGACGTGCTCGGCGCTCTCGCCGCGGGGCCGTCCGCGGGGGTTATCGTCCTCGCGCACGACGATCACGTCGAAGTAGCGCGCGGCCACCGCACCGAGCTCGGCCAGGTCGTCGTCGCGACGGTCGCCGGTGCCCCCGATGACGCCGATCCTGCTGATCCGGGCGTTGTCGACGGAGGCCTCCTTCTGGGTCGCATAGTTGTCCACGAACTCGCCGAGGGCGCGCATGCCGGCCGGGTTGTGGCAGTAGTCCACGACCACGCTGATGCCCTTGACGTCGAGCATGTTGAGACGTCCGGGGGAGAGGTAGTAGTTGGTCGCGAAGGTGCGCAGACCCTGTCGTATGTCGTGCAGCGGCACGTCGACGGCGAAGGCGGCCCCGGCCGCCGCCATCGCGTTGGCGATGTTGAAGCGGGCGGCACCCCCGAAGGTCGATGGGAGCAGGTGGGTCCACGCGAGCTGCATCGAGCGGCGGCCGTGCTTGATCACGATCATCTCGCCACGGTCGGTGGGCTCCAGGACCACGGCGCGGCCGCCCCGTCGCAGGCGTGTGTCGATGAACTGCCGCTCCGGGCTGCCTGGAGGTTGCATCGAGAAGTAGACGATGCTCCCGCTGCAGTGCCGCCGCATGTCGCGCACGTTGGGGTCGTCGGCATTGAGGACGGCAAAGCCGTTGCGAGGCACCGCCTCGACTACGACCCGCTTGACTGCCGCCAGCTGCTCGAGGGTGTCGATGCCGCGCAGGCCCAGGTGGTCGGCGCTGACATTGGTGACGACCGCGACATCGTTGCGGTCATAGCCGAGCCCCTCGCGCAGGATGCCGCCGCGGGCCACCTCCATGACGGCGAAGTCGACGCGGGGGTTCTGCAGCACCATGCGGGCCGACTTCGGTCCGGAGGCGTCAGCACGCTTGACCAGACGTTCGTCGATGACGATGCCGTCGGTCGAGGTCATGCCGACCTGATGGCCGAGACCCTTCATGATGTGCGCGATCATCCGCGACGTCGTGGTCTTGCCGTTGGTGCCGGTGACCGCCACGATCGGGACGCGCGAGGGCGTGCCGGGCGGGAAGAGCAGGTCGACCACCGGCTTGGCGATGTATTGCGGCTCACCGACCGTCGGGTGCGTGTGCATCCGGAAGCCGGGGGCCGCGTTGACCTCACAGATCGCGCCTCCGGTCTCGCGCACCGGTGCCGAGATGTCGGGGCAGATGAAGTCGATGCCGGCGACGTCCAGGCCGATCAGGCGGGCGGCCTCCTCGGCGATCTCGACGTTCTCCGGGTGCGCGTCGAAGGTGCGGTCGACCGAGATGCCGCCGGTGGACATGTTGCCGGTCAGCGCGAGCTTGACCATGGTGCCCTCCGGGGGCACGTCGTCCATCGCGAAGCCCTGGTTGCGGACCAGCGCCTCCGAGCCCTCGGTGAGCGCGATGCGGGTCAGCACCTTCTCGTGGCCGACGCCTCGTCGCGGGTCGGCGTTGGTGATCTCCACGAGCTCCTGGACGGTGTGGTTGCCGTCGCCGATCACGTGGGCCGGCACGCGCTCGGCGATGGCCTGCATCTTGCCGCCGACGATCAGGCAGCGATAGTCGTTGCCGGTGATGAAGGACTCGACCACCATGATCGCGCGTCGCGACTGCTCCGCGGCGACCGGGAAGTGGGCGCGGACCTCGGCCTCGTTGCGCAGGTTGATCCCGACGCCGCGGCCGTGGTTGCCGTCGAGGGGCTTGACCACGACGGGGTAGCCGATGCTCTTGGCGACCATGACGGCGCCGTCCTCGGTGCGGACGGTGTCGCTGAGCGGCACCGGCAGCCCGGCGGAGGACAGCAGGGTGTTGGTCAGCGACTTGTCGCCGGCGATGTCGACCGCTAGCGCGCCGGTCTTGGACGTCATCGTCGCGCGGATCCGCTGCGCGTGCACGCCCTGCCCGAGCTGCACCAGCGAGGCGTTGTTGAGCCGGATGAAGGGGATGTCGCGTGCCACGGCCTCCTCGAGGATCGCCGAGGTCGAGGGACCGAACGCGGTGCGCTGGGCCAGTCGCAGGAAGTCATCCAGCTCGGTCTCGAAGTCGAAGGACTCGTCCGCCGCGACGCCAGCATTGATCATCCGGACCGCGAGCTCGCCCGCGGCCAGACCGACCCGCTCGTCGACATACGCATAGATGACGTTGTAGTGGCCAGGTGTGCCACGGACCGCACGGGTCTTGCCACGGCGCAGGTCGTGGCTCGCCTCGTTCTGCAGCTGGAGGGCCAGGTGCTCACTGATGTGACCGACCCAGGTGCCCTCCCGGAGCCGCTCGATGAACCCGCCGGCCTTGCCCCGGGAGCACACGTGGTTCTGGAGCCCGGGCAGCCACTCGATGAGACGGTCGGTGAACCCGGGGAGGGTGTTGGAGGGATAGTCCTCAAGGACCCCGAGGTCCACGACGAGGTGGATCGCCTGCTCGTAGTTCCAGATGTTGGGACCGCGATAGACCCGCTGCTCGACGATCCGCAGGTCGGGCGCGGCCGGGGCGCTCGGGCTCGGGGACTTCGTCATGTGGGCCTCCTGGTCCGGGTCAGCGGCGCAGCGCGGCGGCTGCGTTGGCGGTGTCGTGCGCGTCAGTGGGGGAGGTGACCACAGCCACCTCGGGGTGCATCTCCTGGAAGTCGAGGAGCTGGGCCGCGCCGAGATCGAAGTGCGCACCGTAGGGCAGTGAGTGGACCACGGCTCCGGACACCATGAGCGGAGCGGCGTGTCGCGCCTCGTGCGCGTCGCTGACGGCGGCGCGGGCGTCCACTACATAGACGGCGCCGGAGCCGACGACCGTCATGGAGCGCTCGTCGACGATCTCAGCTGCGGTGTCCTCGTCGATGCCGACTCCCAGCAGACTGGGTGAGGCAGCCACCAGGGACAGCAGCCGCGCATAACGGGTGCGCTGGCCGAAGTGCTGGTCGAGGATGACGCCAGGCAGCAGGCCGAGGCCGGCGCTGAGCTGCGAGACCCGCTGTCGTGGTGCCACGCCCTCCTCGCCCATCGAGATCATGAACTGGCTCAGGACCGAGGCTCCCGCGGAGGTGCCGGAGATGACCGCTCCGCGGTGGTAGGCGCGGGTGATCGCTTCGTGGAGAGGGGTGCCGACGATGAGCTGACCGAGCTTGAGCTGGTTGCCGCCGGTGACGAAGACCCCGGTGGCGTTGTCGATCGCCTCGGCGAGGGACGGCTCGCTGGTCTCGAGGCGGGTCTGCGGGTTGACCAGTGAGACCTCGCGGGAGCGCAGTCGCCCGAAGACCGACTGATAGACGTCAAAAGCCTCCTCGGCCATCGAGGAGGCGGTGGGGATGACCACGATCCGGGCCTCCCGTCCGCCGGCGAGCTCGACAAACCGCTTGAGCACCAGGGTGCGCCGGCGTTTGTCCTCGGCGCCACCGATGACAAGGAGGGTCCGGCGAGTGTGCTCCTGGGATGACGGCTCGGCGGAGCCCGGCACGGAACCGTTGTGCGTGGACATGGGGAGCACTCTATGGCGTGCGCAGCCGTGGTCCGCACAGCCCTTGCGCGCAGTCCCGCAGGCTCACCCCTCGATCACCGTCCCCTTGCCGACGACGACCAGGCCACTGTCGGTGATGGTGAAACCCCGGGCGCGGTCCTCCTCGTGGTCGATCCCGATGTTGACCCCGGACGGGACCCGCACACCCTTGTCGATGATGGCCCGGTGGATCTGACAGCTGCGACCGACCTCGACGTTGTCCAGCAGCACCGAGCGGGACACGTTGCTGAAGGAGTGGACGTGCACCCTTGGTGAGATCACCGAGTCGGCCACGGTGGCGCCGGAGATGACCACGCCTGGCGAGACGGCCGAGCCCACGGCGTGCCCCACCCGGTCGTGCGACCCGTGCACGAACTTGGCCGGGGGCGGCGAGCCGTAGTTGGTGTAGATGGGCCAACGGTCGTTGTAGAGGTTGAAGATCGGGTGCACGGACACCAGGTCCATGTGGGCGTCGTAGTAGGAGTCGATGGTCCCGACGTCGCGCCAGTAGCCGCGGTCCCGGTCCGTCGCCCCGGGGATGTCGTTGTCCTTGAAGTCGTAGACATAGCCCTCGCCGCGGTCGACGAAGGCCGGGACGATGTCACCGCCCATGTCGTGGGCGGAGTCCTCGAGGTCGCTGTCCTCGCGGACGGCCCGCTCGAGGACGTCGGCGTCGAAGACGTAGTTGCCCATGGAGGCGAGCACCTCGTCGGGGGCGTCCGGCAGACCCTTGGCTGACTTCGGCTTCTCGAGGAAGGCACCGATGCGGCGCGGGTCGGCGTCGTCGACCTCGATGACGCCGAACTGGTCGGCCAGGCTCAGCGGCTGGCGGATCGCGGCCACCGTCACCCCTGCCTTGGTCTCGATGTGCTGGTCGATCATCTGCGAGAAGTCCATGCGATAGACGTGGTCGGCGCCGACCACGACGATGATGTCGGGCTTCTCGTCGTGCACCAGGTTCAGGCTCTGATAGATCGCGTCGGCGCTGCCCGCGAACCAGTGCTTGCCCATCCGCTGCTGCGCCGGGACCGGAGCGACGTAGTTGCCCAGGAGGTTGGACATGCGCCACGTGCGGGTGATGTGAGCGTCGAGACTGTGGGACTTGTACTGCGTCAGGACGACGACCTTGAGGCACCCTGAGTTGACGATGTTGGACAGGGCGAAGTCGATGAGTCGATAGCTGCCCCCGAACGGAACGGCCGGCTTGGCCCGGTCGGCAGTCAGCGGCATGAGTCGCTTGCCCTCACCTCCCGCAAGCACGATGGCGAGAACCTTCAGCCTTCCCGTTCTTGAGACCATGACCCCAACCTAGAGGCCCGAGCGCGTTTGGTCGACAGGGGATAGCGTTGCAACTGTGCGCATCGACATCCTGACTCGTGAGTACCCACCCAACATCTATGGCGGAGCGGGTGTTCACGTGGCCGAGCTGACTCGTGCCCTGCGTGAGCTGCCCGACCTGACCGTCTCCGTGCGAGCTTTCGACGAACCGGTCGACGAGGCCGACACGACCGGCTATCCGACACCGGAGAACCTCACGTCGGCCAACGCCGCGCTGAAGACCCTCGGGGTCGATGTCGCGATGGCCTCCGACGTGGTGACCGAGGGCGCCGACCTGGTCCACTCCCACACCTGGTACGCCAACATGGGCGGCCACCTGGCCAGCCTGCTCGGCGGCATACCCCATGTCATCTCCGCCCACAGCCTGGAGCCGATGCGCCCGTGGAAGGCCGAGCAGCTGGGCGGCGGCTATCGGGTCAGTTCGTGGGCGGAGAAGACCGCCTATGAGGCGGCCGCCGGCGTGATCGCGGTGTCTGCGGGCATGCGCAAGGACATCCTGGCAAGCTATCCGGACATCGACCCAGACCGAGTCCACGTGGTGCACAACGGCATCGACTCCGAGCTCTGGCAGCGCAACACCTCGGCAGAGGCGCGTGCCGCGGTTCAGGAGCTGGGCGTGGACCCGGATCGCCCCAGCGTCGTCTTCGTGGGGCGCATCACCCGGCAGAAGGGCCTGCCCTATCTGCTCCGTGCGCTGGCCGAGCTGCCGTCCGAGGTCCAGGTCGTCCTCCTTGCGGGGGCGCCGGACACCGAGGAGATCAAGAACGAGGTCATCGCCCTGGTCGACCAGCTGCGCGACGGGCGCGGACCGGGCGCCGGGGGCGTGACCTGGATCGGCGACATGCTGCCCCGGGACAAGGTGATCGCGGTGCTCTCCCACGCCACTGTCTTCCTGTGCCCCTCCGTCTATGAGCCGCTGGGCATCGTCAACCTTGAGGCGATGGCCTGCGGAGCGGCCGTGGTCGCGACGGCGACCGGCGGGATCCCCGAGGTCGTCGTGGACGGGGAGACCGGGTGGCTGGTCCCCATCGACCAGGTCACCGACGGCACCGGCACACCGACCGACCCCGACACGTTCGTCGCCGACCTGGCGGCTGCCATCAATGAGGCGGTCTCGGACCCGGAGCGGGCCGAGCGGATGG
The DNA here is from genome assembly GCF_023923205.1 of Ornithinimicrobium cryptoxanthini. Taxonomy (NCBI): domain Bacteria; kingdom Bacillati; phylum Actinomycetota; class Actinomycetes; order Micrococcales; family Ornithinimicrobiaceae; genus Ornithinimicrobium; species Ornithinimicrobium cryptoxanthini. The sequence continues at coordinate 2,049,060 of NZ_CP099490.1, read as the reverse complement.
GCGCGGCCGGACGAGCTCGCGCGGTGGAGCACTTCAGCTGGAGCTCGATCGCCGACCGCACCCTTGAGGTCTATCGCTCGGTGGTCGACGGCTGGTCCTGAGGTGACCCCCTGCCCGAGCGTGGGTGGCGCGCGGGCCCGGGAAGGCTAGCGCCAGCCGGCGAGGTGCAGGGCCGCGACGTTGACCGCGGCGACCAGCGCATGCGACGCGTGGTCGTGCAGCCTGCGCAGGATCTGCTCACGCTGGAGCGTCGAGCTGGAGTCCACGCTGTGCAGGCGGTGATCGAGTCCTGCGGCCGCCAGGCCGGTGATGGCACCGGCCAGCTCGACCACCCGGACCGCGCGTGGTGGCAGGTTGTCAGGCAGGCCCCAGTCGGTGTCGAGTCCCTCGCGCACGGCGTTCTCCAGCCCGTGGCCGCTCAGCGGCTGGCCGGGGGCGTTGCCCAGCTCGCTGGTGAGCGCCCCGATCTCGCGGCGCAGCTGCAGCTCCACGTCGGGCAGCGACAGTTGCTGGACCACGTGCTGCGGGACCGGGTCGGCGTCATAGGCGGTCCATCTGGCCTCCCAGCCCTGGTCGCCCTCCGGCCCGAACTCGCGGATGTCGGGCACCAGCGCGCCGCCGAGCCCCGTGACATAGACCAGCTCCTCCGCCTCGGTCGCCGCAGCGACGAGTGCCGCTGGGCCGCTCGGCATACTCGTCAGGTCACCCGGGCGCGGCAGGGCCACCAGCACGAGGCGTTCACCGAGGTCCCGCCACAGCGAGAGCTGGGGCAGCAGACCCTCGACGTGGTCAAGGTCCGGCATCGCGCGGTGGGGGACCTCCTTGAGGTCCAGGCCACCCGCGAGCGCTGCTGTGGACCACAGCGCGACGCGGACACTTGCCGGCAGGTCTGCCATGCGGTGATCGTAGGCCGGGACGAGCAACTAACCTTGCTCGACATGAGCGACGTCCTCGAATTTGCTGGTGTCGGCGTGCGCCGTGGCGGCAACGCCCTCCTCGACGACATCGACTGGTCGGTGGAAGAGGGGGAGCGGTGGGTGGTCATCGGCCCCAACGGCGCGGGCAAGACCACCCTGCTGCAGATCGCGGCTGCCCGGATCCACCCGACGACCGGTGTGGCGGGCATCCTCGGGGAGGTGCTCGGCACGGTTGACGTCTTTGACCTGCGCCCGCGGATCGGCCTGGCCAGCGCAGCCCTGGCCGAGCGGATCCCGCCCGAGGAGGTGGTGCGCGACGTCGTCGTCACGGCGTCGTGGGCGGTGACCGGTCGCTGGCGCGAGGAGTATGACGTGATGGACACCGGGCGCGCCGACGAGCTGCTGCGCACCATGGGCGTCTCGCAGCTGGCGGACCGGCGCTTCTCCACGCTCAGCGAGGGTGAGCGCAAACGTGTGCAGATCGCGCGTGCCCTGATGACCGACCCCGAGCTGATGCTGCTCGACGAGCCGGCTGCGGGCCTGGATCTGCGTGGCCGCGAGGAGCTCGTCGGTCGCCTCTCGGTCCTCGCGCTCGACCTCGAGTCTCCCGCGATGGTCCTGGTGACCCACCACGTGGAGGAGATCCCGCCCGGGTTCACCGACATCCTGATGCTGCGGGAGGGCAGGATCGTGGCCGCCGGGCCGCTCGAGGTGACTCTCACCGCGGAGAACCTGTCCACGACCTTCGACCTGCCCCTCGTGGTGGAGAAGCACGGAGAGCGCTGGCTGGCGCGCGCCGCATGAGTCCGCTGGAGGTCGGGGCGATCCTGCTCGCCGGCGTCTGGGCCGGCATGATCAACACCATCGTCGGCTCGGGCACACTCGTCACCTTCCCCACGCTGCTCTTCTTCGGCTATCCGCCGGTGTCCGCCAACATCTCCAACAGCCTGGGGCTAGTTGCCGGCGGCGTCTCAGGGGCGTGGGGTTATCGCCGCGAGGTGGCCCCGTTCCTGGACCTGGTCAAGAAGCTGGCGCCGGCCTCGCTGGTCGGGTCAGTCATCGGAGCCCTCCTGCTCCTGGTGCTGCCCGAGTCAGCCTTCGAGGCGATCGTCCCGGTGCTGATCGCCCTGGCCCTGCTCCTGGTGGTCCTCGGGCCTCGGTTGAGCCGGTGGGCGGCCAGCCAGCACGCCGACGAGCTGACCACCGGTCGCCTCGTCGCGCTCATCGCGGGGGTGCTGGTCGCAGGTGCCTATGGCGGCTATTTCGGTGCGGCGCAGGGGATCCTGCTGGTCGGCCTGATGAGTGTGCTGCTCCCGGTGCATATCCAGGCGATCAACGGCATCAAGAACCTCCTGGGCGTGATCGTCAACTTCACCGCAGCCATGGTCTTCGTCATTGTCGACCCAGCGCAGGTCAACTGGACGGTGGTCCTGCTCATCGCGGTCGGGTCCTTCGCCGGAGGGTTCATCGGCGCCCGGGTCGGCCGCATGATGCCGGCGTGGCTGTTGCGCGCCACGATCGTGGTGATCGGCGTGGTGGCCATCGTGGTGCTGCTCGTATGACGAGGCCCGACCTCCCCGCCGGCGTCACCTGGGTCGACAGCGCTGACGACGAGCGCGTGCGCGACTACGTCGGGCTGACCGACGTGGCCCTGCGCCGCGTGCTCGAGCCGGCACGTGGTCTCTATCTGGCCGAGTCCGCCAAGGTCATCACGCGCGCACTAGACGCTGGCCACCAGCTCCGCTCACTCCTGCTCACCCCGCGCTGGGTCACCGACCTGGCCGACCTGGTGCAGCGTGCGCTCTCCGAGGGGGTTCCCGTCTATGTCATGGACCCCGCGGTGACGCAGGAGGTCACCGGGTTCCGGGTGCACCGCGGTGCCATGGCCGCGATGCAGCGCCCGGTCCTGCCGACGGTCGCCGCGGTCCTTGCCGGTGCCAGTCGCGTGGCGGTGCTGGAGGACATCGTCGACCACACCAACGTCGGAGCCGTCTTCCGCTCAGCCGCGGCCCTCGGTGTCGACGCCGTGCTCGTCACCCCACACTGCGCAGACCCGCTCTATCGCCGGTCGGTGCGCGTCTCGATGGGCACCGTCTTCCAGGTCCCCTGGACCCGCATCGAACCGTGGCCCGCGGGGATGGACACCCTCCGGGAAGCTGGCTTCACGGTGGCTGCCCTGGCCCTGCGCGAGGACGGTGTGGAGCTCGGCGCCTTGGCCGCCGCCCCACCCCAGAGACTGGCCCTGGTGCTCGGGACCGAGGGTGACGGACTGGGGGCGCGGACCATCGCGGAGGCCGATCTGGCAGTGCGTATCCCGATGACCGGGGGCGTGGACTCCCTCAACGTGGCCGCCGCGAGCGCGGTCGCGTTCTGGGCGCTGCAGTGCCAACTCACAACTGAGACCGGAGAACTGCCCCACGACGGGGGCTTTCAGGTCTAGATTGGCTGCCAGCGACTCGCATCCAGGAAGGCAGCTCCATGCTTCTCGACATTCACGGTGCTCGTGGTTCGATGCCGGTGGGGACAGCGGAGTTCGCGCGCTACGGCGGTGACACCACCTGCTACTCGTTGCACCACGACGAGGGCGACCTGGTGACGATCATCGACGCGGGCACCGGCTTGCGGCTGCTGGTGCCACAGATCTCGAAGCCCGGGACCACCGTGACGATCGTCCTGACCCACTACCACTGGGACCACATCCAGGGGCTGTCCATGTGCGCCCCGATGTGGCAGGGCGACCTCTCCCTGCGGATCATCGGCCCGGGTGACGTGGCGGGTGCGGTGTCAGGAGCCATCAGCCCACCGTGGTTCCCGGTGCCGATCGCGGACATGAAGATCGAGTTCGTCAGCGCCCCGGAGTCGTTCCACATCGGCGAGGTCGAGGTCACGACCTTCCCGCTCAACCACCCCCAGGGCGGGCTGGGTTATCGGTTCAACCACGACGGCCGCTCCGTGGTCGTGGCCACCGACCACGAGGCCGGCACCGACGCGGACCAGGCGCTGGTCCGCCGGTCAGAGGGGGCCGACATGCTCGTCCACGACGCGCAGTATCTCCCCAGTGAGATCGAGTCCAAGCGCGGCTGGGGCCACAGCACGTGGGAGCAGGCTGTCGCGATGGCCAGCCAGGCAGGCGCGGGACAGCTGCTCATGGCCAGCCACGACCCGTCGCGCTCGGATGCGGCCGTGGACGATCTCGTCGCCCGGAGCGTGGACCTCTTCCCGCAGGCAGCCGGTGCCAGCTGCGCCGACCGCTTCTCCCTCTGATGACGCCACCATGACATCGCCCGGTGACACCGTGGTGGATCCGCTGCAGGCCTATCTGCCGAGGCTGATCCGCTATTGGAACGTGGAGGCTCCCGGACGCCTGCACCGAGCGGTCGACGGCTCCATGGTGCTGATGGACATCTCTGGCTTCACCAAGATGTCCGAGCGGTTGGCACGCCACGGCAACGTGGGCGCCGAGGAGGTCACCGGCGTTATCGACGACACGTTCGGCAGGCTGCTCCCGGCGGCCTACACCTTCGGCGCCAACCTGATCAAGTTTGGCGGTGATGCCCAGCTGCTCCTCTTTACCGGCGAGGGACACCAGTTGCGTGCCGCGGCGGCCGCCCACGCCATGCGCGCCGAGCTGCGCCGGATCGGCGGGTTCCAGACCTCGGCTGGCAAGGTGCTGCTCCGCATGTCGGTCGGTGTTCACAGCGGCCGTTTCGACTTCTTCCTCGTCGGCAGCTCGCACCGAGAGCTCGTCGTGGCGGGTCCGGCGGCTACCCGCACGGTCCAGATGGAGGCCGCGGCCTCAGCCGCGCAGATCCTGCTCAGCCCGGAGACCTCGCGGATGCTGCCCAGGTCGTGCCTCGGCGGCGGGAGCGGGCCCGGCTGCCTCCTGCGTCGGGCACCGCGCGTGGAGCAGACGGGCTTCCGCGCAGCGGTGAGCCCCGAGGTCGATCTGCAGGAGTTCGTCCCCCGAGGCCTGCGGCAGACCCTGCTCAGCGACGCCATCAACCCCGAGCACCGCCCGGCAGCCATCGCCTTCATCCACTACAGCGACTTCGACCGGGTGGTCCGCGCCGACCCCGAGCACGCCGCCGCCGTCCTGGACGAGCTGGTCACCACCGTGCAGGAGTATGCCGACACGCACGGCGTCACCTTCCTCGCCACCGACATCGCCCCGGACGGGGGCAAGATCATCCTGACGGCCGGGGTGCCCGACACGGCCGGCAACAACGAGGAGCAGATGCTGCTGGCGGTGCGTGACATCCGCAACCACGCGCCCCCGGACCTCCCCCTGCAGATCGGCCTCAACTGGGGCTACGTCTTCTCCGGGTCCGTCGGACCGCCCTATCGCCGGACCTACACGATCATGGGTGACGCCGTGAACCTGGCCGCCCGCGTGATGGCCAAGGCTCCCGCTGGCGAGGTCTATGCCACCAGCGATGTGCTCGACGGGTCGCGGACGACCTTTGAGGTCCTGGCTCCCGAGCCGTTCTTCGTGAAGGGCAAACGGGCTCCCGTCCAGGCCTATGCCGTCGGCGAGCCCGAGGGCAGCCGAGCGCGCGAGGAGGGGCCGGCCACCCCCCTGATCGGTCGCGACGACGAGCTGGCGGTCCTGACCGCTGCCTGGGCCTGCGCCGGTCAGTCCCAGGGGCGCGTGGTCGAGATCGCGGCCGAGGTGGGGATGGGCAAGACCCGACTGATCCAGGAGCTGCTGGCAGTGGCTTCGCCGCAGCGGGTCGTGCGTGCTGAGTGCCGCCTCTATCAGACCGCCACGCCCTACTTCCCGTTCCGCACGCTGCTGCGCACAGCGTGGGGACTTGACGACCCCGACCCCGCGACCACGGCCGCCGATCTCACCGACCTGGTGAGCCATGCGGCACCGGGACTGCAGCCCTGGCTCGCGCTCCTCGGCATACCCCTGGGCCTGTCCCTGCCAGAGTCACCCCAGGTCGCGCAGCTGGACGACCAGTTCCGGCCGGCGCGCACCCTCGCAGCGGTTGCCGCACTGCTGCAGGCCACCAGCCGGGAGCCGACCCTCTTCCTCATCGAGGACACCCAGTGGATGGACCCGGCCTCCCGCGACCTGCTCGAGGGACTGATCACCGGCATCGACGCGCTGCCCTGGCTTGTCGTGCTCAGCCGCCAGCCAGGAGCGCAAGGATTCGTGTCGCCGATTCACCCGGCCGTGGCCCAGCTGGAACTGAGCCCTCTCGGCGTGACCGAAGCCAGGGAGCTGCTGCAGTCCGCGACGAAAGGCTCGCCGCTGCTCACCAGCCAGGTGGACACGCTGGCGGAGCGGGCGGACGGCAGCCCGTTGTTCCTGCTCGAGCTGCTGCACGTGATGCGCGCCGACGCGGCCGTGGACCAGCTCCCGCACTCGGTGGAGGGACTCATCGCGGCGCGGATCGACAAGCTGCCGCCTGCTGACCGCAACATCTTGCGGCGGCTCGCGGTCCTGGGCGCTGGGTTCCGGCAGGAGCACACGCCGGCGGTGCTCGGGCCGGCGGGAGCTCAGCGCGAGCAGGTGACGACTCTGCGGCGGCTGGGGGAGTTCCTCGATGTCGAGCCGTCTGGCTGGGTCCGCTTCCGGCACACCCTGATCCGTGACGTCGCCTATGCGGGCCTGCCCTTCAGGACCCGCCGAGAGCTGCATGCCCAGGTCGGTGACGCCATCTGCGCCAGCGCAGGGGACCAGGCCGACCTGCAGGCGGAGCTGCTGTCCGTCCACTACTCGCAGGCCCGCCGCTGGCCCGAGGCGTGGGACTACTCTCGCACGGCCGGCGACGGCGCCAGAGAGATCTATGCCAACGCTGCGGCCGCCACCTTCTATCGGCGCGCGCTGACGGCCGCGCGTCACATCGACGGCCTGGCACCCAGGGTGGTCGCGGACGTGGCGGAGGCGCTGGGTGACGTCCTGGAGCAGGCGGGCCTGTTTGACGACTCGGTCGCAGCGTTCCGCCGCGCAACACAGCTGGTCCCCGAGGACCCGATCCGCCGCGCCGACCTGCTGCGCAAGCGAGCGCGGTCCCGTGCCCGCACCGGGGCCTACTCCACGGCATACCGCGACCTCACGATGGGCCGGCGCATCGTCACCGAGGTGGGCACCCGGGAGGCGCTAGGGGCGACGGCACGGCTGAATGCGCTGAACGCCCAGATCCGGCAGCTGCAGGAACATCCCCGGACGGCCCTGCGGCTGGCCACGCAGGCCATGGCCGAGGCGGAGGCGTCGGGGGAGCGCGAGGCGCTGGCCCGGTCCTACCAGGTGCTGGACGCGGCCTACAACATGCTGGGCCAGTCGGCACAGGCGGTGTATGGCGAGCGGGCCCTGAAGATCTATGAGGAGCTCGACAACCTGGCCGGCACCGCGATCGTCACCAATAACCTGGGCGGGCAGGCCTATTTTGAGGGCCGCTGGGAGGACGCACTGGGCTTCTATGCTCGCGCCCAGGACGCCTTCGTGCGGGCCGGCAACGAGGCCGAAGCCGCCACCTGCGGCGCCAACATCGGCGAGGTGCTCGTGAGCCAGGGCCGCTATGAGGAGGCCGAGGAGGTGCTGGTCGGTGCCGTCCGGGTGCTGCGCGCCCACGGGCTGCTCGACGCTGCCATCTTCGCCGAGATCCAGCTGGGCCGCCTGCGCCTGCTCAGGCGTGAGGACGGCGCGATGGACACCCTGCTGGCGCTGCGAGCTGAGGCGACACAGATCGGCCAGGTGCAGTCGGCGATCGAGGCTGCCATCCTCATCGCCTGGGGCCAGGTGCAGGACGGCGAGCCGCAGGCGGCGCTCGACCTCATCGATGACATCGAGCGCCGGTCGGGTGGGGAGGCCGAGCTCTATGGCAGCTCACTGGCGCGGACCAGGGCCCAGGCCCTCGCCGGGCTCGACCGGATGGACGAGGCGCGCGCGGCCGTGGAGGCCGGCCTGGTGCAGGCCAGGGAGCAGGGCCTAGCCTACGAGGTGGCGCTGTTGTGCCTCACCCAGGCTGAGCTCACCGTCGACCCGCACCGCAAGCGGGAGCTGCTGGAGGAGTCCCAGGGATTCCTCCAGCAGCTTGGCGTGGTCCGCACCGCCTGAGGGGTCAGCGGAACTTCGGGTCGCCGATCCCGACGACGTTCCAGGTGGTACGGATCTCGCCCTCGCCGACGAGGTCCGTGGACGCGCTGACGACGCACCAGGTGTCACCGGTGGGGATCACCGTGGTGTTGATCGAGCCGTTCGCACCCGCGAAGGGGTCACCAGTGCACCAGGGCATGATCTGGAAAGGCAGTGGCCCGTCGTCATCCTGGTCATACTCCAACAGGCTCGCGAACGGGATCATTGCGGTCTCGGGCGAGAACCTCAGGGTTGCCTGGTAGGCAGAGGGCTGCGGGGCGCCTGGGTTGTCGTGCGGCACGAAGCTCAGCGTGTCCGCCGTGACGTCGACGTCGATGTTGTAGGGCTTGGAAACGCACTCGGAGCCGTCGGTGTTCTGCAGCCGGGTGATGTCGCCATAGACGGTGCTCTCCTCGATCGTGACGGAGTTGGTCTCGTCGTCGCAGCCCAGCCAACCGTCGTAGTCAACCAGCGTGAAGACCGTCTCGAAGTCCTTGCCCTTCTTCTTGCCGTAGTCACCGCCGCCCTCGAGCGACATCTTCCCGCTGAGCGGCTTGAACGTGATGGCGTCGAACGGTCCCAACGGGATGATGGTGACATAACAGTTGTCGTTGATGCCGGAGCTCGCCGAACCGTTGAGGCAGTTGGCGATCGGCTCAGCCGTCGTCGCGGTCGCTGTGAAGGGAGCCTTCGTGCTGCCGTCGACTCCCTCACCGGGCACGATGCCCCCGCCTGAGCGCACCTCGAAGGTGCCCGCCGGCACGCCGCCGTGGGACAGCACGATCTGGACCCGGACATCGCCCTTGAGCTCCAGGTCGAGCGCGACCTGCAGAGCGTCCGGCACATCGCCCAGGCTGAGAGTCAGGTCCTCGGTGGGGTCAACCAGGGAGCACGGGGTCCCGTTGTCGTTGCCGGACTTGATGCCGATCGCCCCATCCTTGAGGCCCGGCCCGTAGTCGCTGCCGCTGAGAGCCGCCAGCGGCCCGTTGACGTCGATGAGCTGGCAGCTCTTCTTCTTATGCGGAGTCGTGATCTTCTGTTTGATCGGCTCACCGTGGTTGCTGTACTCGAAATACGTGCCGTAGCTGCCCAGGTGCAGCCGGAGCGTCTCCTCAGCTTCCGTGTCACCCGCCGCCGAGACCGAGCCCAGGCCCAGAGCCACCGCCGCGGACACTGCGATGAGTCGCAGCCCCGAACGAATTTTCGTCATGCTGATCCTCCAGTGGGAAGTGCCCATCTGGGTGGGAGCAGTCACGGCCACTCCAAGGTGGACGCTCAGCAGCCTAGCGGCTCAGATCGCGCAGCGCACGAACTAAATAGTGCAAATCGAGACGCGCCATGATAATGGCGAGTGAGTGCTGGGTCAGCGGGCCAGACCCTTGACCACCCTGACGCCGGGCAGACGCGCCACGGAAGCGCCGGGCAGCCGCAGTTTTGAACCACGGATGCCGGATCCGATCACGACCCGGGCAGCCTCAACCACTCGCGAGTCCACGAGCACCGGCCAGTCCGCTGGAAGGCCGACCGGCGTGATGCCGCCAAACTCCATCGCGGTCTCGGTCACTGCACGCTCCATCTGCATGAAGCTGGCCTTGCGCACGTCCAGGGACTTGCGGATCGTGGTGTTGACGTCGGCCCGCGTCGTCGCCAGGACCAGGGCGGCGGTGACCCGCTCGATCTCACCCCCGGCGGCCGAGCACCACGATGCAGTTCGCCGACTCCTCGAGGGTGACGTCGGTCGCGTCCACCAGCGCCTGCGTGTCTGCCAGGTCAGGATCGATGGCGGCCACCTGGACAGAGTCAGCGAGTGGTGACCCCTCGAGCGCGGTGCGGCCGGGCTCGGCGAGCAGGTCTGGGCGCGTGCTGACCGGGTGCCAGCTGAGGTGCTGTGTCATGCCACCAGGATGCGCACCAGGTGCTGGAGCGTCGCAGCCGGGTCCTCTGTCGTGCCGCCGTGCACCGGCCCGGGCTGGATGATCGTGCTGCGCGGGGCACTGAGCCACCCGAAGCGGGGACCGAGCTTGTCCAGCCGCGGCGTGGCGGGGGAGTGCTCTCCGGCGGCCACCCCGCAGACGGCCTCGAGCGCGGCGTGGACCGACTCCAGGTCAAGCTCCGGGGCCAGCGCAGCGGCCCTGGCCTCATCGAGGTGGAAGGCCCCGTGGAGGAACTCCGCCTCCTGGCTGTAGAGCACGACGCCGACGTTGATGAACTCCTCGCGCTCTATCCGGGGCACCAGGCGGATGGTGACGTATTGATAGTCGTAGGTCACCGCGCACCTCCGGGCAGCCACACCTGAGGAGTCTCCACCCGGGCGAGCAGATGATCGGCGTATGCCGCGCGCACCGACCGCGCGTCCGGCAGGTGGTCCGTGGTCTCGAGCCACTCATCCGGGACGAGGTCGAGCACGTCGGCGACCAGGTCGGTCGTGATCCGCGGCGCCAGCGCTGCGTGCGCCCCGGCCAGGTCCGTCGCGATCGCCCGCAGCACGTGCTCGTCGGCCATGAATGGTTGCCGGACAAACCGCTGCGGGTCAGGAGCCCTGCTCGGCCAGGAGTGGTGGAAGTAGAGCGCCGCACCGTGGTCGATCAGCCAGGTCTGCCGGTGCCAGGTGAGCAGGTTGGGGTTGGACCAGGTGCGGTCCACGTTGGCGGTGAACGCGTCGAGCCACAGGATGCGTGAGGCGAGCTCCGGGGCCGGCGGCCGGGAGCCGTCATAGCCGAGCGAGCCCGGGAGCAGGTCGACGCCCAGGTTGGTGCCGGGGGAGGCGTTGAGCAGGTCCTGGACCTCCTCGTCGGCCTCATAGCGCGCGATGGCCCGGGGCAGCTCGATGGTGACCATCCGCGGCACGGGCAGGTCGAGGCGCCGGGCCAGCTCGCCGACGACGACCTCGGCGACCAGCACCTTCAGGCCCTGACCCGCGCCACGGAACTTCACGACATACGTCCCCAGGTCGTTGCCCTCGACGACCCCGGGCATCGACCCACCCTCGCGCAGGGGTGTGACATAGCGGATCGCAGTGACGTGTTCGAGCACGGTCTGACCCTATCCGCGCGCTGTGCGACAGTGGCCCCATGCCGCCCGCCCGCCGCGAGTCCAGCGTCCTGCACCTGGACCTGGACGCGTTCTTTGCGGCGGTGGAGCAGCGGGACAAGCCGTCCCTGCGCGGCAGGCCGGTGGTGGTCGGCGGGGTCGGGCCGCGGGGTGTCGTCTCAACTGCCTCCTACGAAGCCCGCAAGTTCGGGGCCCGATCAGCGATGCCCACCTCGGAGGCGCGGCGGCGGTGCCCGGCGGGGACGGCGTTCCTGGGTGGCCGCTTCGATGCCTATCGGATGAGCTCCCAGGTGGTGATGGAGCTGCTGCGCGACCTGTCCCCGGTGGTGGAGCAGGTGTCGGTGGACGAGGCGTATGTCGACCTGGCCGCTGGTCCTCCGCGCGACCTGACTCCCGCTGGGCTGGCCGCGCTGGCCGAGGACCTGATGGAGCGGATCCAGGTGGCCACCGGCGGACTGACGGCCTCGGTGGGCATCGCGACCTCCAAGATGATGGCCAAGATCGGCAGCGAGCTCAACAAGCCCGCCGGCATGACCCTGATCGAGCCGGGCACCGAGCAGGAGGTGCTGGGACCGATGTCGGTGCGGGCGATCGCCGGGGTGGGGCCCGCGACCGCGGCCCGCCTGCATGCCTTCGGCGTGGAGACCGTCGCCGACCTGGCGCGGGTCAGCGAGGGCGACCTGGTCGCCATCTTCGGGCTCGCCCAGGGTGCGAGCCTGACGCGGTTGGCACGCGCCGAGGACAACCGCCAGGTGGAGAGCCAGCGGGAGGCTAAGAGCCTGTCGGTGGAGGAGACCTTTGACGTCGACATCGCCGACCCGGGGGCTCTCGAGCGCGAACTGGACCTGCTGGTGGCCAGGCTCGCGAGCAGGCTGGGACGGGCGGCGCTGTTTGGTCGCACGACCACCGTCAAGGTGCGACAGCACGACTTCAGCCAGGTGACGCGCTCGGGGACCCTGCCCTGGGCGACCGGCGACCCTGCGGTCATCGGGCGCCAGGCGAGACGGCTGCTGGGCGCCATCGACGTGTCCGCTGGCATCCGGCTGCTCGGCGTCGGCGTCTCTGGCCTGACCACGCACGCGCAGGAGGAGCTGGAGCTGGGGGAGGGCCTCTTCGCCGTCGACCTCGCGATCAGCACCGAGGTGGAGGTGCCCGACAGCATCGGTGCATTGCCGGGGGGCGCTCGGGTGGTGGAGCCCCCCGAGCGTCGGCATACGCCCGAGGTGGCGGATGGTGTGGAGTGGCGCCCAGGTGCTGACGTGCACCACGAGGAGTATGGCGCGGGCTGGGTGTGGGGCAGCGGTCTCGGCCGGGTGACGGTCCGCTTCGAGGGACCGCGGACCGCGCCGGGTCCGGTCCGCACGTTTGCTTCCGACGATCCTGCGCTGGCTGCGGGCGACCCACCAGACTGGCGGGACGGGTAAAGGATGTGGAGCGGATGCGTGCTAATCTTGCCCGTCGTTGCCCACCTTCCTCAGGTGGTCGGCGCACACCCTTGTCCGGGTGGCGGAATGGCAGACGCGCTAGCTTGAGGTGCTAGTGCCCTTAACGGGCGTGGGGGTTCAAGTCCCCCTCCGGACACCAGGCAGGCCTCTGACCTGTGCAAATGCGGCCATCTGGCGCGAACCCCGACATGAACCCCCACGCCTTGCAGTTGTGGATGACGATGAGTCACAACGAGACGGCCGCTCCGGTCGAAGCCCAGCACAGGGGGCACCAACTTGTGATTCACGCGATGAAGGCACGTCGCCAGTACCTGCACCTGCTCGACTGAACCCGTGGTCCAGCGGCATGAGCTTGCCGACAGGTATTTGCGGCTGCAGCCTAGGCGTCATCCGCCCCGGCTGCGTCTGCGCCCAGACCGACCGTTGAGCCGCTCGCGGTGCTGTGGCGCCCGGAACGGCGGCGGTAGGACGCAGGTAGAACGACGCGGATCTGGCCGGACTTCGCGCTGCTCGGGCTCAGGGCAGGGCGGGCTCTGGGTGGTCTCGCTGGAACCTTTGGGCGGCGTCTTCGTCGATGAGCCCTTCGTCTGCCAGCCACTGCACGGCCCGGGCCCGCGCCCTGGCATCCCGCAGCGTGTGCCAGGCCGAGATCAGGTCGGGGTGTTGCTGGTACAGCGCATTCTTGAAGCGCCGGAATGCGCCCTTGCCCTCCAGCGAGCGGCGCAGGCGCTCCCTGCGCTGCGGTCCCTGATGCCGTCGGAGAAGTCGACCATGTCCTGGTACCAGACGTATGGCGGGAGGGGGTCGATCAGGATCAGGTCCAGCTCGTCGAGCTCGACCTGGTTCTCACCATCGATACCCAGGTCACTGGTCCAGAAAGCAACCTCGCCCGTTCTCGGGTCGATCAACCATCGATGCTCGTAGTCGGTCTGATCTGCCAGAGCGTTGGCGATCTCCTCAACATCGATAGCGTCCACGTCGTGGACTCCGCCTACCTGCGTCGAGAGCGTGACGCGTTTGCCCGACACGCGTTTGACTGCCCTGAGACCTCACGTTGCTCGTTGAAGACGGCACGTCACAGGCCCTTGCCGAGGACGCCCTCGCGCATGTCATCAGGTGAGCGCCGGGCGGCAGACTCGGAAGCTGCGTGTCCTCGTTGCGGCGTGAGCGTGCATCACGCGGCGCACCAGCGGGTCTTCTTGCAGCCCACCGAACCCTGTCGGGAGGACCCGTGTGGCGCCACCCGTGCGGCGGACCGACTTAGTCCCAGCGGAAGGTTCTGAGGGCCACGCCGAATGCGGCAACGGCCCAGCCGGCCATCACCAGCAGCTGCAGGATCGGCAGGTCGCCCCCGAACCAGGCCGCGCTCAGCGACTGGGAGGCTGCACCCAGGGGGCTGTATGCCGCGATCCGCTCGAGCGTGTCCGGCATCAGCGGGCCCGGGGTCCACATGCCGGCCAGGAAAAGCATCGGGAAGTACAGCAGCATGCCGATCCCCGATGCCGTCGTGGCCTTGGGCGCCAACCCGCCGAGCATCAGCCCGATCGCGAAGATGGCCGCCACTGCCAGGAGATAGCTCGCGGCGGCCAGGCCAATGCGCTCCGGCCCGGGCAGTCCGATTACCATCGCACCGACACCTAGGGCCAGCCCGCATCCGACGGTCAGACCGGCCAGCTGCGCGAGGACCTGGCCAACCAGCACGCCCAGCGGTCGCATCGGCGTGGTGGCCAGCCGGCGGAGCACGCCGGTCTCCCGGTAGGCGGCCAGATAGGTGGGCAGGGTGGTCAGGCCTGCGGTGGCGACGGCGACCGCGACCACAATGGGCGCGAAGAGGTCCATGGGGCGCAGCCCGGTGAAGGGCTGCGGCGCGTCGGTGATGGTCTCGCGCATCCCCGGGATGGCGAACGCCATGCCCAGCAGCAGCACCGTCGGGAATCCCACGACGAAGAAGACGTTGCCGACGTCGCGGGTGAACAGCCTTGCCTCGCTGCCGAGCAGGGTGGTCAGCCCGCGCATGCCGTGGTGCTCGGCGAGTCTGCGGCGTGCGCTCTGGGGCCGGGTCGGGGTGGTCATCGCTGGGTTTCCTCCTGCGGGTTGCGGGCGACGAGGGCGACGAAGGCGTCCTCGAGGGAGCGGCTCACCGTACGGACCTCGTCCGGAACGATGCCGCGGTCGTGCAGGGCGATGATCACCGCGGGCAGCACCGTCGCCGTCCCGGTGACCTCGAGGAGGTCGTCGACCTCGTGGGCCACGGTCACCTCGGGCAGGGCGGTCAGCAGGCCGGTGCCGGGTAGCGAGCCCGCGGGCAGGCGCATTCGGAAGGTCCGCTGCTCGCCGTCATCGCCGGTCAGCTCGGCGGGAGATCCCTGGGCGACGACCTGTCCCCGGTCGATCACGACGAGGCGGTCGCAGAGCCGTTCGGCCTCGTCCATGAAGTGGGTGACCAGCAGCACGGTGACCCCGCTGTCACGGACCCGCTCGATCAGCCCCCACGTCTCCCGGCGAGCCTGCGGGTCCAGACCCGTGGTCAGCTCGTCCAGGATCGCCACACGGGGCCGGCCGACGAGGGCCAGCGCGATCGAGAGCCGCTGCTTCTGACCGCCGGATAGGTCTCGGTAGGAGGTGTCCCGGCGGTCAGTGAGCCCGAGCAGCCCGAGCAGCTCCTCCGGGTCGGCGGGCTCGGGATAAAACGCGGCGTAGAGCCGCAGCGCCTCGAGCACTCTCAGCTTGCCCGGCAGCCTGGACTCCTGCAGTTGGACGCCCAGGACCTGCCGGACGGCGGCCGGGTCCCGGAGCGGGTCGATGCCCAGCACGCGCACCGACCCGCTGTCCGGGCTGCGCAGCCCGGAGAGGCACTCCACGGTCGTCGTCTTCCCGGCACCGTTGGGCCCCAGGATGCCGAAGATCTCGCCCTCCGCGACCGTGAGGGAGACGTCGGCGACTGCTCGGGTCGAGCCGTAGGACTTAGCGAGGTGGACGACCTCGATGACGGGGGATCCCACCTCAACCCTCCTTGACGGCGACCGGGACACGGCGGGTGAGCGCGTGGAAGGCGACAGCGCCGAGCGCCAGGAGCACGAGCACCAAGAGCGGCCGGTCCACCCCGAACGACTTGAGGGTCAGGTTCCATGGCGTCCACTGGGTCGCCTCCGCCAGTCCCAGGACGGAGGTCAGCAGAAGGGTGGCCAGGGTCAGTGGCAGTAACAGGGTGCCTCGCGGCTGGGCTTCGATCTCGGCGACCGCTACGAACAGGGCCCCGCCGACCAGCACGACCGCACCCCAAGCGACACCCGGACTGGATGCCTGCTCCGGCAACACGACCGAGGCAGCGCCGAAGACCATCGTGCCGATCCCTGCGGTCCACGCGACCAGCCGAAACCCGCGTGTGCGTAGCGCGGCAACGAAGGCGATGAGTGGGAGCGTGAGCGCGGCGCTGGCCATTTCGACCCAATGCTCCCTTCCGCCTGCCGAGTGCGGGTCCGTGGCCAGGTCCGCGGCCAGTTGGATTTGGATCTGGTCGAGGGCATATGGAGCGGCCACTGCGAGACCGACGACAGCCAGCGCAGCCATCGGTTTGCTGATTGCCCGTCCACTCGTCAATAGCTCCCCGCGGCGTGGGTGAAGCGCTAGGACCACGCCCGTGAGAACCAGGACCATGATGCTGAACACGACACGGTCGATCCCGACCCCGGGCTCTCCAAAGTGAGGGATGACGACGCTGCCGAAGAAGACCGTCATCATGACGGCCATCGCGACGCCCACTTGTTGGGCGGTGGCGACGCGCTGTTCGGTTCGAACTGTTAGGGCGAACAGCCCGACCGAGAGCATCAATGCGGTGTGCGTGCCCCACACGACGGTGTGAAACTGGTGGATTCCGCCGGACTCGGTGTTCCACCAGCCCAACAGGAGTCCCGAGCCGGGGTAGGCGAAGAGGACCGCGAGCATCAGGGAGAGGACAACGAGCGCGATCTGCCGCCTGGACGTCGAGCGTGTGTGTGAGCGTACCGATGTCATTGGTCCTCGCTCCTGCTGTCGTTTCGCCCTCTAGCCCGCGGCCACGCGGGCCGGCGTGCGGCTTGTGCGCCTCGCGCTGGTACGCAGCATGAGGGTCCCAAGCCAGACGAACCACACGATGAGGCCGAGCCCGTATAGGGATGCGGCGGGCTCGAGGGCCGGGACCACCGTGAGGATGCCGGCGATTCCGAGCACGATGCCCAGGGAGCTCAGTGCCCTGGGCAGCTCCTGCGCCCGCAAGGCCGCCCAACCGATGAGCAGCAGCCACACGCCGCCGAGGATCTCGCCCGCACCACCGCCAAGCCCACCGACGACGGTTTCGACCGGCGCCCAGACTGCCCCCGCTTGCGCTGCGTCCGTACCGTAGAGCTCGCCGACCACCCGGATACCGTTGATGGCGACCATGCCGCTAGCGATGACCAGACCGGCCCAGATGAACCCGATAGCGGTCGCGATCTGCGCCACGGCTGGCGAACCGGCCTTCAAGAGGTCGTGGAGCGCCAGAGCCAAGACCACAAGAAGGATGCCCCATGCCACATAGGGGATGAGATACAACCCGATGGACGCCAGTGCCTGGTTCTCTGTGAGAATTCCCGCCTTCTCGAGGGCGCTGGCACCCTCGTCGTCGTAGCCGGCGGGCATTAGTACCCCTAAGAGCACCGCAAAGGCCACCACCCATGCCGCTGCCATGGCCAGTGCCGCAACGGCACCCATCTTCTGCAAACCATTCATCTTGTGCCTCCTTCTAGTTAAGATCATCTTTTGGTTCTGGATGTTCACTGCCTGAGCCGACCCGCTGCACCGACAGCAGAGGCAGGCCGAGGTCACGGATGCGAGTGATCACGCCGTGGAGCCCGGCCTGGTCAACGATTGATCCAGCCAGCACGGTCGTGCCGTCTGCTTGTCGTCGCACGGCCAGGCCGCCAAGCCAGTCAGACCAGCGGTCGTTGAGGTGCCCCTGCACGCGCACCTCGTAGGCATCGCTCATGGCGGGTCGCCAGCGCTTTCACATGTCATCACGGTGACAATTTACGAACGATGGACCCTGTCGGCATCGACCAAAGGGTGTAGCTGGGGGGGTGCAATTTGCGGGTGTCGTTGGCGATGCCGGGCCGATGTGTGCGCTGCCCGGTGTGAGGCCGGCGGCGGCGACGCAGAGAACCGCTGCTACAACAGGTTCAGCTCGTTGATTCGCGCAACCGCCTGGGTCCGGTGACTGACGTCCAGCTTGCGGTAGGCATTGGCGATGTGACGCTTGACGGTGGACAGGCTGATGAACAGGTGGTTGGCGATCTCCTGGTTCCGCATGCCTGTAGCAATGAGACGCAGGATCTCGACCTCCCGTCCTGTCAGCGGTTCGGCAAGTCCGGGGGCGACCTGGGCCGCGGTGGACACAGGCTGCGCAGACTCGTCGATCGCAGCGAGCAGTCGCTGCGTGTAGGCGCTTGCGATGCCACCGGCGGCGGCGTGGCGGAGCAGGGTGCGCATGGTCTGTCCTTCGCCTACAAAGGTCCGCACGTAGCGCTCGGGCTGAGCCAGCGTGAGAGCACGCTCCAGCGGCGCCAGGGCACCGGCGACGTCGGCCTGTGCCTCGTGCGCGAGCGCCTGCACCGTCAGGATCTCGATCAGACTGCCCGTCCGCTCGCCCGCCTCCGCCGTGTCGCGGAGGCGCTCCAGTAGCGCCATTGCGTCTCGAAGCGGGCCCTCCTCCTGGTGGCGCTTGTGGCTTGCGATGAGCACCCTCGCCAGCGTGATGTGTTCGAACTCGCGCAGGTAGCTGAGATGCTCATCAACAGACAGGCCGCGCTCGCGGGCCCAACCCAACGCCTCGGCCAGCCTGCCCTGGCGGACCCACACGCGCGTCTTCAACGCCGCTATAGGACGCACGTCGGGGGCGGGACTGCTGACATACACGCGTTCTGCCTCGTCGAGCAGGTCGAGCGCGCCGTCCAGGTCTCCCCGGGCCTCCTCGATCCGTGCCATGGCCACGAACCAACGATGCCGGTGCTCCGCTATCCCGCCGTGCTCGCTCAGCTCCTTGCTTCGCTGCAGGTAGCGACTGGCGCCTTCCAGATCGCCGTGCTCACAGCTCAGCTCGCCCAACCCCACATACAGATCCGCCGCTGGCGGCGGGATGGACCCGCCCGTCCCAGCCGCACGGTGCAGAGCCTGCTCATACAGTCTTGCCGCCTCGCTCAGCCGGCCCTGCGCCACCCTGATGTCAGCCAGCACGAAGGCGCTGCTGACTTCCTGGCTGTCGCCGGTCATCCGCAGGCTGGCCCATGCGTCGGCAAGTGCCCGGTAGGCCGCCTCCAGGTCTCCGCTGGTCCAGTGCGCAAGGCCCAGGAGCCCACCCGCGGCGCCACGCCACAGGTGATCATCCTCGGGGAGGAGCTGCCATGCCTGCCGGGCGTAGTAGACGATGCCAGGCACATCGCCGAGCGCACCGGCACGATAGGCACGAACGATCGCGATCATGCCCCGCAGCGACCCAAACCCCTCGTCGTCGTGGACGACCATCTCCCCGGCAGCGCCCGCTGGCCACTCGCTCCCCTGTACGGCCATGTCGACCAGCCGTTCGACGTCACGCAGGCGGCCCTCAGCCGCTTCGGGGTCGAAGGACACCAACGCCAGGGCGTAGTAGACGCACAGCACGGGCCTGGTACGCACCAGCTCGTCTGGCAGCATCTTCAGCCAGCCCAGGAACACAGCATCCTGCTGACCAATGAGCATTGCTCGGCCAGCGAGCTCGACCAGGCCCGCCGCGCGACCGAAGTCCTCGCCGGCCAGGGCGTGCTGCACCGCTTCGGATGGCTGACCGTTGCGCTCACACCATGCGCTGGCCCGCCGGTGCAAGACGGGCATCCCGGTGGGTTGCTCCTCCGCCACGTGCACCCGGAGCGCGTCCGCGAAGAGATGGTGGTAGCGAAACCAGCGGCGCTTGTCATCCAACGGGACGACGAACAGATTCCCTCGCTCCAGGGTCGTCAACAGCTGTTGACCGTCTTCCCGGCCGGTGACCGCATCGCACAGCGGGCCGCTCAGCCTGTCAAGGATCGAGGTCTGCAGCAGGAAGCCGCGGATGTGGTCGGGCTGGCGTCGCAGGACCTCCTCGACCAGGTAGTCAACGACATAACGGTCATCGCCAGCGAAAGCACGCACCAACCGGGGGACATCCGCCCGCCCCTGCATCGACAGCGCAGCCAACTGCAGCCCCGCGATCCAACCTTCGGTCCGCCGCTCTAGGGCTGCCACATCGGCTGACGCAAGGTCCAGCCCCATCACCTCATTGAGGAACGCCGCCGCCTCATCGGGGGCGAAACGCAGATCCGCGGCCCGCAGCTCAGTCAACTCGCCCCGCGCTCGCAGGCGCGCCAGTGGCAAAGGCGGGTCGGAGCGAGTGGCAACCACCAGATGCATTTGCGGCGGCAGGTGCTCGAGAAGAAACGTGACGCTGCGATGGACAGGCTCGGCCTCGATCACGTGGTAATCGTCGAGGATCAGGGTCAATTTAGACCCCGAACCCGTCGAAAACTCGCCATCGATCGCAGTGATGTCATTGATCAGGGTCGTTACGACCCACTCATTGGGTGGCGACTGCGACGACCGCAGCGACGACAGAGTGTTCTCCCCGAGCTCGGGTCGCACCCCCTGCAATGCGGTGATGACGTACGCCCAGAACAGCTCGAGGTTGTTGTCCCCCCGGTCCAGTGACAGCCAGGCTGCGGGCCGCTTGCTGGCAGCTGGTCCACCCAGCCACTCAGCCAGCAGCGTCGTCTTGCCGAACCCGGCCGGGGCAGACACGAGGGTGAGGTTGCGCTCGGTCCCCTCATCCAGGCGTTCGATCAACCTGGGACGCGGCACCGCAGTGGATCGCCGCTGGGGAATGTACAACTTGGTATCAAGCAACGGGCTTGCGGCCGTCGGATGTCCAGACGAATCACTCATGGGCCACCCTCAGACCGACACCCGCAGAGACGATCTGCTCATGATATGACGCAATGCACAACACGTCCAGGTCCCGACGAGACTCACCTAAAGTGCTCGCGAAACGGGCCTGGTGCCTAAGAATGCCCGCGAAACGGGGGATGTGTGATGCTGGCCAGCGTCCGTCCCCGTGACATTGCTGGCGAGACCTGTCGGCATATCACGGCCGAGGAGTTGGCCGAGTGAGCTGGTCGCGGTGGAGGCCAAGATGAAGAAGGACACCGCCGAGCTGAAACCCTTGGTCCTGGCTCGCGACTCTCACCTGATGGACCTGCATGGTGTCGGGCCGGTGGTGGCCGCCCGGATTCTGGCTGATGTCGGTGACATGGCCCGGTTCGCCGACCGGAACCGGTTCGCGTCCTGGACCGGCACCGCACCCTTGGATGCCCTCCTCCGGAGAGCAGAACCGGCAACGCCTCTCCCGCGCTGGGAACCGGCGGATGACGTCAGTGACTCCAGCGCGGCCGGCTCGCGCCCGCATACCGGCACTTCGGATCAGCCACTTCCCGGACACGCGCCCACGACGCCACCGCTCAGCGCGACCCCTGCTCAGCCCCGTCCGCGACCGGCTCCCCAGCAACCGCGCCGACGCGCCAGAGCCGTCAAGGTGCAGCGCCCGCCGGACGTCTTGACGGCGACAAGCGTCGGCGCACGATCAAAAGAGCCGATCCTCACCCCTTGACAACAGAAGGGAGCCGGATCGACGCCCGTGTGTCTGGCGGTCGAACGCGGCTACTAGACACTTCCGTTAGGGCCGGTGTCCGGCCAGACTCGGTCCAGGCGCCCGGCGGGATGCTCTCCTCGCGGCTGCCCACCAGCTTGATCGGTGTGGCTCTCTAGCGGTTTGCGTTCCCGTCGGGCACCGCAGGCGAGGTGTGGCTCCAGAGGGGTCTGCCCAGCTCTCAGTAGCACTGCCCACCTCGCGATCCCTACAAGGTTCATCACGAGGCGAGGTAGAGGCAAATGGCGAAGGTGTTCATCGGGGTCGATCCCCACAAGCTGTCGGCGACCATCGAGGTCGTCGACGACCGAGAGACTGTGCTGGCAACCGGGCGGTTCACCACGGACAAGGCCGGCTACGCGGCGATGCGCAAACATGTGCACGCCTGGCCCGGGCGGGAGTGGGCGATCGAGGGCAGCAACGGCGCCGGCCGACCACTGGCGCAGCGGCTCCTCGCCGACGGCGAGCACGTCGTCGACGTCCCGGCGAAGCTGTCGGCCAGGGCTCGGTTGTTCGACACCGGCCACAAGACCGACGCCCACGACGCGCACGCGGTCGCTGTTGTCGCGGTCCGCACCAAGGGGCTACGAGTCCTGTCCTACGACGTCGAGCTCGAGGCGCTGCGGATGCTGGCCGACCGACGTGAGGAGCTGACCAGGCAGCGGGTCCAGACCGTCAACCGGCTCCAGCGACTGCTCTGCGAGCTCATCCCCGGGAAGGGGAAGAAGGACCTGACCGCGTTGCAGGCCAAGGCAATTCTGGGCTCGGTGCGGCCCGGCGACCTCGCTGGCAAGACCCGGCGCCGGCTCGCGGTCGAGCAGCTGACCGACCTGTTCACGGTCGACAAGAAGATCAAGGCGATCACCAAGGAGCTCAAGGTGATGGTGAGCGCCCGCGGATCGAGGTTGATGGAACTACGAGGTGTCGGGCCGGTGGTCGCGGCCCGCGTCTTGGCCGACGTCGGTGACGTTGCGCGGTTTGCCGACCGGAACAGGTTCGCGTCCTGGACCGGGACCGCGCCGATTGAGGCCTCCTCCGGCGAGATCGTCCGGCACCGGCTCTCCCGGGCCGGGAACCGGAAGATGAACCACATGATCCACATCGCGGCGACGACCCAGATCCGGCTCGACACTCCCGGCCGGGCCTACTACCTGCGCAAGATCGCCGCCGGCAAGACCCGTGCCGAGGCGATGCGCTGCCTCAAGCGCAGGATCTCCGACGCCCTTTACCGCCAACTCCGGGCCGACGCCGACTCTGGCCGCGACGAGCAGGTGGACGCGGGTCCGGGAGGGCACCGCGGGGCGTCACATGAATCCAGCGCGGCCGGCTCGCACCCGCACACCGGCACTTCGGATCAGCCACTTCCCGGACCCGCACCCACGACGCTACCCGCGCCGGGCCCAGCGAGGAAGGCCAACACCGTCAGGCACCTCGAACCCGCCTCTTGACAACAGAGTGCCTGGGGCCGCGTGGCGGCCGTCGTGGGGTCAGAAGAGTCCTGACTGGTCACCTTGGTCGTTCGGGTGGACAGTGGGGAGCGTGGATCGTGGTCGACCTCGGACACTTCTTTGTGCCGGTGAGCCAGTAACAGAGTGTGAGGTGCGGGGCCTGCCACGGGAACCGTGGATTGTTGCTACGAGCACGCGAGTCAGACTCCAGAACCTGATCAGCCCCGCCCGCGGTCCACACATCTCAGATCACGGATCACGGAAGGAACAGGACGATGGAAGTGCTGCACCCGCGCTGTGCGGGACTGGATGTGTCCAAGCGGGACGCCAAGGCGTGCGTGCGGATCGTGCCCTCGGGCAAGGTCCGCCCCACCGAGGAGATCACCACCTGGTCGTCGATGACCGGCGACGTCCTGGCGCTGCGCGAGCACCTGGTCACGGCCGGGGTGACGTGCGTGGTGATGGAGGCCACGGGTGACTACTGGAAACCGTTCTACTACCTGCTGGAGGACGGCCCGTTCGAAGTGACGCTGGTCAACGCGCATGAGGCAAAGAACCTGCCCGGCCGCAAGACCGACGTCTCGGACGCCGCCTGGTTGGCCCAGTTGGCCGCGCACGGGCTGCTACGGGCCAGTTTCGTGCCGCCGCCCCCGATCCGCCAGTTGCGGGACCTGACCCGCGCCCGCACCGCGGTCACCCGGGAACGCACCCGCGAGGCGCAACGCCTGGAGAAGGTCCTCGAGGACGCCAGCATCAAACTGTCGGTCGTGGCCACCGACATCACGGGAGTCTCCGGGCGGGCGATCCTGGCAGCGATGGTCGCCGGGGAACGCGACCCCGCCACGCTGGCCGAGCTGTCGGTGCGCAGGCTGCGGGTCAAGATCCCGGCCCTGACCCAGGCACTGGCCGGCCGGTTCACCGAGCACCATGCCTTCCTGGTCCAGTTATACCTGGAACTGATCGACCAACACACGGCCGCGATCAACACCCTTACCGAACGTATCGAGGAGGCGATGGTCCCGTTTCGCGCAGCCCGAGAGCTGGTCACCAGCATCCCCGGGATCGGCGTCCCGACCGCCGACGTCATCATCGCCGAGACCGGTGGCGACATGAGCGTCTTCGCCACCCCCGGGCACCTGGCCTCCTGGGCCGGTGTCTGCCCAGGCCACCACGAGTCCGCCGGCCGGAAGAAATCCAGCAAAACCCGCCCCGGCAACCGCTGGCTCAAGGGCGCGCTCGGTGCAGCAGCCCTGTCCATCGCCCGACACCCGGGCACCTTCCTCAACACCAAGTACCGCAGGCTGGCCAAGTCCCGCGGAAAAGGCAAGGCCGTCGTCGCTACCGAGCGCACCCTGCTCACCCTCGTCTGGACCATGATGAACACCGGCGAGCTCTACGCAGAGCCCGGCCCGGACTACTACACCCGACGCAACCCCGAACGCGCCAAGCGCCACGCCCTCCGCCAACTCCAAGCACTGGGCTACGACGTCACCGTCCACCCCCGAGGAGCCGCCTGACAGCCCCAACACTCACCTGATCTTCGAGTCAGGGGTGCCGCTATGACGCGGGCCCGATGCGCGCTGCGAGCCAGTCCGCGATCTGCCGAACGTCCAGTCCGCCGGCGGCCGCTCCGAGCATCACCTGCTCCGCCTCGTCGACGGTGTAGGTCAGATCGCGGCCATTGAGGAGGCAGAAGACTCGGGCGGCCGACCAGGCAAGGCGTTTGTTGCCGTCCACCAACGCGTGGTTGCGGACCAGGGAATGCAGCAGCGCTGCGACCTTGTCCTCGAACGCCGGGTAGGCGTCGTCGCCGAACACGGTGGTCATCGGCCGCGCGGCGGCCGCGGCAAGGAGGCCAGGGTCCCTAACCGCGACGTCGTCGAGCACCCCGGATGCGATCTCCAGAAGGTCCTCGACCGAGAGGTAGTCCAGCTCCTCGGCGCTCACCGACTCAGTCGCTCAAGCAGCACGCCGTCCTCAATGCGGACTCGGTCGATCGCGGCCCTCAGTCGCTGAGGACGCTCTGAGACGTACTGAGCGATCGCGGCTCGAGCGACCTCCTGCATGGAACGCCCCTCCTGCTCGGCCTTCTTGCGCAGGGCTTCGCTCTCGGCGTCGGTCAGCCTAAGGTTCATCGCCATACCTGGATGGTACCGCAGCGGTACCATGGCGCGCAGGAACTGTGCGCCCGCCAACTTCAAAGGGGCCCGCTTCGCGGAATGACGCGAGTCCAGGCTCCGATGCTCGACGTGTCTCGTTAGCCGATCCGACTACGGGTACCGGGGGGTGTCGCTTCAGCCATCAGGCTCAAACACCCCGAGCGAGCAGACTGACCGAAACGAGAGCATCCGCCGAGTGGCTACGGTCGCAGGCCGAGGGCTGTCGGACCTTCGTGCTGCAATAGACGGGTGATCGTAAACGAGGAGCAGCGCCGAGCGATGGAGTTCATCGCCGCGGTGAACCGTGGCGGCTACCGCCCGACCGGGCGCGAAATCAACCAATGGCGCCTCCAGCCTGAGCCAAAGCCACGAAGGAAGGGCAACCTGCTGGAGCCCGAGATCCCTGCCGTACCAGATCGGCGTGTCCGCAAGCACAAGAGGAACGCTACGGGCATCTCTGCTCTCGTGGACAGCATACTGAAGTCACAGCAGGTCGCCGATGCGTCTTCGCGTCAGTACGCCAACTCAATTTCCCGCGCGCTGGCGGGCCTGAATATCCCCGGTCGGGATTTCGCCGGACTTTTCAACACGGGGCAGTTCGCGGGACTCGGCCTGTTCGACGAGTGGGAGTACGAAACCATCCCAGGCAAGCCCGGCAAGCCAGCCGTCTACGCCCCGGACAAACCTCCGGAGAAGTTCCTAGCGCACCTTCGACGGCTGGGATGGATCGATCGCGATGGCTGGCATCGATACAGCGTTACCAAGCTCGGTCACGCCCTGCTGGCCGCCGAGGCCATGGCGGAGTCGGAGCTCCAAGACTCGTCCGTCGTTGTGCTTGCGCCTGAGGATCAGAACTTGGGCTACGGTCAGGTTCTAGGTCGAGTTTCAACGTGTGGCGACGCGTTGGTCGCTGACCACTACCTTGGTGTTCAGGAGCTCATGGACCTGCTGGAGCATACAGATGCATCTCGCTTCATGATCGGTCCGAACATGTCCAGGGATCGCGTCACAGAACTCTCTCTCCAGATCAAGTTGTCACGACCCAGCGATGTCGGCATCGTTCGTGAGTTGCGACGAGCAAACTTCCATGATCGCTACCTCGTGGGTGAGCAGAACGTCTTCACGCTCACCGCGTCGCTGAATGGGGTCAGCAAGTCGTCGATGGCCCTGCTCATGGAGATGACCGACGTCGCTGCGGAGGCAATTAGGACGCATGCTGAGCAGCTCTGGAAGGACGCCGAACCGCTCGCCAGAGGGCTATCGCAGGAGGATCTGGACGCCGAGGTCGCGGACGATGGCGGATCATCAGACAGGGTCATCCACGAAGAGGATGGCAGGTTTCTTCACGATGGATGCGGCGTTCGACACAAGAAGCGTCAAGCAGCGCAGAACTGCACCAACGGCTTATGAGGCGGTCGCGTCGCCTGGCCGTCACCGCAAGCGGATCCCCTTGCGGGCCGGTCTGCAGGGTGGCGACTGGGCCCCAGAGGCTCGTTGCACGGGTTCCGCAACGCCAGCGCCGACACCGCGGTCCGGGGCCCTCTGCCTGTACACCCCGCCCGGGTACGAGCAGTACTTCCGCGACGTCCACGCCGCTGTCGCCGCTGGCGAGGACCTCACCGTGGACCTGCTCGCCGAGCTGCGCAGCCACTACGCCACGGAGAGCCGCTAACTACTCGGGACTGCCGCCCGGGGGCGGTAACACGCGGGGCAATCGTGTCCATGAGCCGATCGGATTGCGGAGCGAAGGATGCGAGCCGCTCGAGTAGAGGTTGGTGATCATCGCAAGGCACCGAGCGCTCCGGAGACCCGCATAGCCGGGCGACGCCAGCCGCGGCGCCGTCCCGCCTGACTGGCGCCGCGTCACATTGTCGGGCCGATGCCATTCGCGGCTCGTCCACCACGGGGAGCCACGCTCATCGCAACCGTCACGGTGTCGCCGTCGCCGAAACGCTCCTGGATGCGGACGGCCCTCTTTACCGGCAGCACGTAGCCTCCGTCGCGCGGCAGCAGCGAGGTCTCCCACTCCGTGCGTCCGACGCGCACGCGCACCGGGATCGCGCCCCAGCCGTAGCTAGTTTGCACCGCTTGGGCACTGACGTAGTCGCACACGTCCTCGGGCAGCGGGAACCAGTAGAACGGCGCCGGACCGCGCCACTCGAACAATCTCGCGCTGAAAGTCGTGTCCACACCGGGCAGGCTAGTGATGATCAGTCGGAAGGACGACCTCTGGAAGCCTGGCCCGATAGATGGCCTCTGTAGCCCCAGTCCGGCTGAGTTGGCGCGGCGCCTCCTTGCCCGGTTGGTCCCGGCCCGTAGCACCTGGGAAGCGACCGTGCGAGGCTGGCGCAATGAGAATCAACAGCCAGGTCGTGGTGTTCGACGCGGCCGACTTGACTGCCGAAAGCGGCTTCTGGGCTGGGCTGCTCGGTGGGACGGTCGACGCCGAGGACGACTGGCACATGGTGCTCGTGGACGGCAGCGCGCGTGTCGGAGTCCAGCTCGCGCCGGGCCACGTCCCACCGGACTGGCCACACGGAACCCCTCAGCAGATTCACCTTGACCTGTGGGTGGACGACATCGAGCCAGCGCACGAAGAAGTCATGTCATTAGGGGCGAAGCTGCTTCAAGGGGCAGCGGACAACGACCAACCCGACAACTTCCAAGTCTACGCGGATCCAGCCGGCCATCCCTTCTGCCTCTGCTGGGTCAAGAAGTAGGGCTGGACTACGGCAAGACTGTCGCCGGAGGCGTTCCAGAGGCGGCTTGACTTCCGGTCGGCCACAGCCGACCCGTGCCGCAGAGGGAACCCGCCACGACGGCGCCCGGGCTCGTAGTCCTCCTCGAAGCGGACTCCAGCTTCCGTTCCGCATAGGATCATCAGCGGGATGGGGTTGATAATCGGCTCAATCGCCGAGAGATGAGCCGGTCGACGACGTACTTGGCATCGACTCCAACGCCCCCAAGGAGGTGGGAGGTTATCGAACGCTGGTAAGGCAGGCCGACGACGTAGAGGCCGGGCTCCTCGGCGACGACGCCTCGACGGTGTTGGAGGCGTCCGTGCTCATCGAACACGTCGAGGTCCAGGTAGCTGTAGTCGGGCCGAAGTCCCGTGCACCACACGATGGCGTCCGGTTCCAACGTGGTGCCGTCACCAACGTGCGGGAGGCCGTCAGGCACGGCGCGGACTCGCGCCAGGTCGAGCGCGATCTCGGCGCCGGAGTTTCCGGCGCCAACGACAAGGACGACACCGCCTGGCAGCTGATCCGGGGCTCGATAGTCGGATGCGTGCACCTGGACGATCCCGGGATCGACCTCGTCGGCGAACGCCGGCACAACGGGGGCAGCGTGGGCTCCGGTGGCGAGCACCACGTTGCGTGCCTGCCAGCGACGCGACCCGGCAACGACGAGGAATCCGTCCTCCTGACGGCGCACGGACTCAACCAAGCTGTTGAGTTCGACAGGCAGCGCGAAATGCTCGGCGTAGGAAGCCAGGTAGTCCGCGACGGCATCCTTGCCGGGAAGCTCCGAACGGGCAGCGGGGAAGGCGAGCCCGGGCAGATGCGTGAATCCGGCGGGGGTGAAGAGCCTCAGCGAGTCCCAGCGGTTCGGCCAGCTTGCCCCGACGCTGTCGGCGGCATCGAGGATGACAAAGTGGTGCCGATGACGAGCAAGGTGGTAGCCGACTGCGAGGCCGGCTTGACCGGCACCCACCACGACGGTTCCGACCGCCGCCTGACTCGTCTGGCCCCTACCCGATGTTGACATCACCGTGTACACGGTAGCGGATACACTGGTGACCATGACAGGCGAAGGGGCACCACCCGGCGCGAAGCTCCCTCGGGCGCAGCGCCGCGAGCAGATCCTCTCCGTCGCCACGGAAGTTTTCGCAACTGCCGGGTTCACCTCCACCGGCCTGGAGGACGTGGCCGGGGCTGCCGGGATCAGCCGCGCGATCCTCTACCGCCACTTCGAGTCGAAGGCACAGCTGTACCGCGCAGTCCTTGACCGTGCCCGCGAACGACTTCACCGGGCCGTGGGTGAACCGGACTACACCGAGGGAATCATCGACGACCTCCTCGCGGCAGCAGCCCGGGACCCAGCCGGCTTCCGCCTCCTTTTCCACCACGCAGCACGAGAGTCTGAGTTCCGCGCCGAGACCGACCGGTTCAACGCCGAGATGATCGAGATGGCCCGCGGTCAACTGACCCAAGACATCCCGGATCCTGCGTGGGCGCAGTGGGCAGCGCACCTGGCACCCACCGCAACCATTGCCGCGATTTCCGCCTGGCTGGACGCCGGCCAGCCCGATCCCGACACCGCCGCGATCCTCATCCGAGACGTCATCACCGGCATCGGCGCCGCAGCACGCGCAGCATCCCAGTAGAGGAACCTCCTCCGGCACCAGCGCTGAGCATCCGCCGTGACGACACCGCGCCGTTCCGTTAGCCCCGTCCGGAAGGCTTCCCGGGACCGGGGCCTCATTCAGCACACTGCTCACCAGCGACCGCTGCCGCGCCGTAGCCATGTGGGTCAAAGCGGGCGGAACGCGGCGGAATGACGCGGTGGGAAGCTCCGCGACGGGCGACAGTCAGCGGTGCCCAGTAAGCGTGTCCAGCTCGCCGAAGAGAGTCTGCAGTTCCAGGCGGCATGCAGCGGTCTCGCCCACGTCGAAGCTGCCGGTCTCGGAGAACTTGTGGCTCACGTAGTAAGAACCACATCGACGGTAGTAGTCGCACTCACCCGCGCACCTCGCCACCCCAGCCAGGATCTCCCGCGACACTGCCTCGAAGAGCGGTGAGACAAGGCAGTCCAGCAGCGGGGCGTCGTCGGTGACGTTGCCGAACACGAAGGCTCTGTCGTCGCGGTAGAGCAACTCGGGCGCGAATACGGTGTAATCCCCGTTCACCGCGACCGTCAAGTTTCGCAGCGGAACGATGGTGACCGGGATCGCCTGAGCGCCCGTGTCGCGCAGCGCCAGGTACTGGTCGAACTCCCGGACACGGATAACGCCGTCCCTCGGGAGTGCGGTCCACAAGTGCTTGACGAAATCGCGGTAGAGGCGCAGCGTCTCCACGCTGCTCTCGAGGCGGCTCTCGTGAGCCGCGAGGGTGTTCTCGACCTTGAACCCGAGCGCGCTGCAGCCCGTGCCCAGGACGAAGTCGACGAACTGCTCCGGCGACCGCATCGTCTCTGGTGTAACCACCGTTAGCAGCGACCACGTGACACCGTGTTGGTTCAGTCGGTCGACGCCGGCCATCGCCTGGCGCCAGGCTGGGCGACCGGCCCAATTGACGCGTGACCCGCTGTGGGTCTCGGGGCCGTCCAGGCTCACACCGATGTGGGCGCCGGTGCGGGTCAGGAAGCGGCACCAGTCGTCTGAGAGCAGCACGCCGTTGGTCTGGAAGACGTGCTCTACGCGCGTTGACGCCGACAGTTCGTCTTCGATGAGCTGGAAGGCCTGCTCATACCAATCAAGGCCCGCCATCAGGGGCTCGGCGCCGTGCCACGAGACCGTGAGCCCCTCTCCCAGGAGTTCCTCGTTGCGCAGCTTCCTAATGCAGTCGCCCAGGACATCCCATGACATGACCCCTCGCCGCATCCGGCTCGTCTCCGGGATGTAGCAGTACGTGCAATTGAGGTTGCAGGCAGGAGTGCTCTGCAGCCGCAGGAGGGCGACCTGCGGAGACATCGTCACTCGGCCGGCGGGCTGTCTTGAGACTTTATCTCGTCGAGCCACTTCACCTCATGGGTAGACCGCTGCCTGCCGGCCGGCCTGTACTCGTCGAGCCACCGGGTCTCCTGCGTCGACTCGTGGGCACCAGCCGGTCGGTACTCGTCCAACCATGAGGTGATGTAGGTCGACTCGTGAGCGCCGCTCGGTCGGTACTCGTCCAACCACCGGCTCTCGTGCGGCGCGGCCTTGTGCGGGATAGAAGCCATGTGCTGGTCGTATGCCTCGGAGGCGTCATCTCTGCTGGTCATTTGTTCCTCCACGCAGCTCGTTCGTGCTGCGACCATACTCCTCCCGTGGCTCACGCGGGAAGCCTTCCCGCTCCGGTGGAGCCGCGGCCTTTGGCCTATGCCCCATCGAGAGGTATGCGACAGCCCAAGGTCGATCAGCCACGCCCGGTACCAGTAGAGGTGGACAAAGCGGGTACGAGGTACGAGGAGCCCTCCTCGTAAGGAGCGAACGCGAGGCAAACGGGAACGAGGCCAATCACGACTAGCACCTGGCATCCAGTTGTCCGCGGACGATCAACCCCCCCGGCGTTGTCTCCTCCTTCACGGGGGTCGTGTGGTTCCCGGCTCCCGAGGTGTCCGTTCTCGCTGGCTTCGGTCGTCGCGTTGTGCGTGGCAGTCGCGCACACAAGGTTCGCGTCCTACTTAGCTGAAACGGCAGTGTCGTTCTGGAGCTGCCCGTGGTGGACATGGTCGCCTCCTGCGGCGACCTGAATCCGGGCCAAGTCGGTGCCCGCCGCCAGCCCGAGGAGGCTGTCGACTCCCATGATCTACGCCGACCCCAAGCATCGCGTCCAGTCGCGGCGCTATGACGCGGGTCCGATTCGCGCTGCGAGCCAGTCCGCGATCTGCCGAACGTCCAGTCCGCCGGCGGCCGCTCCGAGCATCATCTGCTCTGCCTCGTCGACGGTGTAGGTCAGATCGCGGCCATTGAGGAGGCAGAAGACTCGGGCGGCCGACCAGGCAAGGCGTTTGTTGCCGTCCACCAGGGCGTGGTTGCGGACCAGGGAATGCAGCAGCGCCGCGACCTTGTCCTCGAACGCCGGGTAGGCGTCGTCGCCGAACACGGTGGTCATCGGCCGGGTGGCGGCCGCGGCAAGGAGGCCAGGGTCCCTAACCGCGACGTCGTCGAGCACCCCGGATGCGATCTCCAGAAGGTCCTCGACCGAGAGGTAGTCCAGCTCCTCGGCGCTCACCGACTCAGTCGCTCAAGCAGCACGCCGTCCTCAATGCGGACTCGGTCGATCGCGGCCCTCAGTCGCTGGGGACGCTCTGAGACGTACTGAGCGATCGCGGCTCGAGCGACCTCCTGCATGGAACGCCCCTCCTGCTCGGCCTTTTTGCGCAGGGCTTCGGTCTCGGCGTCGGTCAGCCTAAGGTTCATCGCCATATCTGGATGGTACCGCAGCGGTACCATGGCGCTCAGGAACTGTGCGCCGCCAGCTTCAGGGGCCCGCTTCGCGGCGAAATGACGCACCTCCGGAACGACCGACCCGCGGCAGATGAGTGCATGCGGAACGGGTCCGCGCGGCGGTCTGGTCTCGCCACCGGCCAGGGGCATCGCGATGCTGCCGGCGTAGGTTGTGGCACATGTCGCTTCAGTCGGAACTAGCTCCGCTCGTTTCTGCCGCTATCGAGGCCGCACTTGGTGCGGAGTTCACGGGAGCCGACCCCGTGCTGCGGCCCAGCCAGTTCTCAGACATCCAGGTCAACGCAGCTCTCGGCCTCGCCAAGCGCGTTGACAGAGCACCGCGCGACATCGCCACGGACATCGTGGAGCGCTTGGCCCCGGACGGGACGTTCGAGCAGGTCGAGATCAGCGGGCCGGGCTTCATCAACCTCACTCTGGCCGGCGACTGGATCAGCAACCAGGTGAGCGCCATGGCCGCCGACGACCGCCTCGGCGTACCGCGGCAGGATACGCAGCAGGTCCCGATCGACTACTCCGCGCCGAACGTGGCGAAAGAGATGCACGTCGGCCACCTGCGCACCACGGTGGTCGGCGACGCGCTGGCCCGCACGCTGGAGCACCTGGGCCACCACGTCATCCGGCAGAACCACATTGGTGACTGGGGCACGCCCTTCGGCATGCTGCTCGAGCACCTGCTTGAGGTCGGTGAGGACAGCGAAGCAGCACGGCTCCTGGAGAGCGACCCCAATGCCTTCTACCAGGCGGCTCGCGCGCGCTTCGAGTCCGACGAGGACTTCGCGACCCGCTCCCGTGCCAGGGTCGTCTCGCTCCAGGCCGGCGACGAGGAGACGCTGCGACTGTGGGACGGCCTGGTCGAACTGTCTCAGCACTACTTCAACCGGATCTATGGCGCCCTGGGCGTGACGTTGACCGACGCCGACCTGGCCGGTGAGTCGACCTATAACGACGACCTGGCGGCGATCTGTGAAGAGCTCGAGGCGGCCGGGATCGCCACGATGAGCGACGGCGCCCTGTGTGTCTTCCTCGAGGGCTACACCGGTCGCGACGGTAAGCCGGTGCCGCTGATCATCCGCAAGTCCGACGGTGGCTATGGCTATGCCACGACTGACCTGGCTACGATCCGGCACCGCGTGCGCAACCTGGACGCCGACCGAATCCTCTATGTCATTGGCGCCCCGCAGGCGCTGCACCTGAACATGGTGTGGGACGCGGCTCGGCTGGCCGGCTGGCTTCCGCAGTCGGTCGAGGTAGTCCATGTTCAGATCGGCAACGTGCTGGGGAAGGACCGCAAGATCCTGCGCACACGTTCCGGTGCTCCGCTACGGCTGATGGCACTGCTGGAGGAGGCTGTTGGGGCGGCGCGCGCGGTCATCGACGAGGCCAGGCCAGACCTGCCGGAGGAGACCCGCGCGGCGATCGCCCCGCAGATCGGCATCGGGGCGGTGAAATATGCCGATCTGTCCGTCGCGCACGACAGCGAGTACGTCTTCGACCTGGACAGGATGACCGCGCTCACAGGCAACACTGGTCCCTATCTGCAGTATGCCGCCGCCCGGGTGCGCTCTATCTTCCGCACCGCCGGCATTAGTCCTGGGCAGGCACGGGGCCGAATCGTGGTCCGCGAGCCGGCCGAGCGGGAGCTTGCCCTGGAGCTCATCGAGTTCGGTGAGGTCGTCGCACACGTAGGCATGGCGCTCGAGCCGCACCGGCTGTGCAGTCATCTGTTCCAGGTGGCGCAGGCGTTCTCGGCGTTCTACGAGAACTGCCCGGTGCTCAAGGCCGCAGACCCGCAAGTGCGAAACTCACGCCTGGCGCTGTGCGCCGTAATGCTCGACGTGCTCGTAACCGGGTTGGGGCTGTTGGGCATCGACTCACCCGAGGTGATGTGACGGGACCGTCCGTCGAGCACCAACCAGGCAGGGCAACATCCAAACATCGGCGTGTCCGGCAGCATCGGGGTCCCTCACGGAACGTCCTCTACTCGGCGGTACAGCGATGTATCGACCGTGCGCGTGAGGCGCTGACTGCTGGTAGCCAATTCCGGGCGGATCGGTTAGCCCATAGTGGGCGAAACGCGGCGGAATGACGCTGTTGTGGCAGATCCGATCGAAACCGCTCAGGTCTCAGCGTGGCTGCTGGTGCGGCGGCGTCTGGAGACTAGACTCTGGCAAAGCGGCCTCGTTTCAAGCCGCTTCAGTCATAGCCATACCGGCGCGTGTCCAAATCGTTCCCGGGACCGGCCGTTCTTGGTAGTTTCTGCGGGAGCGGAACAGTCTCACTCCGCGAGAGGTGTTGATGGCGGCGGACTCTGCGGCGCCGATCGAGCGTCCTGCCCACACGCGCACGCAGCACGCGATCCGGCTTCTGGTGTTGATGGACCGGACGGGTGAGGCGGTTGCGGATGGTGATCCGCCAACAGCGGTTAAGGCTGTTCGCAGCGAGTTGCGTCTGCAGGCGATGGACTTCTGGATGCGGAACCCGGACTACCTGGCGGATGAGTTGATCTCGGCGGTCGAGTCCGGTGCGCTGGCGGCCGGCATGTTGGACATCGCCCGGAGCCTTCTCGATGACCCCGAGCCGGATCTGCATTACTACCCGATGCCGCGGTGGTTCTATGGCGCGTACGAGGCGATCGATGACGCGATGGCGCTGTTGGAGACATACGGGTTGGCGACGTACCGCCGTTCGGGTGAGCCGGGTTCGAAGAGTTATCGGAACCAGATGTTCGTGACGGCTGCGGGGGAGCGGGCGGTGGGCGAGCTGGCGGCCGACCCGGTCCTCGGCTGGTATGTGCGGCAAGCGGAGTTGGTGGCGTTGGTGGCTGGGGACACGGTGGGCAGCAAGCTGAAGGAGCGGCAGTACGAGCAGGCGACGTACGCGGGTACGGAACTGGGCTTGAGCATCGCCCCGATCGCTGAGCATGTGCGAACGCGGCTCGATGGGCTGAGGTCTAGCGCGGCTGCGTTTGGAGGTGGTGTCGTGTGAGCGCGCTCGCAGAGGAAATTGTCAAGGTCCTTGGGCGCCGTCGCAAGGAGAGCCGACTGGAGCTCAAGGTGCCCGAGGTTGACAAGGTCTTGGACGACCTCGGGATCCCGACATCGGCGTCGAAGGGCGTGCCTGTTCATCTGCGGGTGGCGCGGGTGTCGTTCTCGGGGACGAAGCGGCTGGATCCGGCGCATCCGGATGCGGAGGGCTTCCCGCTGGGGGAGATGGGCGGCGACCCGGACGAGCTGCTTGAGCTGAACCTCGACGAAACCGCCGGCGGCGAGGCTGCCGCCGAAGCGAAGGATCGCCAGGTCGCCGACCAGGGCGAGCCCGAGGAGGGTGACGCTGAGGAGGCGGAGTCCGAGGGTCCAGTTGTGCGGGCGCTGGTGCCGTTCGACTTCACGTGGGAGCCGTTGGATGGAGTGAACGGTATCGGGTCGGGCAGCAACCTGCGCGGCAAGTCGAGCATCGTGGAGTTGCTCCTGTGGTCGGTGTCCGGCCGTTGTGCGGTGTTCTCAGTTGCTGTGCGCCGCTGGATCGAGCATGTCGAGGTTGACTGGGTTGTCGGTGCGGAGACGCTGCGGGTCGCGTTCGACGCAGACAACGGTGAGGTCAGCAACGGCGCGGTGACGGTCATCGAGGAGGACGGCTCCGGCAGCACCGTCATCGCGACGTTCGGGGACGCCGAGACGTTCGAGGATGCGATGAACTCAGTGATGCTGAGCCGGCTGCGGCTGGAGAGCTTCACGGTGTCGCAGGCGGGCAAGCCGGTGACGCACAAATGGGCGTCGTACGTGAACGCGTTGTGGGTTCGGCCCAAGGACTTGAAGTCGATCATCGGCAAGGAGGCAACGCTCAGCGTCCGGCTCATGCAGATGTTCATCGGAACCGACTGGGTGCCGGTTCTGGCCACAGCGTCGACGGTTGCCGGGTCACTGGAGGCGGAGCAGAAGGTCGCGGCGGAGCGGAAGAAGACCGCGACCGACGCCATGGCGGGCTCTCG
Organism: Ornithinimicrobium cryptoxanthini; assembly: GCF_023923205.1. Taxonomy (NCBI): domain Bacteria; kingdom Bacillati; phylum Actinomycetota; class Actinomycetes; order Micrococcales; family Ornithinimicrobiaceae; genus Ornithinimicrobium; species Ornithinimicrobium cryptoxanthini. Next base: position 2,013,072 of record NZ_CP099490.1, on the reverse strand, counting down.
TGTCGAGGCCCAGAAGGTCGTGAAAGCCGTTGAGGCGAAGATCGCAGCGCTCCCCAAGGGAACTCCGGACCCGGCGAAGTTTGCGCAGGCAAACGGCCGGATCGGTGACCTGGTGCGCAAGATGCACATGCTGGAGACCCAACTGCTGCGCCAGTCGGTTGCCGCTGACACTGTTCGGCAGCAGTTGAAGGCGGCAAGGGCGCGACACCACACCGAGTACGAGCACGCGCTGCTGACGAAGTTCTTCCACCAGATGGAACCGACCGTGTGTCCGCGGTGCACGGCGGGGGTGACCGACGAGCGACGTGCAGCAGAGCCGGACGAGCACAAATGCTCGGTGTGCACGAGCGACCTGAACCTTGAGGCCCTCAAGGCGAACGTCGTCGTCGCCGACTCTGTGGATGACGCCGTCGCGACCGCGTTGGTGGAGGCGACCGCTGCCGTGTCCGAGAAGGCCGGGGAGGAGCCGGCGCCGAAGACTGAGATCGAGGCGCTCGGCGAAGCCGGTGAGCGTGTCGAGGCCGTCATGGTTGGGCTCCGGGAGCAGATCGACGTGCTTCAGGTCACCCACGATGAGCTCGTCGCAGAAACGACCTTGGATGCGACGTTGTCGCAGGCGGTCGAAGACCGTCGGCTCTTGGACATCGAGCTGGCCCGCGCGGAGGGCGCCGTACAGGCGCTCGCTGCCCCTGTCCCACCGGTCGATGTGTCTCCGGTCGACCCGGTCCAGCTGGGCGTTGCTGAGGCTGCGGAGAAGGTCCTCAGCGGCTGGGTGAAGGGGCATCAGGATCCGCTGCTGACGAAGATCTCGTCTGAGATCGAGCGCTTGGTCGTGAACTTCGGTGCGGACAGTCTGAGCAACATCAAGCTCGACGGCGCCGCGAACATGTCGCTGCGGCAGAACGGTGACCCTACAACGTACGGGCAGGTGACACCGGGGGAGCAACTGCGGTTGAAGATCGCCGCGGTCATCGCGCTGATCAAGCACGGGTACGGTGAGGGCATCGGACGGCACCCCGGCTTCCTGTTGCTGGACTCGCCGGCCGCGGAGGAGATGCCCGACGGGGACCTGGCCACGATGGTGGCGGCTCTCCTAGAAGTAGCGAAGGAGGCGCCGATGCAGATCATCGTCGCCACCAGGAGCACGGGACCGCTGGTGGAGTTGCTGCCGGAGGAGTATCGGCTCATCGCGGAAGGCGACAACTTCGTCTGGTGAGCCCACAGTAGTTGTTCAGCCGGACGTCTGAGCGACCATCAGACACACCAGCGCACTTCGAGGACGGAGAGACGTGAGCGACAACGCCGGTGGTTCGCTCATCGAGGCTGTCCTGGCCATGGCGCAGGCCTCCGCCGGCAAGCCGTTCCCGCACACCGCTGTGGCCGACCTCGGCGGCTGGGCTCGCCTCGCGACCGAAGCCGCAACCCTTGCCGGAACCCCGGTCCTTCCCATCGTGTCGAACCTCGCCGCCCGTGACGCCGAACTCGGCGACGCGGACACGGCTGCCGCGCTCGAAGCGATCGCCGAAGCAATCCTGGCTACGGACCAGCCGACACTGCTCAAGGACTCGTTGGACCCGCTCCTGGCCAGCGCGGTTGCGACGCAGGTCACCGGCGACAAGCTTGCCGCAGGCTTGGAGCCACTGGCCTCGGCGTTCCTCACACGCCAGAACCGCGACGCGGTCCCTGACCTGTTGTCCGCCGACGCGCTCGAGGCACTCACCCGCCTGGTCGCTGCTGGTCACGGTTCGCACTTCGCGCTCCTGGCGTTCCTCGAGAAGTTCAAGAAGCCGACCGTCGCACCCATGGCGCGCGCAGTCATCCGGTCGGTCAGCACCGCGGTCGACATCTGGCCCGCTGCCGACCAACTCGTCGGCGTAGTCCGTGTCGTCGGAGGTCTCGACCCGGTAGGAGGCGCTGACACCTCGCTCGCAGCCGACGTCGAGTCTGACGCCGCCTGGGTGCTCGCGATGGCAGCGCTCGTCGCAAGCCTGAGGGCATCGACGCTCACCGACATGGGTCCGCATCTGGAAGAGGCGGCCAGGTATTTCGAGGTAGCCGAAACCGCCTACGAACGCCCAGACGCCCGCCCGATGCTCGCCATCATCAACGCGCTCCGGGAACTCGTCGCCGGCATCCTTGCCAGCGACCCGATGGCCGCGATGGTCGGCGAACCACTCTCCGCAGACATGCTCGGCGGCATCCAGGATCAGGTGCACAGGTTCTCCGTCGCCTCCAGCGGGCTGGACCACTGGTTCGGCGACAGCAAGGTGTCAACCCTCCGCGCGTGGGCCCACTTTGCCGCCGACCTCGATGAGATGCGCAACCAGCTCGGCAAGGACGGGTTCTACCAAACCGAGGTCGTCATCAACGGCCTGCTCAACGTCTACCTCAGCTCCCGTGCGTTCCGTGTCGGTAGTCGCGACGCCGACATCGCCGGAGTCCAAGACCTCATCCAGCCGGTCATCGAAGGTGGATTCGCGTCCAACTCCAGCCACCTGTGCAACCTCGAGGAGTACACGGCGCAACTCACCGACGCCGCGACCAAGAGTGAAGACGAGGACCTGCACGAGCGGCTGGACGCTGCTCGCGACATCCTCAAGGCGGCACGACGCGTGGCGACAGGCGGCGAGATGCCGGGAAAAGCCGACGGCGGCGCCCCGTCAGCGCCGCTCCCACCGCTGATTGGAACGCTGGTTCCGCCCGGTTCGCCTGACGCCGAACTCATCGAGCACATAACGCCCGCCACGCTCGCCGCGATCGAGGAACGACTCGACCACGTGGCCGCCGCGAGGCGCCACCTCAACCTTGTGCATGCGGAACTGTTCGACGACCTCCGCAAGCAGCTCGCAAGCAGCCCGGACTATAAGGACGACGTCATCCCCGTCCTCGACGAGATCTTGGTTCTAATCATCAACTTCGTGGCCAGTCGGACCGGCGGCCAGTCCAACCACTACAAGTACCTGTTCGACCCCGCAACCAACGAGAACGCCATCCAGGAGGACCTGTATAACTACCTCGTCGGAAACCTCGGCGACCGTGCGGAGTATGAGGTCTCGCACGTCGGCGGAGGCCGCGTCGACATCCGGTTGAAGTTCGACAAGTTCGCCCTCCACATCGAGATGAAGGTCGACAGCACCCATATCCCGATGGAGGATCGGACCGCGTACCTCAAGCAGGCCGCCACTTACCAGGGCAACGACATCCGCATAGGGTTTCTCGTCGCTCTCCGACACAAGGCATTCGATCCCACGGGGCCTCCGCCTCACAGCAAGGCACTCATCACCCACACTGCATTCCCGATCGACGGTGACCCGGTGCCTCGACACATGGTGCTCGTTGCTATCCCAGGTAGCCGTACGATCCCGTCGCAGTCGAGGTAGTCAACGAGATCGTGCGGCCACGCCAGTCGCAGGAACAGCCCCGCGTCATTCTGGGCGGAACTGACGCCAGTCGTATACCGGGGACTGGTTCAGACGCCGGCGACGTACGCGGTGAGGAAGTGGAGCCGGCGCCGGAACGCATTCCATACGGTGAGGCGCGGCTCCAGCGTAAGCACTGCGATGGGAGAATGGAGTTGTGACTGAGCACATCCCTGAGGCAGAGGCGTACATCAGGTTCCGCCTGGACGAGCTGTCTTCGCGGAACGAGCATCATCGGTTCGAGGAGATCGCGACACGGATTGCGCAGAAGCGCATCAGCTCGAACATCTTGATCGCCACCGGACCGGTCAGCTCGGGTGGCGATCAGCAGCGAGACGCAGAGACCTTTACGACCCGCCTCCCGAACGAGCTGCCCCACTCGGCAGGATTCGCGGCTGCCTCCTCCACGTCGCCGGTGGTGGTGGCATGCACCGTACAAACCGGAAGCCTGAAACAGAAAGTCCTCAGTGACCTCGCCGGCATCTGCGCCGACGATGCAGCTGAGGTTGATCACGTCGCCTTCTTCAGCGTGCACCCCATCTCCGAGGGCGTCACCCACGACCTCCAGCGGACTGCCCGCGAGTCCTACGGAGTGACCCTGGACATCTTCTGCGGCGGCGACATCTCAACGTTCCTCGCCGAGCCCGACTTGGTGTGGGTCGCACGGCACTACCTCGAACTGCCTTCGCATCTGGTCCCCGCGCCGGAAGACGAGCCAGCACCGCAGTGGTACGCGGACCTAATCGATGGGTTGCGTCACAACCACGGGCCAGTAGCCCTGACGCCAGCGGTGCAGGGAGAGATCACTCACGGGCTTCGACACGCGACCTGGGACGAGCACGCGAACGCCGATCTGCCGGAGTGGTTGGACTTCATGGGCGCGTTCCTGGCCGACTCCAGAGACGGCTCAGACACCGAACTCGTGTTCCGCGCCTGCTACGAGATGGCCATCGCACGATTCCGAGGCATGGGGGTCGCGGCAGGTATCGAGGACTTGGTTCGTCGCGCCGTCGCCTACGCATGTACCAGCAGCCGACCGAACATCGTCGACGACGCCGTGACGCTCTGCGCGTACTGGGGGACGATGTGGATAACCGGGGTCGCGCAGGCCGAGGCAGCCGAGATCAATGCTGCGATGACGCGGCTGCGATCGCACCTCGTCAACCTACTCGAAGCTACAGATTCGGTGACGCATCCGGTGCGCTCGGCGACCTTGACGGGAACGCTCGCATTCGCCCACCTGGTACCGGACTGGGAGCGCATCGAGACGACTGACGGTAAGCCTGCACCCGCTGAGGTTGCCTCCAACGTCGGAGTGCAACTGGACGAGTCCGCCGTCGACACCTCAGCGTTGCCGGTGTCGTACCTGTTCGACTTCGATGCGGCGATGTCGTATCTGGAGCAGTTGGTCGACCTGCTGCCACGGGCTCGCGCCTACTCGTCCAGCGAACTCGCGCGTCTGTTCACGATGTACGCGCCAGCAGCCTCCGGTCACGTCAACTACGAAAAGGTCCGGGACGGCTTCGACATCGTGCTGGCTGAGGTACAGGGCGACTCCGCCACCGCGGAACGATGCCGCGATCGCGGCATGGCGTTCGTCAGGGCCGGCCAGCCCCTGAAGGCTCTGGCCGAGCTGCACAACGCGAAGGCGAAGTGGTTCAACGGCGATACCATCTACGGCGCCGCCCTCACGATGCGTTACCTGGGTTCGCTGTACGCCGGTCTTGGGCTGGTGTACGCGGCCAAGATGTACGCGTGCACCGCCGTGGCTCTGGCCATGATGAGCGACGACACCGACGTGAAGACGCACGTGCCCAAGGCCCTGCTGGAGACAGCCAAGTACGCTCAACAGGCCGGCACCTGGGTCGACGCAGCCGGACTCACCGAGGTCGCACTCCTGGCTCGCGCCCAGATGCTGACCGATCCGTTCGACTACGACAGACACCCCGACCTCGCAGCTCACGCCACCTACGCGACTCTGGAGCTGGCCGGCATCCGCACGTTCTGGCCCGAGCTTGAGCCGCTCATCGAAGCAGCCCACAAGACGACGGACTGGTACGAGCAGCTGGTCGAAGTCATCGAGCACGGCGACTCACGGTCCGAGATCACCGTGGACGAGTTCCAGACTCGGGCCGCCGACCAGCTCGCAGGCCCACTGCTCGGCGACATAGGCGCTAGACGGCTCATCGACTTCCAAGCCCTCGGCATCCGCTGGACCTTCGAGTTCGACAACAACCGGGACACGGTTCTGACCAGTGAGGGCTTCGTCGCCGCGCTCCAGGTCCTCTTGGCCGACATCGCGCCGATGAACCCCGTCCTGATTAGCAGCACCGTCCGGGTCGATGTGGCCGTAAGACCCGATGCGAGCCGAGAAAACGATTCGATCGACATCGATGACTCAGGACCCGAGATCGTGGCGCATGTCACCGTCTCTAACTCCTTGACTGATATTGAGGCACGAGACAGAACGATCCTCGCGATGTGCTACCAACTGCTGCACGCCGTTCACGTCCGTCCACCAAACGAACTCCAAGACCTTCTGGAGCCGCTGTTCAAGGGCGGCCTCATTCACAAGGTTTCCATCGGTCGCCCCTATGAGGAGACCGCCGCATTGCTGGACGACGATCACTACATCCGATGTGCCCAGGCAAGCAGGCCGTCCTCCGACGCCTACCGCCCTACCGGATACGAGCACCTCTCAGCCTCAACCGTCACGGGCCCGGGCTATGACCGTGATGAGTCGCTCCAAGCCATTCGTGAACGGTACGAAGTTGCCAATGAGGCCCTGCGGTTCACGCTCCCGCGACTGTTGTCTGATCAAGCTGGGCGAGCGACCATCGTGAGGCTACGCAATGATGGCTGGCTCGACTGGCAGATCCTCGTCGCTCTAGTGAACACCTCCATGAACTGGCGGATGAAACGAGCAGGAATACAACCCGGTGTAGGCGACCCCCGGCGAGCGCTCGACCTCGCCCGCGAACCAGAGACATCAGCTTCCCCGACAATGCCGCTATCAGAGTTCGCTGACGGCGTCGTCGACATGCACATCTTCACTCAGACGGTGTCAGTGGCACAGCGATGGAAACTGCGCGGAAGGTCCGAAGCTCCCGGTGAGAACGCGATGCGTGACCTCCTAACCCGCCGGTACCGATACGCCGCCGATGACATCCCACACCGCGATCTACTCAACTGCCTCGACGAGGACGGCAAACTGCTTGCTCTTCTCGACATACCCGCTGCCACGGCGAGGATGGACACCGCGTCCGCGACGCCAGCGAGTCCGCCTAGATCTCGTCGGCAACCATCGGACACGGGGAGTGCCCAGGAACATGGAGTGGCGAATAGCACACTTGACTAGCGTCAAGTGGGAGGGGGCACGCCCGTGGATGTGAGTTTGAGCATGTGCTCCGCTGCGAACTGAGCGTCTGTGCTTCACGTCTACCTCGATCAGTTCGCGTGGATCGGTCTCGCCAGGGCGGCACATGATCGGCCGGACGGTGCGCGGTACCGCGGCGCACTCGAAATGTGCCGGGCCGCAAGGGCGCACGAAGTAGCATCATTCCCCCTCGATCTGTATCGGTACTGGGAGACAGTCAAGAACCACAACGACGGCTCCAGGAACCGCCTGGTCGACACGATGATCGAGTTGTCCGACTTTGACGCCATCACAATGCCCAAGCAACTTCTCTACTACGAGATCGACATGGCCCTGCGGGCTCGCTTCGGACGGCCAACCGATGTGACTGCGCCTCGCGTGTTCGGGCGCGGCATCGCTCACCTGACTGCCGGCGGCGTCCACAACTCGTTGAGGCCGACTGACCAGCGGCCCGCGTCCGAAGACAAGAGCAGCGACCTCCGAACTCCGATCGACCACCAGCTCGAAGAGCTACTACTGCGTGCTGGCCCAAGAACTCACGCACGCGCGGGTCTACGGCTTGATCTAGTCAACTGGGGTGACTTGTTCGTGCAGCACGAAGTCAGCGTCGCTGAAGAGATCGCGCGACGGAAGGTACCGCGCGCTGAGTTGCTTCCTTCGGTTGTCCACTCGGACTTCAACGACATCGCGTCAGCCATCCTTCACCGGGTCACGGTCGCGGGCATCAGCACCACGGAGGTGACCGAGACCTTGGGCGGCGCGGGCCTGCTCCAACTCGTTCAGTCTCTCCCCACCCGCCGAGTGACGAACGCTCTCCGTGTGAGCAAGCACCTCCATCCGCGACCGCACCAGAAGTGGAAGGCGAACGACTTCTTCGACGTCGTACAGTTACCGGTTCCCACGGTTTACTGCGACGTGGTGTTCACCGAGCACCAGTGGGTCCGGGCCTTGACCCGCGATAAGGAGGATCGCCTTGACGAGCGATTCAACACCAAGTTGATCTTCGAACCCGAGCAGCTGGTCGAGGTGTTGGTCTCGGCTAACCTGTGACGACTGAGGCGACGATCCCGTCAACGCGACGCCTCCGCATTCGGATACCCTAAAAATCAGCTGGCCGGTTCGCCAGGCTTCCAAGCCACAAACTCGTAATCAGTAGGACCGCGCCACGATCGGCAAACATTACGCCGGACTGCGCGTCAATCTGGGCGAACTGACGCGGCAGCTTGCCCATCAGCACCGGGTGACGCGGCCTGGCCTCGCCCCGACCGCAGCCACGGCCCGGTCGGCCCACGTGCGCACTTGCGGACGTCGAGTCACGGCGATGAAGAGGGCAGGTCGACCCTCTGTGGGCCGCGACCGACAGTCGTGCCGCGATCGGTTTCCCTGGCCCGGCGTCACGAGGCGCCGGCAGGGGCGCAACTGGTCTGGCCGGTTGAGGTCGCCGCCCGCGATCGTCGCCTCGCGGCGGGGGGGGGGCGTCGAGGATGGCCGTGAACTCCGGGCACTGGGCCTCATTGGTCTCGACCTGCGAGCCCACCGCCAGGTGCCTGGTGCAGACGTGCGCCCGTCCACTGTCTCCGCGCAGAGCCGGCGGCGCTCCTCCAAACCCCGCTGGACGGCATACGCCGCGCCGGAGGGAACCGATCTCGGACGCGGTCAGGACGGCGATGCCAAACGCGCCGCGACCGTTGGGGTTCTTGCAGGCCAGCTCGCCACCGATGTAGATCACGGTCCCGAAGGCGTAGTCATAGCCGGTCTCCTCGGCGATGCGCTCGATGGCACCGCTGCAGGCCTCGTTGATGGTGACCGCGTCCGGCGCGGTCGCGCCGATCGTGGCGATCGCGCCGATCGTGGCGATCGCCTCGTCGACGACCCTTGGGATATTCGCCGCCGGCATAGCAGCCCGCATAGCAGGAGAGGCACAGGTTGAGCTGGAGGAGTAGATAGTGAGTGGGCTTGGTGTCATCGGGCTTGGTCCCGGCAGTGGCGGCCCACGGCGTGGACATCAGCAGGGCAGCCACGAGGGACAGGGCTGGGAGTGATCGCGCATGCCCACCGGGCTCGCGTCCCGGTGGACGTCAGCCGGACGACTGTGCAAGGAGCACGCGAACTGTCCGTGACGCGAGCGTTGCCAGTGTCCCTGGGTTTGGCAAGGCCGTGGCAGTATGCCGTCGCGTAGTCCTCCAGACCTAGGCAGTTTTGCCCATTTCCAGTCTGGCCGCGGACCACTAGTCTCGTGTCCCATGGGGATAGGGTCGGTCACGGGTGTTGGTGCAAGGGCAGGGTTATATGCCGCGGCGCTCGCCGTCTTCATCGGCTCGTCAGTGGTGGGGTCGGGATCCGAGACGAATGAGCCGGTCCCGCCGCAGGGGGCATCAGCAGATTCGGGGAAGGAGGTTGCCGTTCCTGACACTCCAGACGCGGTCGATCCATTCCTGCAGGACGAGGTGACCTTCCACTTTCTCCCCGATGCCTGGCAGCTCTTGATTGGTCGCGAGGGTGACGCGACCGCCAGGACGCTGATGGTCGCCGGTTGCGGGGTCAGCAACCGTGACTTGGACGATGAGGCGGACCTGCCTGCGGTCGTGATGGTGCCGAGCAATACGACGGGTTCGGTTGACGGACTGGGCGTGCCAGTCGACCTCATCGAGAAGGAGTCGCGGCAGGAGCAAGTGTGTGCGCCGCGGATCGTGCCCGTTGATCTCAGCGTGGACATGAGGGTGAGCGAACCAGCCCGGGGCTGGCTGGTGGCCGTGCCAACCGTTCCGGGCACGTTGACGCCCGACACAGCGAGCGTGCCCTATGTCGTGAAGCGGATCATTCACCCATGGGGCTATGGGCTCCTAGCCATCACAGCTGGACTGGTGGCGCTTCTTGGCGTGTTCCGTGGCAACCCGACGGAGTATGCGGAGGGCCGGGAGAAGGAACTAGCTGGCGAGCAGGACGACAAGGCGATTCCGTCACTGCCGGTCATGGCTTCGATCTACGGCGCCCTTGCCCTGGCCACAGCTGGACTGTCGACGTGGACGGACCTGGTGCCTGGTCTTGACCTAGGCGGAGTCCTCGTGGTCGGACTCATCGCGGCAGTGCTCGTGGCCGCAGGAGACCGGCTAGTGGCGACCTACCAGCGAGCGAAGGCCGAGAATCAATCGCGCCGCGCGAATGCTGGGTTGTTCCTCTCACTGTTCGGCGCCGCCACGATGGCGCTGTTGATCCCGTTCGTCCTCCTGCACGGAGCCAACATCGGTGTCGGGAGCGCGGCTGTGTGGGGTCTGGCGACGCTCTTCTTGATCTTCGCGTCGTTGTTCAGGCTGCCGCAGGGCGCCACGGAGAGGGCCGCACCCGAGTACGACCTGTGACACTCACCAGTGTCTTGACGTCAAGATAACCGGGAGGTGGGGATGTACGGGCGGCTGTTCTGGCCGGTGCTGGCCCACGACACGGACTAGCCGCCGTCTCGGTGCGCTGTGCGGCTGGCTACGCCCAGGGGCCCATGCCCCGCACGCGGGTCGGGGTGATCCTGATGACGAAGCCCTCCGGCGGGTTGGGCATCGGCGGGAAGTCCGTGCCGGGTCCGACATAGCGCTGCGCGAGATCGTGGAGAAGAGCTGGTGCCCCTCCCTCGTCGATCTGCGCGGTGCCGTCGACGACGAGGTAGTGCTGCATGCCGTGGTCACTGCCGTCGGCCTCGATGGACAGCGAGACCCTGGGGTCGCGCCGGATGTTGCGCACCTTGTGGTCGACCATCAGCTTGCCGACGACGATGTCGTCTCCGTCGAGGCCCACCCACACGATCGTCACCTGTGGACTGCCGTCGGCGTTGATGGTCACCAGGTGGGCGAGTCGTCCCGACTCGATGACAGCCCGTGCGGACTCCGACAGCTCCATCATGGCGCCTCTCTCACGCGACCTGGGCAGAACGCCTAATCGTATTGGCTCAGGCGGTCGTGGGCAGACGAGCTCTCGCCGACGGCGTTCGCCAGCTCACGGCCAGGCGAGGGGTTAGGGAGGCCGTGCCATGCAGACTGACGCCGTATGCCGTGTGGGTCGCCAGATTCCGCTACCTTGCGGATCCGGATGGGCAGTCCGCCACGCGGCGATCCGAAGGCCCATGCCGGGCTGCAGGACGAACCACAGGGCGACGATGGCGACCCACCCGACGAGCAGTGCTGGCCAGAGGGTTGGTAAGTGAGCCCAGCCGATTCCCGTCACTCCCAGCAGGACGAGCGCGAAGGTTATGCCGGTCGCGTAGTGCGCGACCCAGGAGGTCATCGTCGACGCCGCGGATGCCGAGTGTCCGACGAGCGGCCCAGCCCCAGAGGTCAGTCCCGGCGGTCGCCCGTCGCGTCCGCGGCACGGTGTCGCGACGCACTCGCGGACGGAGCAGCTTGGTCTCCAGCAGCGCGTCAACTCAGCTCTCACTGTCGGAGGTGCTCCAGGCCGAGCTGGACGCACAGACTCCACGTCAGGACGTGCTCGAGGTGCGCCGTTATCTCAAAGCGACCGATCTTGCACCGGGGGAGTCGCCCCCGAGTCGCTCGCGGCGGAGACGCACAGCGCGTGGGTCGCCTGCACCACGCACGGCGACCCGGGGTGGGAGCGTGGAGCGCCGCCCGGCCGGTGCGGACCTTCGACACGCAGACGCGCACCGTCCTCGCGCGCAGGGAGGACGAGCGGGCAACCTGGGAGTGAGTGCAGGGTGAGCGGCTGGGGCCGCGGAAAACCATTTCCACGGCTCATCGGCGGCCAACTACGCTCTCAGGATGAGTCCGCCCCGGTCCATCGTCGAGCGCGCAGCAGCGCCCCAGACAGTGCCGGCGATCACCGCTGGCGGCCTGGTGTGGCGCCCCGCGACCATCGACGACGTGGCCACCCTCACTGCTCTGACCAACGCGATGGCCAAGGCCGACGGCGCGCCCTACCGCGTCACGCGGGAGGAGACCGAGGACGACCTCACGGCGCCGGGAGTCGACCTCGCTCGGGACACGACCATCGGCGTCGACGAGGCGGGGGAGGTGCGTGCCTACGGATCGGTGATGGCGCCACCAGGCGATGAGTCAACCGTGCGCGCGTTCCTCTTCGGCGGCGTGCACCCCGCGAGACGCGGTCAGGGCATCGGGAGCGAGGTGTTCGCGTGGCAGACCGCCAGGGCGCGGCAGGTGCTTGCGGCCTCGGGCAAGGAGCTGCCCGGGCGCCTCGCCGCCTTCGCGGAGGACAGTGACCCGGCGGAGCGGCACGACCTGATCAAGCGCGCGGGCTTCGAGCCGCGCCGCTTCTACGCCGACCTCAAACGCCCACTCATCGGGGACGCACCCGCGATCCCCGAGGTCGAGCTGGCAGAGCCGTTGCGGCTCGTGCCGTTCTCGGCCGAGCTGGACGACGCCACGCGACTGGCCCACAACGACGCGTTCCGCGACCACTGGGGCTCCGAGCCGCAGACGAGGGAGCAATGGGTCAATGGGCGCAGCGAGTTTGTCCCCGAGTGGTCGTTTGTGGTCATCGACGAGTCTGCGGTCGAGGCTGGTGCGCCGGTGGTCGTCGCCTACGCACTGTCAAGCCGCTACGAGGCTGACTTCCCGGTGCGCGGCTACTCCTTCGGCTACACAGACGTCCTCGGCACCCGCCGCGCCTACCGCGGACGGAAGGCGGCGCTCGCTGCCCTTGGGGCCAGCATGCGTGCCTTCGCCGATGGCGGGATGGAAGCGGCGGTGCTCGACGTCGACACGGAGAACCCATCCGGCGCCCAGGGGCTCTACGCGAGCCTCGGCTACGTGAAGGAGCACGGCTCGGTCATGTACTCGATCGAGCTGTAGTCAGGTTCCCCCTGTCTGCGATCAGTTCGCTCGGGCACCCGTCCTGGATGGACGTGATGTCGCCAGAGGTCAGCACAAAACGGCATGGTATGCCGGTCCGGCAGGCACTCTGTGTCGCCTGTTCGCGCGGGATCAGGTCGAACTCGACGGTCGGTCAGGGCGTGGTCCGCTCAGCTAGAGACTCCGAACCGCTGGTCCCCAGGACGGAAGCCAGGACTGATCGTCAGGCTGCTTGCCGAGCGGAGTCAGGTTCCAGTAGTCGAGGGCAACCGCCCACGTGAGGCTGGATCAGCCACCGGGGAGCGGCGGCATGCCGCGCACCGAGAAGCCACCGTCGCAATCGACCACGACGCCGGTCGTGGCTGCCGCGTTCGCGCGCGAGGCGAGCTGGACGTAGTGGCCCGAGTAGTCGGCTGGGTCCGGCAGGAACCGCAGCGGGAGCAGAGCACGTGCCAGCTGGTCAAGGTCGGGCATCGAGTCCAGGGTGCGGTCGGCGAGGCCGAGGGCGCTGGGGCCGCGGATGTCGGTGCGCATGAACCCGGGGGAGACGCCGTTGACGCGGACCTCCGGGGCGAGCTCGAAGGCGAGCTGCTCGACCAGACCGACAACGGCGTGCTTGGAGGCGGTGTAGATCGCTCCGCCCACTCCGGCGTTGCGTGAGGAAAGCGAGGCCGTGAGCACCACGCTGCCGGAGGCCGCGACGAGTGCGTCCAGCGCCGCCTTGACGCCCAGCAGGCAGCCCTTGACGTTCACGGCGATGAGCTCGTCAAACCCGCGGTCGAGAGTCTCCATCGGCGTGTCCGCCAACCGTGCGCCGTAGTCGAACAGCCCGGCGTTGCCGATGAACGTGTCAAGTCGCCCGAAGGCTTCGAGTGCCTGCGCCACGGCCCGCTCATTGTCCTCACCGACCGCGACGTCGCCGGCGACACCCACCACGGTGCCCTGGTGGGCCGCCTCGACGGCAGCCACCCGTTCGGGGCTCCGGTCGAACGCGACCACCCGGGCTCCCTCGGACTCAAAGCGGTCGACCAGGGCTCTGCCCAGCCCCGATCCGGCACCCGTGATCAGCGCCACATCACCTTCCAACCATCCCATCGGTCGTCCTCTCTCGTCAGCCGGCTCGTGCCGCACCCGAGCCCTCAAGGGCCCGCAGCGCGCGCACAGCCCGCTCGACTGCTTGTGCGTCGTCGCCGGTTTCGTGACTCTGACCGTCCACCTCGTGACCGCCCAGGAGGGACCGGATGACCTCAAGGTCGCCGGTCAGACGAGGCGTCATGACGACGCCCAGTTCCGTGTGCAACCGCTGAGCCGCAGCGACCAGGTCGGACGCCGTGACTTGGTCCACGGTGGCGACGACGCCCGCTGACCCGAGGAGCGACTCGGCCACGCCCAGCCGGTCGCCGATCCGGTGGCGGATGGACAGGGCCTCGCGGTGCAGTCGCGCGGCATCTGGGGCCTGTCCGGCAGCACTGCTCACGCGGGCCAGTCCCCATCGGCTGTTGGCCTGGTGGCGCGGGGCGCTCGAGGTGATCGCGTCCTCGGCCTCAGCGCGGAACAGTTGTTCGGCGGCGAGCAGGTCGCCGCGGGACAGGGCGACCACGCCCAGCACCCACTGCGGGAACGTGTCGCGCATCGTGTGGCCCAACGTCGACAGGCTGACAGCGGACTCGGCCAGTCGCGCGGCCTCCGTGACCCGATGCTGCTCCAGGGCGGCGTGGGCCTGTGCGCACAGCACCCCCGCGATATCGGCGGGAGCGCTCAACGCCTCGGCCACGGCCAACGCCTGCTGCAGGTCAACCTCCGCCTCCACGAAACGACCTTGACGCACCAGCCCTTCTCCCCGCACGCGCAGCGCGCTGGTCAACGTCCGGCGGTTCCCGAGGTCCTCGGCGAGCTGGGACGCCTCCGACGCCAGCCGATGTGACGTCGTCAGGTCACCACCGAGGAACGCGACCCAGCCCAGCTCGGAGAGCAGCAGCGGGCGAGCGGACAGGTCTCCGATCGTTGAGGCCAGGTCGAGCGCCTGGCCGTAGAGTGCCTGCGCCGCTGCGTAGTGGCCGAGCCACAACTCGATCTCCGCCTTCGACCCGAGCAGCAGCCGGAGCAGCTGGTCGTCCTCAGCGTGCTCCGCGGAGTGGATGCCCCCGTCAAGCAGCCGCCCGGCCCTGACCTGATCACCTCGACTGCCCGCGGCGATCGCCAGGCTCCGCAGGATCCCGGCAGCGACTCGCTCGTCACCGGCCCGCTCGGCATGCCCCAGGGCCTCACTCCAGCGCGCCTCCGCCTCGTCAAGTGCCGAGTTGCGGAAGGCGACATAACCCAGGCCGGACCGGGACCGGGCCTGGGTGGTCTCGTCCTCCTGCAAGGAGGCGATCTCATCCGCCTGCCGGAAGGCCGCCTCGGCGTCGGCCATCTCGCCCTGCAGGATCAGCAGGCTGCCGAGGGCGGCCAGCGCGGGGCCACGGAGCCGGTGGGCTCCCGCGGGCAGGCCGAGTGCCTCGTGGTGGTGCTCGATCCCCGCGGTCCAGTCACCGTGCGAGATCCAGAACGGGGTCATGGCTGTCGCGGTCCGCAGTGCACGGTCACCGTCACCAGCCGTGATGGCGGTGGTGAGGGCTTGGCGGATGTTGGGGAGGTCGCTCACCAGAGCAGTCACGGCGTCGCGTCGACCGCGGAGGCCGACGTCGCGTCCGAGGGTCTCCACGTGACGGGCGAGCCAGTCCCGGTGCCGCTCGGCCAGCGCCGCGCTCTCGCCGGTCGCGGTCAGCTCAAGGTCGGCGAGTTCGTGCACGGACTCCAGCATTGTCCAGCGCCCTGGGTCGTCCCTGGGGGACAGCAGGGAGGCACGGAACAGCCCTCGGACCAAGTGTGGGACGGACGCGTCGGACAGTGGGGGCGTGCCACATACCGCGCGAACGGCGTCGATCGTGCCTGTCCCGGCAAACGTCGCCAGCCTGCCGAAGAGCAGCCGCTCGTCGGGCCCGAGCAGGTCCAGACTCCACTCCAGCGCGGCCCGCAGGGTCTTGTGACGCTGTGGGGCGGTCCTCCGTCCGCCGGTGAGCAAGGAGAACCGGTCCGACAGGCCGTCGAGCACGCCCTCGACGGAGCGGTCGGCGAGGGCCGCAGCCGCGAGCTCGATGGCCAGGGGAATGCCGTCCAGGTGGTGCACGATCCTTGCGATCTCCATGGAATTGTCGTCCGTGATGGTGAAGCCCGGGCGGACCAGGGTTGCGCGTTCCCCAAAGAGCCGGACGGCATCCTGCGCGACCACGGCGGACGTGCTCGTGACCTCTGCCGGTTCAAGGACGGGCCAGGGCTCGAGCCGCCAGACCACCTCACCCTCGAGCCTGAGCGGTTCCCGGCTGGTCGCGACCACGACGACCTGCGGACTGCGCTGCGTGAGCGCCTCGGTGAAACCAGCTGCCGCCTCCAGCAACTGCTCGCAGTTGTCCAGGACGATGAGGGCCGATCTGGTGGAGAGGTCGTCGATCACCGCGTCCTCCAGGCTGCGTCCGGGGACCTCCGTGACGTGCAGGGCCGAGGCCACCGCGCTGGCGACACCTTGCCGGTCCGTGACGGGGGCCAGCTCCACCAGCCAGGCGCCGTCGTCAAAGTCGTCCATCACGTCGAAGGCGAGCTGCACCGACAGGCGGGTCTTGCCGACGCCGCCCATGCCGACGACGGTCAGCACACCGGTCTGCCGGATCAGCTCGGCGAGTGCGGCCCGCTCCCGAGAGCGCCCGACGAAGCCGGCCCGATAGAAGGGCAGGTTGTGGTGGACCACCCCTTGGACCCGCGGTGGTGGGAAGTCGACGGGAAGCCGCGGGTGGTTAGCCTGGAAGAGGCGGGCGGGCTCGGCGAATCCGCGCAGTTGGAACGAGCCGAGCGTGGACAGACTGACATCGGCGGGCAGCCGCCCTGTCACCTCGGCGGCGGTGGCCTCGGACAGCAGGATCTGGCCACCATGGCCAGCAGTGCAGATCCGTGCCGTCTGGTGGAGCCCCAGCGACACGTAGTTGTTGCCCGTCGGTCTGGCCTCGGCCGTGTGCAGCCCCATCCGCACGCGGATGGCTGCCCCTGGTGGCCAGGCGTGGGACCGCAGCGCGAGCTGGCCGTCCAGGCATCCTGCGAGCGCCTGGGCAGCGTCGTCAAAGGCCACCACGAGGGCATCGCCCTCGGTGTCGAACTCCACACCGCGATGGCTCTCAAAGGCGTGGCGCAGCAGGACGTTGTGGATCTCGAGCAGGGCGACAAACTGCTCGCCCAACCCCTCGAAGAGGCGGGTCGACCCCTCGATGTCCGTCATGACGAAGGTGACGCGGCCAGCGGGCAGCCGTGTTGTGGTCTGCTGCGCACCTGCCACGGGTCAGTCCTCTGCGCGACGAGCCGGCACCAGCGGCCCCGACGGCGTGTCGTGGGGATGACCGGTCCGTTCCGACGATAGTCCTCCGCAGGCCGAGCCGTCCACGTCCAGTCAGCAGGCACTGCGACCTCTAGAGCGTCCCCACGAGCGTCTCGTCCATGATGGCCTCGCGCTTCTCGGCGTCCTCGCCCAGGGAGTTCGCGATCTCCTCGCTTTGGGGTCCCACTTGAGAGTCGGGCGGCGAGCACGCCGAGGGCCAGGATCAGCTGCGGGATCGTCACGCTTTCCGACGGCAAGGTGCTGCTAGACGACGTCAGTTTCGTGGTGCCGTCGTCTTCGCTGCTCGCAGTGATCGGACCCGTCGGGCGCCGGCAAGTCGACGCTGCTCAACGTTCTGACAGGCGCCCGACGGGCCAATGCCGGAGCGGTGAACTTCGACGAGCGGGACATGCACCGCGATCATGCGGAGATGCGGCAGCGGGGGGCTGGTGCCGCAGGAGGATGTGGTGCATCGGATGCTCCCCGTCCGCCGGGCCCTCGGCTATGCCGCTGAGCTGAGCGACGTAGGCGGTGAGGAAGTGGCACGCCGGCGTCCTCCGACGTACAGGGACGCCGCGATCTGGGCGTTGGACAGCCCGCGGCACATCGCCCGCAGCACGTCGATCTCGCGTTCGGTCAGCTCCGACACTCGGGTGGGGACGGCGGTGCTCAGAGTCGGGGCTGTGGGTTGGCCAGTTTCTCATAGTTCGTCTGGTTGAACCCGAGGGTCAAGCCCATGGCGGCTGACTTGCGTTCAGGACGCTTCGGACGCCTCATCGACGCGGTTATCCGGGCCCGGTGCCTCCGGCAGCTCGCTGGCGCGGACCAGCCGCATCGCCGTGACGAAGACCAGCCCGCCCAGCATGTTGAGCGGCACGACATACCAGAACCAGGCCAGCCACTCGCCATACGAGACCGAGCCCTCGGCATGGATGGCACCGAAGATGATGATCGAGTCCAGCACGGAGTGGAACAGGCTCAGCCCCGCCAGCAGGAAACCGACAGAGAACGCTGCGACCACCTTGACCCCGTCCGAATCGGTCCCTTCCTGCATCCGTGTCAGGACCGTGATCACGATGCCGCCCAGCACCGAAAGCGCCACCGCACGAAGGCCGAGCGGCGCATCGACGAAGTGCCGCGCGGTCTCGGTCAGTAGCCCGGCGAACTCCGGAAAGGCGTGCGCGACGAACCACATAAACACCCAACCCCCGACGAGGTTGGTCACGAGCGTCATGCCCCAGAGCCGCAGCAGCTGCAACACCGTGCCCCGACGGGCGAAGAGAGCCATGATCGGCAGGAGGAAGCCTTCGGTGAACAGCTCACTGTGCGCCAGATACAACGCCACGAGGCCGATACCAAAAGCGAGCCCGGCCAGCAGGTGGTTGTCTGTCTGGTGCAGCACCGCAAGGTAGGCCAGGATGCCCAGTCCGACCTCTAGGCCGCCGAAGAGCCCGGTCGTGATGAGCACCCGCCAGCCTCGATGCAGACGCTCGGCACCCTTCTCGACGGTCCGGTCAAAAGACTCGCGAACCTCCTCTTCGACCCGCGCAGCGGCTGGGTCGACCTGGCCGTCTGAGTCCTCGGCGACCTGGTCGTCCGTCTGCTGGCCGGGCTTCTCGCTCATGGTGCCCTCCTTCAGGGTGCCCCCGCTCGGGTGCCTGTCCACGCACGGACCGGCCGACGAGCAGGCGGGCCCGATCAATCCGTAGCCCGGCCTACGCCGCATTCTGTCACCGATCTTGGTGCACCGTGTTGCCCTTGCTATGCAGCCCCGCGTCGTCACTCACGCATCGCAGGCATCGCCTGGTGGGGTCTGGTCTTGGCTGTCGCCGTGCTACTTCGATCCCGCGCGAAGCACGAGTAAACGGCAAGAGCGGCGCGCGCCCTGGCGCGAGGACCTCGGACCCGAATGGACCAGCCTCCCCATCGCCCGCCTGCGCTACACCGCCACGCACAAGACCTGGACCCCGTACTGGCGCAACCGCAACCTCCGCTTCCACCTCTACGACCGGGTCCGGCCTTCACACACCCTGAGGACCTCCTCGACGAGATGGACCGCGGCCCCACCCACATCTTCTGGGGCTGACCAAGCCCCGTAGCCAGGGCCTATCCGCTGTGCCTGAGGAACCTAGCCAACGTCCGAGTGTCCGACGTCAGGAGATACGGGCGGACTCCGAGAAGCCTCACACATGGCGAAACGCCGTGGTATGACGCAGGTAGAACGACGCGGATCTGGCCGGACTTCGCGCTGCTCGGCCTCACGGCAGGGCGGGCTCGGGGTGGTCTCGCTGGAACCTTTGGGCGGCGTCTTCGTCGATCAGCCCTTCGTCTGCCAGCCACTGCACGGCCCGGGCCCGTGCCCTGGCATCCCGCAGCGTGTGCCAGACCGAGATCAGGTCGGGGTGTTGCTGGTACAGCGCATTCTTGAAGCGCCGGAATGCGCCCTTGCCCTCCAGCGAGCGGCGCAGACGCTCCCCTGAGCTGCGGTCGCTGATGCCGTCGGAGAAGTCGACCATGTCCTGGTACCAGACGTAAGGCGGCAGGGGGTCGATCAGGATCAGGTCCAGCTCGTCGAGCTCGACCGGGTTCTCACCATCGATACCCAGGTCGCTGGTCCAGAAAGCGACCTCGCCCGTTCTCGGGTCGATCAACCATCGATGCTCGTAGTCGGTCTGATCTGCCAGAGCGTTGGCGATCTCCTCAACGTCGATAGCGTCCAGGTCGAGCATCCACCCAGCGTAGGACCGGAGTACTTCACGTGCACCAGTCAAAGCGGCTGACGGCTAGTGCGCGGCTCGCGGCGAAGTGCCGCACTCTGGAACGACCGGCCCGCGGCAGTTGCGGATGCTTGGTGGTGACCAGGCTTCGGGCATCGAGCTGCCTCTTTCCGCTCCTCCGGCGGCGGTACCGTGCCTGCGCGAGCAGGATGGGGCCTACGAAAGCTTAGGCGAACCGGATGGGCTCGGTAGAGATGTGCCAGGTGAACCTTCGTGGCTCACCCTTCGGGGAGTGCCAGTAGTCGAGCGCGGCCCATCGTTGTTCACCATCTGGGATTTCGATTGCTTGCTCGATTGAGGCACCTGTACCGGAGGTGGCTGTGAGGACGTGTTCGCCAGGAGGGAGCGACATCGGGAAGGTGAACCAGTTATGTCCCCCCTCGATCGCGAAGGTCTGATCCACGAGTTGGACACCATCGATGGCGATCTGGATGCTGACCGGGCTGTCCGTGAACGACTGGTTGCTGACATAGAGGACGAGGTCGGCGTCGGCTTCATCGACCAGTCGGATATCACTCACATCTGCCGTAGTCGATGCATCAGGACGTGGGCTGGTCGGTGGCTCCGCCGTTACAGTCTTTCCCGGGTGGTCCTGATCCGGCGTGGACCCGGGGCTCGACTCGCAAGCCGCGACCAAGAGGCAAAGCACCCCGGTGGCCACGGCGAGCCTGACTCCCTTGGCCATGGGCTGACGGCGTCGCATGCCCATCCGACGAGATGCCACGGACGTCGGTTCCGCCGCGTCGGGCACGAAATTCACTTCGACATGATATTCCGGCGTGCCAGTCCTGCGTTCAGATCCGACTTGCGACATCTTGCCCGTCTTCAGTCGATCCTCACGCGCCAGTGATCGGGCACCCTGGGCCGCTTTGAGTGCCGGTAGTTGCGGACGTTCGGCTCGCCCGGCTCCCGAGGGTGAGTAGCCGTCGTGGTTGGTCGTCCATCGGCGGAGTGACGCACCCTCAGTAGAGCCCGGATTGCGGCGAAGTGACGCAGGTCGCGATGGCGCCGACGTACAGAACTGTGCGTCCTGGCCCTTGCCCGACGACCCCTGCTGCGTGGACAGCAGATGTTCGGGAAGGTCTAATGCCTGGCGGGATGGGTAGTAGCCGGACTCTGGCGTCGCTGTCTCAACTGCGGGTCGCCTCTGAACCGCGGGCGTGCTAATGTGTACACACAGTTCACACAACTCGAGGAGAGCTCATGACTGCGACGAAGGTAGGGATCCGCGAGTTTCGCGCTGGCCTGGCCGACTTCGTCGACTCCGATGCGCCGGTGGCCGTGACCCGTCACGGGCAGACTGTCGGCTACTTCATCCCTGTCAAGCAGGACCGGGCGGCCGATGCCGTCGCGCTGCGGGCGGCCGGCGAGAAACTCGACGCGTTGCTTGAACTCACCGAGGGTGAGGTCGAAGAGATGGTGACGGACTTCAAGCGGCTTCGTAAGGCCAAGCGATAGTGGCTGTGCGTCGCCTCGTTCTGGACGCCAACATCCTGATCCGGGCAGTTCTGGGCAGTCGCGTCAGGGGCGTGATCACCACGTATGCCGCCGACGTCGAGTTCTTCGCCCCGTCGATCGCCTACGACGAAGCCGAACGGCACCTGCCGTCAATCTTCACACGATGTGCCCCACGTTCCTGGGTGGCACATACACATACTGGCGAACTCTGGAGACACATGACATCCACACAGTCAGGCCGGCTTAAAACTAGCCATGCACCGAACCTCGGTCCAGGGCGTCGTCAGCGCAGAGTTTTCGCTGCCGCTGTGCTGAGTCTCGCAGTTCTTGGCGGAATCACCGCCTGCGGTGAGGACGGGGGCGATCCACAGTTGCCCGGGAGCGCGGACCAGGGGGCGGTGACCACGGCACCCACCAGGGCGTCGGAGCTGGACTGCGAGATGGTGGAGAGCGCGGAGTTCGACTATGACGCGGCCACCGCCGCGCCGGAGGGGGCCGATGCCGATCCGGCCGTCGCTGTCGCACGGTTCGCGGAAAGTGAGGGGCTGAGCCCGGGAGCAGAGGACGTCCGAGTCTCGGAGTACTGGTGGCACCGGATCGGCGACGACGGCCGGCTGCTCTACAAGTTCCGGCTCGAGGCACACCCGGATGGCTCCTGGTACATGTCAGGTTACGATCGGTGCTTCCCGCTGGAGTGATTGCTCGCAACTGCGAAGATCCACCCCTGTCCTGATCCCCTGGTCAGGCGGGGCAGCGCCAGCCAGGGCTCACCGGCGAGCAGTGCTGGTAAGGAGCCACGCCCAGTCTCACGCAGTGGACGCGCAGGACGGCATCCAGGGTCGCCCGCCGCACCCCTCGATCAGCTGGGGAGCAGGCCGAGCTCGGCCAGGACCCGAACTGGCGCTACGGCGCGTTCGCCACCAACACCACCGGGCAGGTCCAGTACCTCGATGCCCGACACCGGACCCAGGCGCACGTGGAGGACCGGATCAAGGAGTTGAAGGCGTGCGGGGCGACTCGGCTGCCCCTGCTTATCTTGAGTCCGAGCGGTGGCCGGGTCGTTGGCCTGCAGGTTTGTGTCGTGGACGGTGTGCGTGACGCAGGGTCGGTAGGTGTCGTTCAGCACGGGCCGATGATTTTCGCACCGTGTTTCCCGGGCGTGTCGCCGCCGGTGCCGGTGTTCCGTTGCGAGCGGGCTGCGCCGAGGGCCTCGGCCAGGGCTTGGCGCAACTGCTGGTTGTCGGTCTCGAGCTGACGCAGCCGCGCAGCGCTGGCCTCCAGCCGGCGCAGCAGGGAGGCATCGCTGGCGCGTTGGCGTTGCGGCGGTGCTGGCGTTGCGGCCGGTCGGTCCCGGGCGCGAAGGTCGTGGATCGTGGCTCGCAGATCCGGCTGGCTGTAGAGCCAGGACCGGGAGACGCCGGCCTCGCGGGCGACTGCCTCGAAAGTGACCGGGGTGCCAGCGGTGTCGAGGTTGCGCAGGGCCCGTAGCGCGCGGGCTCGGGTCTGCTCGGCCCGTCGCCGTGCGGCGGCGAGGAGGTGGGCGGAGTTGTCAGCCCGCATCGGTGGCTCCGCTCGGTTCGTCGTCGAGCTGGTCGATCATCTTGTCGAGGTTGGTGAGCACCTGGGTGTTCATCTGCGCTACGCGGGTCTGTCCGTCGGCTTCGGCCTTTGCGATCAGAGTGAGGGTGCGTCCACGGTGGTCTCGTAGCTCGGGGAGGAACTCTGGGCCGGTGAGGAAGACCGGGCAGGCAGGCGTTGGCGTGCGGGCAGGTCTTTTGCACCGGTAGCCCGCAGTAGCCGTGCGGCAGGGTCTGGGTGGCCATGCCGTAGCGGGTCTTGGCCCACTGCGCCTGGGCCAGGGGACCGTCGGGGTCGATGGTGACCCGTTCACCGTCGATGTTGACCTTGGTGGCCTGTTCCCAGCGCCGGCGGACGCTCTGGTCCGTGATCCGGGCGTAGTGTGCCGTCATCTGGGTCGACTCGTGGTCCAGTAGTACCCGGATCACTTCCTGAGGGACGTCACGGTTGATGAGCCGGCAGGCGAAGGTGTGCCGCCACTGGTGCGGGGTCAGGTGTACAGGTTCGCCCTGCTCGTCGTGGATCTGGCACAGGGTCAGCCAGGATTTGAGCATGCCACGGTAGCAGTTGTAGCTCAGCGGGCGCTGCCCGCCGGCGTTACGCGTCGGCTGGACGAAAAGGTGCGGGTGCTCCTGCGGCCACCGGGCGGCGACGCGTTCCTGCTGGGAACGGATCTCGGCCTCCAGGGTGGCGTCGATCGGCACGGCCGCCTCGCGGCGCATCTTGTGGTTGACGTAGCGCAGGTACGGGGCGTCCTGGGCGTCGTGCAGCAGGCAGTCGAAGGGCAGGGTGCAGGCGTCGGTGGCGCGCAGCCCGGCCTGGATCAGGATCAGCGTGACCAGCCGTCCTTCAGGGCTGGGCCACCGGTCCAGGTTGGTCGAGGCCTCCACCTGTGCCATCACATGCTCGGCCAGGTGCCGGGTCAGCATGGCAGGCCGAGAGGGCAGGTCGCCGGGGAAGAAGACCGCCGTGGTCGGCAGGGCCGGCTCCCAGTCGTGCTGCCGCAGTCCCTGGAAGAACATGCCCAGGCAGTGAACGGCGTCCTCGTGGGCGCCGCGCCCCAGCCCGGCGGTGGCCAACCACGCCAGGTACCGCTCCAGGACGCCACGGTCCAGTGTGGCGAAGGAGTCCACGCCGGTGGCGGCCTCGGTCAGGAACTGGCTGAAGCGCCGCAGCGCCTTGATGTCGGAGGTGACGGTGCCCACGGCCATCCCCGAGGAAAGCCGCAGCCGTGCCCAGCGCTTGACCGGGGCACGGAGCCAGGGCTGGCTGATCCGGTCGAAGTACAACCTGGTCCGTGTGTAGGGTCGCTCCGGCGTGCCGGTCAGTCCGGGCAGCCGCTCCAGCCGCCAGATGTCACGGTGGTACTCCACCTCCCATCCGGTCCCCTCGTGGAGTTCTTCGACGACGTCGCGGACGAAGGCCAGGAACCCGGGGTAGATGCCCGACTTTCGTCCGGCCCGTTCGACCCACCAGGATGATGGTCGGTCCAGCAGCGAGGTCACCTGGGCGGTCCGTACCTGCGCGACCGCCCAGTTCACCACCGGTGCCGGCAGTGTGATCGTAGCCGCATCGGCCCGACGCTGGACCGCGTACTGCAGCTCCAACCTCAGCTGCGGACCCAGCCCGGCGAAGTCGATCCGGTCGCGTCCGGTCAGCAGACAGCGCTCGATGAACGCCTCGACCGGAGGACGCCCCTGCATCCGCCACCGTGTCTGGTGTGCCCGGCAGAACGTGTCCCGCTCGCTTTCCAGCCACAGCGAGCAGAACGGCAGCGGACACACATGCTGGCCTGTCGGGTCCGGCACGTCGCGGTAGCAGCCCAGGCGACCAGGTCGGGCTCGCCGCTGCGGGCCCACCGGCGACGGTGGCGCGAGCACAACCCCTGCCCGCTGCTTCCGTACCGGCAGCCCGGCACCGCGCAACCGGTCAGGTCCCGGCGGCCGTTCATCGGTGCACCGGGGTCGGCCAGGAACGTGACCGGGTCGGGGCGTCCACGATCGATCCAGCGTCGCTGATGGCTCGAGCACATCCGGTTGCCCGAGGGTGAGCGGTCACAGCCGGCCACACAGCACACGCCGCGGCCCAGGACCGGGTGGTCGGGGTCGGGCACGTAGAGATCGACCCGGAACTCGGCCCGGACCGCCGCGACGAGCTTGGCCAGCAGCCCTGACCGGGCCCGGTCGGCCAGCTCCTCGGCCGGGCTCATAGCCGGACCTCTTTCCCGGTGAACCAGCCTGCTGCCTCCAGAGTGGCGCGGGCGTCCTCGACGGTGAGGTGACCGTAGGTGTCGACGGTGGTGGTGATCGAGGCGTGCCCGAGCAGCTCCTTGACCGACTCCATCCCTGCGCCCCGGCGCAGCAGCCAGGTGGCGTAGGTGTGGCGGAACCAGTGCGGCCCGAACTCGGTCCCGGTTGCCGCGCGCAGCCGGGTTACCAGGTCATAGACCGCCGGGTAGGTCAACGGGTGCCCCAGCGGACGGCCCCACAGGTTGACGAAGACGTAGTCGGAGTCCAGGCACCCGTACTCGCTGGTGAGGTAGTCGGCGTACAACCGCATCAGGTCGGCGCTGGCCGGGATCCACCTGGGCCGGCCACCCTTGGCTCGGGCCCGGTTGTCGTTGACCCGGGCCAGGACGGCGACCTGGCGCCCGGCTATGTCCAGGTCCTCGTGCCGCAGCCCCAGCGCTTCGCCGATCCGGACCCCGGTGTCGAGCAGGAGAGCGAACAAGAGCCGGTCGCGCAGGTGCTCGCAGGCATCCAGGATCGCCTGCGCCTCGGCGGCGCTCAGCACACGTGGGCGCGGCGGTGTGGCCCTCAACGCGAGGGCGCGGCGCCGCTGCGGATCGTGCTTGGTGATGTGGTGCAAGAACGGCTTGAACGAGGTCGACGCCGCTGCCCTGCGCCCAGCCGGTGCCACGGTCGTCAGCAGCCCGCCCAACGGCACGCCGTGCCGGGCGTGGAACTCGCAGAACGAGGTCAGCGCCGCCAGCTTGCGGTTCACGCTGGACTCGCCGCAGTGGTGCTCAACCGTCGGCAGCACCTGCACCAGGCCGGCTCGTGCCGCCGGGGGCAACCGCAGCCAGGCCACGAACCCCGCGACGTCCTCGAGCGTGACGGCGCGCCAGTCCAGGCCCCTCCCCGCCAGGAACGTGAACCAGTCCTTCAGGTCATGCGCATACGCCTTGACCGTGTTCGGTGACCGCTCGATCGAGGCCAGGTACGCCAGGAACCGCTCGACCGGGTCCAGCGGCACCAGATCCTCGTCGAGCACTGTCCAGGACTCTGCTCCCGAGCCCGGCATGAGCACGCGCTGTACCCGCATGAGGAAACCTCTCCGTCGTCGTGGTGGACAACTGCAGGTAACCGCATCCACGACGCAGATGCTCGGACAGGCTCGCTCGTCGTGCACGTCATGGAAGCTCGGAATCGGACTCTAGATAACGTCGAAGTCATATGCCCGCAACAGCGCCTGGCTGCACCTGGCCGCCCACGGCCGTCAGCGTCCTGTCCTGGCTGCGGCTCCTCGCTCTGGAGGGTGACCTCGCGACCGCCGAACCAAAGACACTACGATTCCGGCTGCTATCCGCCCCCGCACGGTATGTCCGCCACGCCCGGCAACGGGTCCTAAAGATTCCCACCGGCTGGGCCTGGGCCACACACCTGGCCGACGCCTTCGCACGGCTCCGGGCCCTCCACCCCGCCTGACCGAAAGGTCCCCGTCCACCAACAACCCAGCAGCATCCGGAACGTGGAATCCGACGCCCACCCGAGCGGATCGGACGCCAACCCTGCCCACCAGACCGTCAGATCCCCTCGAGCGATCGGCGCGGCGATCCAGCACCCAGCGTCAACCGCCATGAATCATCGAGGTATGTCGACCACCTGGTCAAGAAGGGTCTGGGACTACAGCGGCGTGTAGTCGATCCAAAGCCATAGGCTTTTCCCAACGAGGGCACCGCCGATATTGCCCGGCGCGAATTGTGGAAAGTTTGTGAGCATGGCCTGCGCGAAGTGTCGCGCGTCAGTTGAGTCGTATTGGCCGCGGCGCAGGTCGTGCACTCGGTGCGGCAAGTTGCATGTCTGCTCGGGCGATGCCTAGCTAGGGGCTGCGTGATGGCCCGCCTCCGGGCGTGGCTACTTCCGGTGCGGCGTCGACAAGTGTGTGATATACATCGGCTGGTAGGCCAGATTTTGCTGCGGCACTTTCCAGGTCCATGATTGCCGCCCTCCCGAAGACAGGATGGATATGGCTAGCAGTAAGAAGGGCACCTTTCAATCCGTCGAGGTAGACGACGAGGTTGTGAACAAGTGGGCCCCCCAACTCGTGAAACTTAGCTGGGCAGTCATCGCAATCGGCGTGGTCGTCGGCTACGCGGTGTGGCTGCTCGTCGACGGCACGACAGGCGAGGATGTGGGAGCCCTGATCTGGGTCCTTTCCTTCTCCGGGTCCGTCGCGCTGATGTCCATCCGCCAGACGCTGTTGGCAGAGAGCGTCTAGGGCCATGTTGTTGCAAGGCATCACCTACAACACCACGATGGGTCTGGTCGTGGGCATCATCATGATCCTGATCCCACTCTTCGTGCGCTCCGCTGCGACCCCCCATGGTCGGCCGATCTCCGGATTCGGGTGGGCGTTCGTCTTCCTCGGGGCATTCCTGGGCGTCACGGGCATGCACATGACACTGACGTGGCCCCTCGAGCAGATCGAGGATACGTTCTGCTGCGCCGTTGATAACGTCACATTTGGCGAACCAGCCGCGTTCTACGGGCTGCTCACCCTGATCGCGGGAATCGCCATCATCCGTGCGGAAGAAAAGGCAGACCAGGGTCTGCGCCCTCTGGATCTCGTCGCGACGCTGCGTCCGCTCCTCTACGTCGCGGCCGTCGGGGGATTTGGACTGATCATGTTCGGCATCGCCGGTCTGCACTTCGGCCAATGGCGCCCGCCGGATGTCGAGCCGATCGCCCGCCTTCTATCCGGCTCGATGATCGAGCCGCTCACGGTCTTCGCTATGTATGTCGGCACCGGCATCGCTGCTCTGCTCTCCCCGTTCGCGTTGACGAACAGGCTGGCGGGGCGCGCGTTTACTGTGTTCACGTGGTTCTTTGGAATGATGTGGATCTTCCTCGGCCTCACGCTGTTCTACGGCCACGTCGGGTTCTTCCCGTACCCGTTCAACGAGCCAGTGATGCACCCGTAGCCGACAGTCCCCAACGAAGTGACTACGCCCGGGCATCCTTGCCGTGACGACTGGGGAGCGCTGCGTCCTCGCGTCAGCGATGCTCAGAACTGGCTGAGTCGGCTGACCCCAGGCAGCTGCATGAACTCCTCGTCAAACATCTGCTCCAGCAGCGGCTGGAGCAGGTCGTCGGCGAAGACGCTCTCGCGGAAGACCTTGTCGCCGCGGAAGCTGAACAGCGCCGTGCTCACGGAGTAGCGCACGGTGCCGTCGGGCATGCTCACCGGCGCTTGGGTCACCAGGACGACGTCCTCCTCCCGGCTCCAGCGCGTGAGGACGGTGTCGGCGATGTCCTTCAGCGCCGGGTTGCCGAAGAGCCGGCGCCAGTGCTCCTGCATCGCCTCGCGGCCAGAGATCCGGATGCCCAGCGGGAAGTAGTCGTAGGAGCCCTCCGGGTCGAGGGTGTCCCACGTGCCGTCCCAGTCCTGGACCATCTCGGCCGAGGCGTGTCGGTCCACGAGCTCCATCCGCTCCTGCTCGGTCATGGTCGTCTGCATGGCGTCGATCGTCATCTGTCTGCGCTCCTGTGTCGTGGCCGGAACTGGTTTCCGGACCCCCACGAACGACTGAACCAGATCCGCCGAGCGCTGTCATCGTCCGCAAGTCGGCCGCCGTCTCATCCTGGGGAATGACGTCGGCCGCTATGACGCGTCCACGATCGTCTCGCGGGTGCGTAGTCGGGTCGTGAGATAGAGACGGTGGGCGGTGATGACGACCGTGAGCCAACCCAGCCCGAGCACCCAGGCGGCGAGCACGTCGGTGAACCAGTGGTGGCCCAGGAAGACCCGGCTCATCCCCATCGCGAACGCGAAGAGAGCGGCCACGGAGACGGTAAGGACCCGGGCCCGAGCAGACTTCTGGCGCAGCACGACGAGATAGGCGATCACCCCGGCGACGACCAGGGCGTTGAGGGAGTGCCCGGAGGGGAAGGAGGCGGTGTGCTCGAAGGGAGGCACCGCGCTGCTCAGCGGCGGCCGGCTGCGGCCGATGAGGTTCTTGCCGACGATGGTCATCAGCAATGAGCCGGTGGCCGCAGCAGCGACCAGGAGCACCGGCGTCCACGACTGTCGTCGCACCGTGAGGAACGCCGTGAGGCTCAGCGCCAGCACGGGCATGCCGATCACCCCACCGACATTGGTGAAGCCGGTGACGAAGGTGTCCAGCCCTGGCGACCGGAGCGTGAGCATGGTGTCCAGCAGCGGCTGGTCCCACAACGCCACTCCCTCGGACTCAGTGACTGCCTCATAGGTCTCCGACGCGAGCCAGGACATGGTGGCGGCCACCGTGGCCCCGACGGCCAGGATCAGCACGAGGGTCTGTCGGGCACCAAGGGCCACACCCACCCGCTCCACCAGCCCGGCGAGCCACCGTCCCGGGGGCGTTGCCCAGTGGGTGAGGTCGCGACCACCAAGCTGGCGATCCCGGTGCAGCTCACCCTCGACGCCCCTGGCAGGGACGTCGGCCTGTCTGGCGGGCTGGTCTGTCATGTCGTCACCTCGTTCCTGACCCGTGTTCCCATAGTCTGCGGCGAAGAGCCCGCCGACGCCGAACAGCACGATGGCCACCTGAGATGCCGTATGGCGAGGGGCAGGGGGCCTGGCCCCTCGTCATACCTCGGGGTTAGCCTGATCGTCATGAGCATCGATGCCACCACCGTCCCGTCGGCCCAGGACGAGGTCGTCCAGATCTGCAAGGACCTGATCCGGATCGACACCAGCAACTATGGCGACGGCAGCGGGCCGGGGGAGCGTGCAGCTGCGGAATACGTCATGGAGAAGCTGACCGAGGTGGGCCTGGACCCGCAGCTGACCGAGTCCGAGCCGGGGCGGGCCAGCGTGGTGGTGCGCACCCCTGGGCGTGACTCCAGCCGCCCTGGTCTGGTGCTGCACGGTCACCTGGACGTGGTCCCGGCGGCCGCGGAGGACTGGCAGGTCGACCCGTTTGCCGCGGAGGAGAAGGACGGCTGCATCTGGGGACGGGGCGCGGTCGACATGAAGGACATGGACGCGATGCTGCTCGCCAACGTGCGGCACCTGGCACGCACCGGGCAGCAGCCGCCGCGCGACATCATCTGGGCCTTCTTCGCCGATGAGGAGGCCGGCGGACTCAAGGGCGCCGGCCACGTGGTCGAGAAGCACCCGGAGTGGTTCGAGGGGTGCACCGACGCCATCAGTGAGGTCGGCGGCTTCTCGATCACGCTGGACGGCAAGGCAACTGGTGCTCCGGAGCGGGCCTATCTGCTGCAGACGGCCGAGAAGGGCATCGCCTGGATCCGGCTGCACGGGCACGGCCGCGCGGGCCACGGGTCGGTCCCCAACGACGAGAACGCCCTGGTCCGGCTGGCAGGCGCCATCAACCGGATCAGCGCCCACCCCTGGCCCCGCACCTACATCGCCTCGGTCCGTGAGCTCTTCGACGGGATCGCCGGCATCACCGGCGCGACCTGGGACGACGAGGACGCCGAGTCGATCCTGGCCCGTCTCGGGGGTGCCCGCGGCTTCGTGGAGGGCACACTGCGCGACACCTCCAACTTCACGATGCTGGACTCCGGCTACAAGCACAACGTCATCCCGCAGACGGCCTCCGCGTCGCTGGACTGCCGCTTCCTGCCCGGTCATGAGGACGAGCTGCTCGACACCATCCGCGAGCTGGCCGGCGAGCACGTCGAGGTCGAGATCCTGCACAAGGACATCGCTCTGGAATCGCCCACCAGCGGCGAGCTGGTCGAGTCGATGAAGCGGGCTCTGCTCAAGGAGGACCCGGGGGCGCATGTGCTGCCCTACTGCCTCTCGGGGGGCACGGACAACAAGCACCTCTCCCGGCTGGGCATCACCGGCTACGGCTTCGCGCCCCTGATGCTGCCCCCGGACCTGGACTTCGTCGGGATGTTCCACGGCATCGACGAGCGCGTCCCGGTGGACGCGCTGACCTTCGGCACCCGGGTGCTGCAGCGGTTGATCGACGACTGCTGAGGGTGCAGGGAGACCGGCGTCGCGGCATACCGACGCAGTCAGGCCGTGCGCTGGACCCGGATGATCCGGCGGCGCAGGACCACCTTGCGGACCCCACCGACATAGAGGCTGACCCGCAGCAGGTCCCAGTGGCCGTATTCCGCGTGCTCGGCCAGGGACTGGCGCACCTCGGCACGCGACTGGCCGCGGCTGAAGCTCAGCATGAGGTACTCGTAGTCGGCCATTGAGACAGATACTGCGCACGCTGGCGCCAGAAATCAACTGCGGCGACCGGCGCGCCGCACGAGGAACGCGCCCGCACGGGTGCCGTGGGGGCGGAGCGGGCACCACCGCCGGGTCAATCTGGGCGCGCGACCGGCCGAAATTCGCTACGGTCACACCATGACGTCTGACCCGCGCGCTGCGCTGTCCACCTTCATCGCCGCGCTCGAGACCCATCTCGAACTGTCGGCTGTCCGCCGGGGGGAGGACGACCCTGCTGTCATCACGGCCTACAACAAGGTCGCCGACGCCTTTGTCGCCTATGACGACGCACTGCTGGATGCCTACGGCGAGGTCACACCGCTCGACGTCTACTCCGAGGAGGACGAGGAGGTCGCCGATGACGACCTGCTCGACGACGACGATGATGACGACCTGGACGACGACATCGCCGAGGGGACACGCAGCGGCGGCTATGTCGGGCTCGATGACGAGGACTACGACCTCGACGGTGACGACGACGATGAAGCTGACGGCGACGACGACGGTGATGACGACTCCGATGGCGGCGGACGGGGCTGAGCGGTGCGTCTTGGGCTGAGCTGTGGCTGGTGGGGGATCGGCCAGGACCAGGACCACCTGGCGCTGGTGCGCCGCGCTGAGGAGCTGGGTGTCCACGTGGTGTGGGCCTCGGAGGCCTACGGCGTCGACGCCGTGACGGTCCTGTCGTGGATCGGGGCGCAGACCTCGCGCATCCGGCTGGGAGCAGGGGTGCTGCAGATCCCCGGCCGCACCCCGGCGATGACCGCGATGACCGCCGCCGGGCTCAGCTCGTTGTCAAACGGCCGGTTCGACCTTGGCCTGGGCGTCAGTGGCCCCCAGGTCTCGGAGGGCTGGCACGGAGTGCGCTTCGCCAAGCCCCTAGAACGCACCAGGGAGTATGTCGAGATCGTCCGGATGGCGCTGGCCCGGCAGCGGGTGGAGTTCCACGGCAACCACTTCGAGCTGCCGCTGCCCGACGGTCCGGGCAAGGCGCTGCGCAGCTCGGCGGCCCCCTCGGAGCACCAGGTGCCGATCTATCTCGCCGCGGTCGGGCCCAAGAACCTGGAACTGACCGGCGAGATCGCCGACGGGTGGTTGGCGATCTTCTTCAACCCCGACCTCGCCGGTGAGCAGATGGCTCAGATCGAGGACGGGCGCTCCCGTTCGGCCGAGCCGGAGCGGGCCTTCGCGGTGGACGCCACGGTGCCGCTCAGTGTCAATGACGATGTCTCGGCCGCGGCCGACGCGGTCCGCGGCTATGCCTCCCTCTATGTCGGGGGCATGGGCTCGCGCACCCAGAACTTCTACAACGCACTGGCCGTGCGGATGGGCTATGCGGAGGCTGCCGCGCAGGTGCAGGACCTCTATCTGGCCGGCCGCCACCGCGACGCCGCAGCGGCTGTCCCGCAGCAGTTCATCGACGACACCAGCCTCCTGGGCCCGCAGGGACGGCTCGCCGAGCGCCTCCAGCGTTATGCGGATGCGGGAGTCACGACCGTCACCTTCGCGCCCTATGGCGACACGCTGGAGGAACGGGTCGGCGCGCTGGAGACGGGTGTGGCTGCAGCTGAGCAGGCCGGGCTGCTCTGATGGCGATCCTCGTGCTGGTGCGGCACGGCCGCACCGCCGCGAACGTGGACGGCGTCCTGGCGGGCTGGACGCCGGGCGTGGGCCTGGACGAGCGCGGCAGCGAGCAGGTCGGGCGGGTCGGTCGGCGCCTTGCCCCCACCCCACTGGTGGCCGTGGTGAGCAGCCCCCTGCAACGTTGCGTCCAGACCGCCGACGCGATCGCCGGGGAGCAGCAGGGCGAGCCGCCAGCACGGCATACGGATGAACAGCTCGGGGAGTGCCACTACGGCGCCTGGACCGGTCGCCCCCTCAGCGAGCTGGCCCAGGAGCCGCTGTGGCGCGACGTCCAGGAGCGGCCGAGCTCGGTGCGCTTCCCCCCGCACGACGACTTCCGGTCCGAGTCCATCGCCGAGATGCTCGATCGCGCGACTGCCGCGATCAGCAGGTGGGACGCCCGGATCGAGGAGGAGCACGGCCCGGGTGCGGTGTGGGCCGCAGTCAGCCACGGTGACGTCATCAAGGCGCTGGTCGGAGCGGCGCTGGGGAGCCCGCTCGACCGCTTCCAGCGCATCGTGATCGACCCAGCCTCCGTCTCGATCGTGCGGCACGCGCCCACCCATCCGTTCGTGCTCCGCGTCAACGACACCGGGTCCGACGACATCGACCTGACCGGTCTGTCCCGGTCGCTGACGAAGGCCGCCCCAGGCGCAGACGGCGATGCGGCCGTGGGCGGTGGCGCCGGAAGCGATTAGGGTCGATCTCATGCCACTGCACGAGTTCGACCCACCCGAGCGGTTCATCGCCGCCTCGGTGGGGCCCCCTGGCCAACGGACCTTCTTCCTCCAGGCCTCCGCCCATGGGCGGCGCTCGACGGTCTCGTTGGAGAAGGAGCAGGTCAAGGTCCTCGGCGAGCGCGTGGCAGACCTGCTGGACCAGATCGCGGGGGCCGAGGGAGCGCCCGAGGCGACGGCCGGCCTGATTGACAACGCCCCGCTGGACACGCCGATCGAGGACGACTTCCGCGTGCAGAGTCTCAGCCTGGCCTGGGAGCCCGCCCGGCGACGGGTCATCATCGAGGCACACGAGTCAGCGGTGCCCGAGGAGGATGACGAGGTCGCCAGCGAGGAGGAGATGGCCCTGCTCGAGAGCATCCGCGTGGTCCTCACCCCAGCGATGGCGCGCGCGTTTGCCGAGCGCTGCGCGTCGGCGGTCGAGGGCGGCCGGCCCAACTGCCCGTTCTGCGGGGGGCCGCTCGACCCGGAGGGTCACATCTGCCCACGGGCCAACGGCTATCGCCGGTGACCCGCGCGAGCGACGCGGGGGTGGCGTGAGCGGGCGCACCCTGACCACGGCAGAGCTGCAGGTGGAGGGGGTCCTGACCGACGCGTCGAACCTCACCGCACGGGTGCTGCTCACCGACGCGGCAGGGGAGCCGACGGGGGAGCGCGCGCTCTACAAGCCGATCCGCGGGGAGGCACCCCTGCGCGACTTCCCCGCTCGCACCCTTGGCCGGCGAGAGGTGGCGGCCTATCTGATCAGCTCGGTCGGCGGCTGGGACCTGATCCCGCAGACCGTGCTGCGGGACGGCCCGCTGGGCCCGGGTTCGGTGCAGCGGTGGATCGACTGGGAGTCCACCGGCTGGGGCCCCGGTGCCGGACTGCTCGAGGCCTTCCCCGACGGCGCGGTCCCTGACGGCTGGCTGCCGCTGGTGCAGGGCGAGGCGGCGGACGGCTCGCCCGTGACCGTGTGCCACGCCGACACGGCCGACCTGGCATCTCTGGCGGTGCTGGACGTGGTGCTCAACAACGCCGACCGCAAGGGTGCCCACCTGGTCCGTGACGCCGACGGTCACCTCTGGGGCTTCGACCACGGGCTGACGCTGCACCTCGATGACAAGCTGCGCACGGTCCTGTGGGGCTGGGCCGGGCAGCCGCTGCCTGAGGAGGACCTGGCGCGGCTAGGACGGCTGCGGGTCGAGCTGGCGGCGGGCGCCGGGCTCGCCACCCGTCTTACGGAGCCCGTTGGTGACCTCCCCGGCGATGACACGGGCGGACTGGTCAGCGCCGCAGAGCTGGTCGCACTGCGCGCACGGGTCGATCAGCTGCTGGCCGACCCGGTCTTCCCTGCTCTGCCGACGGGGCGCTACCCGCTGCCGTGGCCGCTCTGGTGAGCCTGCCCGGCTCGGCCCCACTGGTCAACCTGTCACGGCACTGGCGTTAGGCTCACGAACCGTGAAGACGTGGACAACTGCACCAGTGCCTGACGCCCCCGGACAAGGTGGCCCCCTCACGGTCCACGACACCGCCACCGGCTTGGCGCAGGTGGTGCACCCGGCCTCGGGCAGAGCCGGGCTCTATGTCTGTGGGATCACGCCCTATGACGCCACCCACATGGGGCACGCCGCCACCTATGTGACTTTCGACCTCGTGGTCCGGGTGTGGCGCGACGCCGGCCTGGACGTGACCTATGTGCAGAACGTCACCGACGTGGACGAGCCGCTCCTGGAGCGTGCCGAGCGTGACGGGTTGGCCTGGCAGGATCTGGCCGCCGACCAGATCGCCCTCTTCCACGAGGACATGGAGGCGCTCAACGTGATCGCGCCGCAGCACTACGTGGGGGCGGTCGAGGGGATCCCTGACGATGTGACCGCGGTGCGGCAGCTGCTTGCCGACGGCACGGCATACGCCCTGCCCGTGGATGAGGCAGCCGGTGGCGATGCCGGGACCGACGCTGTCGGACACGACTACTACCTGGACCTGGCCACCCAACCGACGTTCCCCGAGGTGTCGGGCTGGAGCCGCGACCAGATGATGGAGGTCTTCGGCGAGCGGGGCGGGGACCCCGACCGGCCCGGCAAGCGCGACCGGCTCGACCCGCTGCTGTGGCGCGGCCACCGCGCGGGCGAACCGCACTGGGACGGAGACGATCTCGGCCCCGGTCGGCCGGGGTGGCACATCGAGTGCACGACCATCGCGCTGCGCTATCTGGGCCCCACGTTTGTCATGCAGGGCGGCGGCACCGACCTGATCTTCCCGCACCACGAGATGAGCGCCGTGCAGGCTCGGGCGCTCACCGGGGAGCGTTTCGCGTCGGTCTATGTCCACCAGGCGATGGTCGGGCTGGACGGCGAGAAGATGAGCAAGTCCAAGGGCAACCTGGTGCTGGTGTCCGCGCTGCGTCGCGGCGGGGTCGACCCGATGGCGATCCGGCTGGCCCTGCTGAGCAAGCACTACGGCACCCCGTGGGACTGGACGGACGAGATCCTGCAGACCGCGGTCGAGCGGCTCGCCAACTGGCGGTCGGCGGTGTCCGCGGCTGCCACGGGGATGGAGGCACAGGAGTCACCCGTCGTGGCGGAGATCCGGACCGCGCTGGCCGCCGACCTGGACTCACCTGCTGCGCTGCTGGCCGTGGACGAGTGGGTCCGGGTCGGGGCGCCCGGGGACCGGGCCGCGCTCGCCGCCGCGGTGGACGCGTTGCTCGGCGTGCGCCTCTGAGCCAGCGGCTTGCGTCAGTGGCGTGAGTCAGCCGGCGTCGGGCCCGCCGCGTCGGCGCAGATACTTCTCAAACTCACGAGCGATCGCGTCGCCACTGGCCTCCGGCAGGTCCACGGTGTCCTGCGCCTGCTCGAGCGCCTCGACATACTCCTTGACCTCGTCGTCAGAGGCGGCCAGCTCGTCGACACCACGCTCCCAGGCCCGGGACGCCTCGGTCAGGTCGCCCTCGTCGACGACGCAGCCGAGCAGCTCCTCCAGCCGGCTCACCAGTGCCAGGCTCGCCTTCGGGGACGGAGGACCACCGGCGTAGTGCGGCACGGCGGCCCAGACGGACAGGCCGGGCAGGTCCCGCTGGTGGGCCTGGTCCATCAGCACTCCGACGATGCCGCTGGGTCCCTCGTAGCTGCTCCGCTCGACGTCATGCACCTCGCGCAGCTCGGCGTCCTCGGAGGTCACCGACACCGGGATGGGCCTGCTGTGCGGGACGTCCGCCAACAGTGCCCCGAGCGTGACGAGCAGCGTCGCGCCGTTGTCGGAGGCCAGGGTGAGCAGTTCGTCGACATAGGTGCGCCATCGGGTCGAGGGCTCGATCCCCAGGATCAGGAGCACGTCGCAGCCCAGCGGGGTGTCGCGGGCCAGCAGGATCCTCGTGGTCGGCCAGGTCAGCTGGCGCTCTCCGTTGACGATGCTCACGTGAGGGCGGTTGACCTGGAAGTCGTAGAACTCCTCAGGGTCCAGGGCCGCGACGATCTGGGCGTCCCAGGCGTGCACGAGGTGCTCGACGGCCGTGGTCGCGGCCTCACCGGCGTCATTCCATCCCTCGAACGCCGCGATGACGATCGGGTCGTTCAGCTCGGGCATCTCGCGCACGTCGATCATGATCAGCCTCCGGTTGGACAGGTAGCCGCCAGCCTACGAGTTGGAGGCGCATTTCCCGCGCAGGCGCAGATGGTCTGGGGTCTCGACGCTCGTGTGCCACCGTGTGGGTAGCCAGGTTCCGTGGCTCGTTAGGATCGCTGCGTGACTACTCCACCGCCGCCCGTGCCCGCAGCGGTGCTCTGGGACATGGACGGCACGCTCATCGACACCGAGCCCTACTGGATGGCCGAGGAGGGTGAGCTGATCGCGGAGGCCGGTGGGACCTGGACCCGTGAGGACGCTGAGGACCTGGTCGGCAACGACCTGATCCGCTCGGCAGAGATCATCCTGGCGCGCACCCCGGTGACAGGGACACCGGAGGAGGTCGTCGACCGGCTCCTGATGGGCGTTGTCGCCCGCACCCGTGCGCACCTGCCCTGGCGTCCAGGTGCCCAGGAACTGTTGCAGGAGTGCGTGGCCGCCGAGGTGCCGTGCGCGCTGGTGACCATGTCGTGGGCGCCGCTGGCGGACGTGTTGCTGGAGAGCCTGCCGGCGGGCACGTTCAGCGCGGTGGTGACCGGTGACCAGGTCACCCACGGCAAGCCGGCCCCCGAGCCCTACCTGCTCGCGGCGGAACGGCTCGGCGTGCAGCCGGTCGACTGTGTGGCACTGGAGGACTCAGGGACCGGGGTCCGGTCAGCGGTCGCGGCGGGGGTCCCCACGATCGGGATCCCGCACGTCGTGCCGATCCCGGATCTCGCCGGGGTGCTGAGCGTGCCGACCCTGCACGGGGTCACGTTGCAGGATCTCGCCGCCCTGGCCGCCGAGGTGCGCGCCTCAGCCTCGGCCGAGGTCCGTTAGGCAGCGGTCTCAGTCCACGACGTCGTCGGCGGGCTGGGACCGGCCGGTGGCTCGTGGGTCGAGCGCCCGCTGACCCGCATCCTCGGGCAGCGGCGGGGGAGTGCCGCCCCAGGCCGGACAGATCGGCTTGTGGTGGCACCAGCTGCACAGCCGTCCGGGACGGGGCCTCCAGTCACCGGTCTCGGCCGCCAGCTCGATCGCCCGCCACAGAGCCTGGATCTTGCGCTCTGTCGCTCGCAGGTCCTGCTCGTCCGGGGCATAGCGAAGCACCTGGCCGTCGCGCAGATAGACCAGCTGCAGCAGCGTCGGCACCACGCCCCTGGTGCGCCAGAGCACGAGGGCATAGAACTTCATCTGGAAGAGCGCCTTGCCCTCCCACAGCTCGGAGGGCGCCCGACCGGTCTTGTAGTCGACGACCCGGAGTCGACCGTCTGCCGCCACGTCGAGCCGGTCGACATAACCGCGCATCACCAGTCCGTCAACCTCGGCCTCGACATAGAGCTCGCGCTCGGCAGGCTCCAGGCGGGTCGGGTCCTCCAGGGTGAACCAGGTGCGCACGAACGCGGCAGCGGCGTCCAGCCAGGCCTGGGTGTGGACAGACGTGTCGGCATCCTCGGTCGCGTCGGGACCGTCCCCTTCGTCGTTGCCGACCTCATCCGCAGGCAGCACCAGCCCCGCCAGGTCTGGTTCCTCCTCGACCAGCCGGGCCCACTCAGAGGCGAGCAGCCCGATCGTGGCCTCCGGAGTGCGCTCTGCGGCCGGCAGGTCAAAGATCCGTTCGAGGGCAGCGTGGACCAGCGTCCCACGCGCGGCGGCAGCACTCGGAGGCTCGGGGAGCCGGTCGATGACCCGGAAGCGATAGAGCAGCGGGCACTGCATGAAGTCCGAGGCCCGGCTGGGCGACAGTGCTGGCGTCATGTCAGGCACGATACGGACCGCGACCGACACCCTGACCATCGCGTCCACACCGGAGCGGCGGGAGGTGTCGGTCCAGGCGATTAGGCTGCGACCATGACCGAGGCGACCAGCACGCGCAGCCCTGGGTGGCGCGTCGGCCGCCTCGCAGGAGCCCCCGTCTACATCGGGCGCAGCTGGTTCCTGGTCGCCGGAGTGATCATCCTCGTCTTCGGTCCGGTGGTGCAGGGCACCCTGCCCGAGCTCGGCCCCTGGGCCTACGCGGTCGCCGGACTGTTCGCCATACTCCTGCTCATCTCGGTCCTGGTGCACGAGGCGGCGCACGCCTTCATGGGCCAGGCCTGCGGCTACTCCGTCAACCGGGTCGTCGCCGACTTCTGGGGCGGGCACACCGCCTACGACAGCCGCGACAGCACCCCGGGACGCAGTGCGCTGGTCGCCATCGCCGGGCCGCTGGCCAACGGCGCGCTGGCGCTGCTCGGATGGTTGTGGCTGTCACAGTCCCAGAGCGGCATCAGCTTCCTGCTCGCGGCCGGCTTCACCTATGCCAACGCCTTCGTCGCAGCCTTCAACCTGCTGCCGGGCCTGCCCCTGGACGGCGGCTTCCTCGTGGACTCGCTGGTCTGGAAGCTGACCGGCAGCCGGGGTCAAGGGATGATCGCCGCTGGCTGGGCGGGCCGTCTGATGGTCCTCGCCGTGGCCTGGTGGCTGATCGGGCGGCCGTTGCTCGCCGGGGGCGAACCGAGCCTGACCAGCATCGTGTGGCTCGTCCTGCTCGGGGGTTTCCTGTGGTTCGGGGCGAGCGAGGCGATCAAGGTCGGGCACGCCCGCCGGAGCCTGGAGGCGGTCCGGGTGAAGGACTACCTCACGCAGGTGACGACGGTCCCGGCTGACGCCCCGTTGTCGCACCTGCCTCCGCCCGCGGGCCAGCTCGTCCTGGGCACCGACGCGGGCGGTCGGCCGCTCGGCATCCTCGACCCGGCGGCGCTGCGGACCGTGCCGCAAGAGCTGTGGGAGAGCACGACAATCGCCTCCGTGCTGCAGCACCTGCCCGCGTCCTGGGTGGTCACCGGGACGCCCGCCGACGACCTGACCAACGTGGTGGTCGCCATGCAGACGGACAAGCTGGCGATGATCGCTGTGCGTGGTGCCGACGGGATGGTGCACGGTGTGGTGCGTGCGCAGGACCTGTGATCTGGGCGTGGACGCCTAGACTCTCCCGCTGTGACTGAGCCTCAGAACGAACCGCAGCCCGACCAGCCGACCCCGACTGGCGCCATACTGCGTCGTGGGCCGTTCCAGGTGGGGGACCGGGTGCAGCTAACTGACCCACGGGGGCGGCTGCACACCATCGCGCTGGAGGCCGGCAAGCAGTTCCACACCCACCGCGGCCACATCAAGCACGACGACCTGATCGGTATGCCGGACGGCTCGGTGATCCCGCACAGCTCGGGCTCGAGCTACCTCGCCCTGCGGCCGCTGCTGTCCGACTATGTCCTGTCCATGCCGCGCGGGGCCCAGGTCGTCTATCCCAAGGACGCCGGTCAGATCGTCACGATGGCCGATATCTTCCCCGGCGCGCGGGTCGTCGAGGCTGGTGTCGGTTCAGGCGCGCTGAGCCTGTCGCTGCTGCGCGCTGTGGGTGACGGGGGAGCGCTGTTCAGCTTTGAGCGGCGCGAGGACTTCGCCGAGATCGCGCGGGCCAACGCCCGGATCTTCTTCGGGGCCGACCACCCCGCATGGACCGTCACGGTCGGGGATCTGGTGGAGTCGCTCCCGCAGACCGTGGAGGCAGGCACGATCGACCGGGTGGTGCTGGACATGCTCGCGCCGTGGGAGTGCCTGGATGTCGTCGGGGAGGCCCTCGCGCCCGGTGGCGTGCTCATCTGCTATGTCGCGACGGCCACCCAGCTGTCGCGGGTCGCGGAGGCGGCCCGCGACGACGGAGGCTGGACCGAGCCCCAGGCGTGGGAGTCGATGGTCCGCGGCTGGCACCTGGAGGGTCTGTCCGTGCGCCCGGAGCACCGGATGCACGGGCACACCGGCTTCCTGATCACCACCCGACGGTTGGCGCCCGACACCTCAGCTCCGGTGCGGCGCACCCGCCCCGCGCACGGTGCCTACGGCGACGACTACACCCCGCCGCAGGAGGAGTGGACCCCCGAGGACGTCGGTGAGCGGGTCGTCTCCGACAAGCGGGTCAGGCGCACCGTGCGTGACCTGCACCGCGAGGTCGACCGGGTCAGCGGTGCCGATCCCACGGCCGATGGCGACTAGGCTGGAGTGACCCGCTCTTAAGGAGGCGTCCGTGCCCGAAGAGTTCCCGGACCGGCCCGGAGGCGCCGGTCTTTCCCGCAACCACCTGCTCGAACAGCGCGTGCTACACCTTGAGACGCGCCTGGGCACCGTGACCGCCCAGAACCAGAAGCTCACGGACACCCTGCGTGA
The DNA here is from genome assembly GCF_023923205.1 of Ornithinimicrobium cryptoxanthini. Lineage (NCBI taxonomy): Bacteria > Bacillati > Actinomycetota > Actinomycetes > Micrococcales > Ornithinimicrobiaceae > Ornithinimicrobium > Ornithinimicrobium cryptoxanthini. The sequence goes on along the minus strand of NZ_CP099490.1, from coordinate 1,971,644 downwards.
CGCCCGCTCGCAGATCGTGCGGTTGCGCGAGGACCTGGACTCCATGGGCGAGCCGCCGCTGAGCTATGCCACGGTCCTGCAGCGCCACGACGACGGGACCGTCGAGATCTCTCACGTCGGGCGCAAGCTCAAGGTCCGGGCAATCTCGGACGTCCCGGCCCGTGACCTGGTGGCTGGTCGCGAGGTGCTGCTCAACGACGCCCAGACCATCGTGGGGGTCGCCGAGTTCGAGCGGACCGGCGAGGTCGTGATGGTCAAGGAGCTGCTCGAGGACGGGCGGATCCTGGTGCTGGTGCGCGGCGATGAGGAGCGGGTGTGCCGTGCTGCCGGCTCCCTGCAGCCGCCCTTCCGGGCCGGCGACGGGCTGCTCATGGACGGCAGGTCGGGCTTTGTCTATGAGCGGATCGCCAAGTCGGAGGTCAGCGACCTGGTGCTGGAGGAGGTGCCCGACATCTCCTATGAGGACATCGGTGGGCTGGCGCACCAGATCGAGATGATCAAGGACTCGGTCGAGCTGCCCTTCCTGCACACCGAGCTCTATCTGGAGCACCACCTGCGTCCGCCCAAGGGCGTCCTGCTCTATGGCCCGCCCGGCTGCGGCAAGACGCTCATCGCCAAGGCGGTCGCCGCGTCGCTGGCCCGTCACTCGGCAGAGCGTGCGGGCCGCAAGGACGCGAGCAGCTATTTCCTCAACATCAAGGGCCCCGAGCTGCTCAACAAGTATGTCGGGGAGACCGAGCGGCACATCCGCACGATCTTCCAGCGTGCCCGCGAGAAGTCCAGCGAAGGCACACCGGTGGTGGTCTTCTTCGACGAGATGGAGTCGCTGTTCCGCACCCGCGGATCCGGCGTGTCCAGCGATGTCGAGACCACGATCGTGCCCCAGCTGCTCGCCGAGATCGACGGAGTGGAGCGCCTGGACAACGTCATTGTGATCGGGGCCTCGAACCGCGAGGACATGATCGACCCGGCGATCCTGCGTCCGGGGCGCCTGGACGTCAAGATCAAGATCGAGCGGCCGGACGCCGAGGGCGCCAGGGACATCTTCAGCAAGTACCTCACCTCCGCGATCCCGCTCCACGCGGACGACGTGGCTGCGCACGGCGGAGACCGTGAGGCCACGGTCGAGGCGATGATCGCGGCGGTCGTCGAGCGGATGTATTCGCAGATCGACGCCAACAAGTTCCTCGAGGTGACCTATGCGGGCGGGGACAAGGAGGTCCTCTATTTCAAGGACTTCAACTCCGGCGCCATGATCAACAACATCGTGGACCGCGCCAAGAAGATGGCGATCAAGGACCTGCTCGTCTCCGGGTCGCACGGCCTGCGGGTGGACCACCTGCTGCAGTCGTGCGTCGATGAGTTCAAGGAGAACGAGGACCTGCCCAACACCACCAACCCCGACGACTGGGCGCGCATCTCCGGCAAGAAGGGCGAGCGGATCGTCTATATCCGCACCCTGATCTCGGGCAAGGACGGCACGTCGCCGGGTCGCAGCCTAGAGCGCGGCAACACCGGCCAGTACCTCTGAGCAACCGTTGACCGCCACCGTTGACCGCTGAGACCCGTACCCGGTCGCCGCGCAGCGACGTCTTACAGCGCCTTGGCGTTCATAGAGCCGACTGCAGTCGGCTCCAAGACGACTCCGGCGCTCCAAGACGTTGAAAGCGCTGCAAGACGGTCTGGGGTGGAGCACGGGCGGGACGGGCAGCCGGATAGCGGGACTCAAGAGCGGCGGGGCGGGGCCGGCGAGGCTCACGCACGGGACGGGGTATGCCGACTGGAGCGTCGGCATACCCCGTCCCTTCAGACGTGGGCTGGCTGCATCAGCCCTTGGCCACCTCCAGGTTCAGGAGCTCCCAGGCGGCGATGCCGCACAGCAGGCCACCCACCGCGGTGAGCAGCAGACCAGGGCCCGGCATCCAGCCCGCGAAGCCGACCAGGCTGAACATGTGCCAGAACTGCCACACCGGGATGACAACGGCGACGGCCGCCGCAATCAGCGCCTGACCTATCGCCAGCCTCCGGAGCGGCACCAGCGCGCCGGCCAGGGCCAGCATGCCCACGGTGGCGGTCCACAGGCCCGGGCCGTTCATGCCGGTAAAGTTGCCCAGCGGGGTGTAGAGCCAGGGCAGGAAAGCCCCAACCAGGATCATCACGCTGGCTCCCAGCATCCGCTTCTGCCCGGGCATCTTGCGCCCGCGCACGCGTTGGCCCGGTGCCGCGGCCTTGCGCTCAGCCACAGCAGTCACGAGTGCTCACCGTCGCGGTGTTCGCCGTGCAGCAGGTCGTCGTCGAGTTCTCCCGCGGCGTGCGCGGCAACCAGCTCGCTGCGACCGGGGTAGCGGATGTCCTCGACCAGCTGCTGCATCGCCTCCGTCGGCTTGGTCGTGAACTGCGAGACGGTGATCGTCACGGCGAAGTTGATCAGCATGCCGATGGTGCCGAACGCGGTCTCGTTGATGCCGAAGAGACCGTCGCTGCCGCCATAGATGTCGATCGTCCACAGCTGGTAGGCCAACGTCGTGCCCAGACCGGCAATCATGCCGGCCGTGGCTCCTGCCGCGGTGCACTTCTTCCAGAAGATCCCCAGCACGAGGATCGGGAAGAAGCTGGCGGCACCGAGCCCGAAGGCCAGGGCGACCACCTGTGCGACGAACCCGGGAGGGTTGATGCCCAGGTAGCCGGCGACGACGATGGCGCCGCCCATCGCGATCCGACCCACCAACAGCTGGCGGGCCTCGGTGGCCTGCGGGTTGATCCTCTTGTAGTAGACGTCGTTGGCGACCGACGAGGAGATCACCAGGAGCAGTCCAGAGGCTGTGGACAGTGCTGCGGCCAGGCCGCCGGCCGCCACCAGACCAACGATCGGTGCCGGCAGCCCCGCGATCTCCGGGGTGGCTAGGACGACGATGTCGTTGTTGATCAGCAGCTCGTTGGCGGCGTCCGTGGCCGCGGTGAAGTTGATCAGTCCATCGCCGTTCTTGTCCGTGAACTCGATCAGGCCGACCTCCTTCCACGACTGATACCACGCCGGGGCCGACGCCTCCTCGGTGCCCGGAAGCTGCCGCAGGATGTTCAGCTTGCTGAACGCGCCGATGGCCGGAGCCGTCAGATAGAGCAGCGAGATGAAGAAGAGGGCCCACAGGGCTGAGAACCGCGCCGCGCGCACGCTCTTGGCGGTGTAGAACCGCACGATCACGTGCGGCAGACCCGCGGTGCCGAACATCAGCGCCGCCGTGATCAGCAACATGTTGAGCATGTTGGTCGAGGTGAACGCCGCGGTGTATTCAGCAAAACCGAGATCGGCCTGCAGACCGTTGAGCTCGTCCATGATCTGGCCGAACCCGATCTGGGGCACCGGGATGCCGGTGAGCTTCTGGGAGATCGCGACCGCCGGGATCAGGTAGGCGACGATCAGCACCGAGTACTGCGCCACCTGGGTCCAGGTGATGCCCTTCATGCCGCCGAGCACGGCATACAGGAAGACGATGACCATGCCGATGATGACACCCACCGTGGTGTCCACGCCGAGGAAGCGCTGGAAGACCACACCGACACCGGACATCTGCCCCGCCACGTAGACGAACGACACGACGATCGCGCAGACCACAGCGATCAGACGAGCCGACTCGGAGTAGCGGTCACCGACGAAGTCCGGCACCGTGTATTTGCCGAACTTGCGCAGGTAGGGCGCCAGCAGCATGGCGAGCAGCACATAACCGCCGGTCCACCCCATCAGGTAGACCGAAGCGCCGTAGCCGTTGCCCGAGAGGGCGATGATGCCGGCCATCGAGATGAAGGACGCGGCACTCATCCAGTCGGCGGCGATCGCGGCACCGTTGGCCGGTGCGGGGATGCCGCCACCGGCGACATAGAAGCCGGCGGTGGTGTTCACCCGGCTGGCGTAGGCGATGTAGATGTAGAGGCCGAAGCTCAGGACCACGAAGACGAGGGTCCACAGTTGCACGCTGCTCATGAGTGGCGCACCTCGTCCTCGTACTCGGTGATGCCGAACTCAGCGTCGAGCTTGTCCATCCGCCACACATAGATGGCGATGAGGATCAGGAACGTGATGATCGCGCCCTGCTGGGCGAACCAGAAGCCGAGGGGGATCTCCATGATCTGGATCTTGTTGAGCTGCTCCACGAAGATGATCCCGGCGCCATAGGAGACCAGGGCCCAGATCGTGAGCAGGATCGCCATCAGGCGAAGATTTCGCTTCCAGTACTTGTCGCGCTGGGCGGTATCCATCAGGACTCCTCGACAGTTGCGGTGGTCATGGACATGGTCTCCTCACCTCGAAAGATCACGGCGTTGTGACTGGAGTCACGCTAGGGATGTGAACACCGTGATGGCAGGATTCCGACGGTCAGGTGCGGTCAGTGACGCGACCCGTCGCTGTGCGGCCGTATGCCGTGCGCCCAACGGCGTCATCGACGGGACGAGCGGTCGTGGGTCTCGTCGCAGTTCACCCCCATCCATCGCGCGGCAGCGGGCCAGGTGCGGGCCGGGCTGGGGTCTAGGTGCGGGTCCGCCAGCGGTCCTCGGGGTCCCAGTCCCCGCGATCCAGGTCCACGCTCTCCGGTGTGTGCAGCCGGATCATGGTGCGCCCCACCCCGGCCGCGATCCGACGCGGGGTGACCAGGGAGACCAGGACCATCATCAGGAACGCGATCGGCATGGTCCAGGCCGCGGGCTGGGCCAGGGCAGCGGCCCACCAACCGGTGGAGGGCGCCCACAGCAGGGTGGCCAGGACCGACAGCGTCGAGAGTCCACCGCCGGTGATGAGCCCGGCGATGGCGCCGACGTCGGTGAGCCTGCGCCACCAGATGCCCAGGATCAACAGGGGACAGAAGCTCGACGCAGCGACGGCGAAGGCTAGGCCCACGACATCGGCGATGCCCAGCGAGGGACTCGCCAGCGCGAGGGCGATCGGCACCACGAGAGCCAACAGCGCGCTGAGCCGGAAGGCGCGGACCGGGTTGGGCACGCGGCGTCCGATCAGGTCCTGCGACAGGACGCCCGCCACGGAGATGGTCAGGCCCGAGGAGGTGGACAGGAACGCGGCGAAGGCTCCGGCGGTGACCAGCGCGGACAGCAGGTCCCCGGCCAGCCCGTCGATCAGACGGCCGGGCAGCAGCAGCACCACGGCGTCGGTGCGGCCGGTGAGCAGGAGGTCGGGGGTGTAGAGCCGCCCGAGCACGCCATACACGGTGGGCAGGAGATAGAAGATGCCCAGCAGGCCGAGGACAGTGACCGTGGTGCGCCGGGCGGCCCGACCGTCGGGGTTGGTGTAGAAGCGCACGAGCACGTGGGGCAGGCCCATCGTGCCGAAGAAGAGGGCCAGGATGAGGGAGTAGGTGGAATAGAGCGGGTGCTGGCTGGAGGACTGCAGGGGCAGGAGCCAGTCCTCGCCGGCCAGTGGTCTGAGGGCGTCGGCGTGGGGGATCACCGCGCCAGCGGGGAAGGTCACCTCGGTCCCGCGCGAGAGTGCGTGGTGGCCAGGAGCTAGTCGGACGGTCCCCTCCTGCGCCTGGCCGTTCAGGACACCCTGGACCACGACCTCGACCTCATCGGTGACCTCGACGGACACGTCCGTGCCGATGTCGACGACGGTGCTCTCCGCGAACGTCGGCGGACCCTCCTGGTTGATGGCCGGGCTGCCCTGCGACTGCCAGATGAGGATGATGAAGACCGCTGGGACGGCCAGGGCCGTGAGCTTGAGCCAGTACTGGAACGCCTGGACGAAGGTGATGCTGCGCATCCCGCCCGAGACCACGCCGATGAGGACGACCACGGCCACCACCACCGGTCCGACCCAGCGCGGCGCGCCCGTCACAGTCCGCACGGTCAGGCCGGCGGCCTGGAACTGGGGAAGCAGATAGAGCCAACCGATGGTGACGACCAGGACACTGGCGGTGCGCCGGGCGGTCAACGACTCCAACCGGGCCTCGGCGAAGTCCGGCAGGGTGTAGGCCCCCGACCGGCGCAGCGGTGCGGCCACCAGCACGAGAAGCACCAGATAGCCCGCGGTGTAGCCGACCGGGAACCAGAGCATGTCGGCGCCGTAGGCCAGGACCAGTCCGGCCACCCCCAGGAACGAGGCGGCGGACAGATACTCACCGCCGATGGCTGAGGCGTTCCACCAGGGCGTGACCGAGCGGGAGGCGACATAGAAGTCGCTGGTCGTCCGGGCCGCCCGGACGCCGATCACACCCACCAGGACGGTGACGATCGCCGTGACCGCGATCGCGGCCATGCCGAGCGTTGGACTCATGGTCGGTCGACGAGGTCCACGAAGTCCCGCTCCACCCGCTCAGCGTTGTAGGCGTAGAACCAGGCGGCGCCCAGCAGCGCGGGATAGACCACGACGCCCAGGATCAGCCACGGCAGCGTCAGGCCGAGCACCTGGATGTCGGCCACCTCGGGGAACAGGTGGAAGACGCCGGGCAACGCGGCCAGCACGCCCAGGGAGACCGCGATGACGGCCAGGCTCAACCTGAGCTGAGAGCGGATCAGGGAGGATATGTAGACCTCGCCCAGACCGGTCTGCTCGTCGATCTCCCGCAGCAACGGGGCCGGCCGGACACGGGGCCGCTGACGGCTGGGGTGGGTGACGGTGACCCGTTCACTCATCGCCTCTGGTCCTGCCTCATCCGTTGGCTCGCTTCACCAGGAGGTCCCGCAGCTCGCGGGTGTGCCGGCGACTGACCGTCAGGTCCCGCCCACCGACTACGACCGAGTAGCGGCCGCCGTCCGACCTGATCTCCTCGACGTGGGGCAGCGCCACCAGGTGGCTGCGGTGGATCCGCACGAACCCCGCCTCCGCCCACCGTTTCTCCAGCGAGGCCAGCGGCATGCGGACCAGGTGACTGCCCAGCGCCGTGTGCAGCCGGGCGTAGTCGCCTTGGGCCGTGACGAAGAGGATGTCCCGTCGTCTCACGAAACGCGTGACCCCCCCGAGCTCGACCGGGATCGACTCGTCCTGCACCTCGGACTCTGCCGCGTCGCCATCAGCTACCTGCTCGAGAGCCCGACCCAGGGCGGCAGCCAGGCGCGCCGGACGATAGGGCTTCATCACGTAGTCAACCGCCTGCACGTCGAAGGCGTCCACGGCGTGGTCCTCGTAGGCGGTGACGAAGACGATCGCCGGGGGGCGTCGGAACCTGGCCAGCACCCGGGCCAGCTCCAGGCCGGACAGCCCCGGCATCCGGATGTCCAGGAAGACGATGTTGACGTCCTCCTGCTCGAGCAGCCGCAGCGCACCCGCCCCGTCGGACGCGGTGAGTACGGTGCCGATCCGCGGGTCGCGGGAGAGCAGGTGGGCCAGCTCGCGCAGTGCGGGAGGTTCGTCGTCGACGGCGAGGGCACACGGCATACAGGCAGGGTAGTCCGGTCCGCACGGGGGGTCGAGCCGCCCTCAGCTCGCGTGGACTCCCGGGGCGTACTTCGGCACCCGCAGGCTCACCTTGGTGCCCGCGCCGGGTGCCGTCTCGACGACCAGCCCGTGCTCGTCGCCGAAGACGCTGCGCAGGCGCTCGTCGACGTTGCCCAGCCCCACGTGGTCACCACCCTCGCCCGTGAGCGACTGCAGGACGGTCTCCGGATCGATGCCCACCCCGTCGTCCTCGACGCTGATGCTCGCCTCGTTGCCGGCGTCCTCGGCGACGATCGTGATGTGACCCCGCCCCCGCCTGTCCTCGAGACCGTGCCGGACGGCATTCTCCACGAGGGGCTGCAGGCACAGGAACGGCACGACGACGGGAAGCACCTCGGGGGAGACGCGCAGGGTCACCTGCAGCCGGTCACCGAACCGGGCCCGCTCCAGCGTCAGGTAGCGCTCGATCGAGCGCAGCTCCTCGGCCAGCGTGGTGAACTCCCCGTGCCGGCGGAAGGAGTAGCGCGTGAAATCGGCGAACTCGAGCAGCAGCTCACGGGCGTGCTCGGGGTCGGTGCGCACGTAGGAGGCGATGGCACCGAGGGAGTTGTAGATGAAGTGCGGACTGATCTGGGCCCGCAGCGCGCGGATCTCGGCCTCGGCGAGCTTGGCGCGCGAGCGGTCCAGCTCACCCAGCTCGAGCTGCCCGCTGACGAAGAGGGCCACCTCCTCGACCGCCCGCACCAGTCGCGCCGACGGCCGAGCTGTCGTGTAGGTGGTCAGCGTGCCGACGACGTGATCCTCCGAGGTCAGGGCCGCGGTGATCGCATGGCGGACCAGGCAGTCGGGGTCCGGACAGGCGACTATCGATGGTCCCAGCACGACCGTCGAGCCGTTGCGCAAGCTCTCCTGGGCGTGCTCGAGCGTGTGTGGTGCGTGCAGGCTCTCGCCGGTGCCGTCCCACGCGACCGTGGCAGTGCCGTCGGTGAGCGCGACAGCGGGCGTGCCGAGAAGGGAGCGCAGGTGCCGAGCCGCGCGACCTGACCCGGTGCTCAGCCCGGCGCGCAGCTCGGCCGTCGCCAGGCTGCTCAGGTGCAGGACCCGATAGGTCGCCTGGTCCTCGGGGGTGCCCAGCACGAGCCGGGAGCGGACGAACCAGGTGAGCAGGACGGCCCCCGCGACGATGATGAGGACGCCGACCACGACGGCGAGCAGGGTGTCCATAGCGCTCACCCTAGGGGGATGGCCGTTCGTCTCGCGTGGGTGGCGATCGCGTGGTGACACTGGGGCGAGACAACCCTGATGTGGGCATCGGGTCCGGCCGACGAGGAGGCCCGCCATGGCGGACGAGAGTCATCAGCAGACCACGCAGAAGGACTACGTCCTGAGTCAGGCGATCCTGCTCACCTCGGTGGCAGCCCTGGGCGGGTTCCTCTTCGGCTTCGACACAGCCGTGATCAACGGCGCCGTCAACGCCATGCGCGAGGACTTCGAGATGGGCTCGGCGCTGACCGGATTCGTGGTGAGCTCTGCGCTGCTCGGGTGCGTCGCCGGCGCCTACCTCGCAGGGCAGCTCGCCGAACGGGTCGGTCGGATCAAGGTGATGCTCCTGGCCTCGGTCCTGTTCACCATCTCCGCCATCGGGTCCGGGCTGGCCTTCGGTGCGTGGGACATGATCGTATGGCGCGTGGTCGGCGGCCTGGGTGTCGGCGCCGCCTCCGTCATCGCGCCGGCCTACATCGCTGAGGTCTCGCCCGCCTCCATCCGCGGCCGGCTGGGGTCCCTGCAGCAGATGGCCATCGTGCTCGGCATCTTTGTCGCGCTCCTGTCGGACTACTTCATCGCCGGCGTCGCGGGGGGCTCGGGCGAGTCGCTCTGGGGTAGCACGGCGTGGCGCTGGATGTTCTGGGCCGAGGTGATCCCCGCCGTCGCCTACGGCGTCCTGGCGCTGACCATCCCGGAGTCGCCGCGCTATCTGGTGGCAAGAGGCAAGGTGGACGAGGCCAAGAACGTCCTGGGACGGGTCATGTTGCGCGGCATCCCCGAGCGCATCTCGGAGATCCAACGCACGGTGCGACGGGATGCTCGGGCCTCCTTGCGTGATCTGAGGAACTCCGCAGGCAAGGTGCTGCCCATCGTCTGGATCGGGATCGCGTTGTCGGTCTTCCAGCAGTTCGTCGGCATCAACGTGATCTTCTACTACTCCTCGACGTTGTGGCAGGCCGTCGGCTTCACCGAGGATGACGCGCTCACCCAGACGGTCCTGACGTCGGTGACCAACATCGTCGTGACGGTGGTGGCGATCGCGCTCATCGACAAGATCGGCCGACGGGTCCTGCTGCTGATCGGTTCGGCCGGAATGTTCCTGTCGCTGGGGACGATGGCCTGGGCCTTTGCCAGCGCCCCCGTCGTGGACGGAGCACCCGAGCTCAGCGACTCGATGGCGCTGGTGGCGCTCGTGGCCGCCAACGCCTTCGTGGTGTTCTTCGGGATGTCCTGGGGCCCCGGCGTCTGGGTGCTGCTCGGCGAGATGTTCAACAACGCCATCCGCGCGACCGCGCTGGGCGTCGCGGCGGCGGCGCAGTGGCTGGCCAACTTCGCGATCTCCACGAGCTTCCCCGTCATGGCGGACGTGGGGCTGGGGTTTGCCTACGGGTTCTACACCCTCTTTGCTCTGCTGTCGTTCTTCTTCGTCCTCAAGTGGGTGCCGGAGACCAAGGGTCGTGAGCTGGAGGACATGGACTGACGGGAGGGCGGTCCCTGGCCGGACGTGGCCTGGACGCCACAGGGCACGGGCTAGACTGCCGCGGTCGGTGAACACTTGTTCACCGGCCACTCCATCACTCACCCCTCCGCAGGAGCAGCGTGCCCAGGTCCGCCGTCATCGACCGCCCGAACGCAGGGGCAGACACCAAGTCCCTCCCCACCGGCCTGATCATCGTGGTGCTCGCCCTGTGCGGCACGCTCGTCTCGTTGCAGCAGACCCTCGTGCTCCCGCTGCTGCCCGATTTTCCCGAGATCCTGGACACCACCTCCGACAACGCCTCATGGCTGGTGACGATCACCCTGCTGACCGGCGCCGTCGGGACCCCGATCGTGTCTCGCCTGGCCGACATGTTCGGCAAGCGCCTCATGCTCCTGCTGTGCCTGGTGTCGGTCATCATCGGCTCGGTGCTGGGCGCCCTGAGTGACTCGCTCTTCCTCGTGATCGTGGCGCGCGGTCTCACCGGCATCGGGACCTGCCTGGTCCCGGTGGGCATCAGCATCATGCGAGACCACCTGCCCGCGGAGCGGGTCGGCTCGGGCGTCGCGCTGATGAGCGCCACGCTGGGGATCGGCGGGGCAGTGGGCATGCCGTTGGCCGGCGTGATCTATCAGAACTTCGACTGGCAGATGCTCTTCGTCGTCTCGGGCGGTTTCGCCGTCCTGATGCTCGGCCTCGTCTGGGCCGTCGTGCCGGAGTCGACGGTGCGCACCCTCGGCCGCTTCGACTATCCCGGTGCGCTGCTGCTGTCGATCGCGCTCACCAGCTTCCTGCTGGCCGTGTCCAAGGCGGGCAGCTGGGGCTGGACCGACCGCAAGACGATCACCCTGATCCTCCTGGCACTGCTCGTGCTCACCGCCTGGATCCCGCTCGAGCTGCGCCTCGGGCAGCCCCTCGTCGACATCCGCACCTCGATGCGCCGCACGGTGCTGCTCACCAACGTCGCATCGATCCTCATCGGGTTCGCGATGTTCACCAACTTCCTGACCAGCGCCCAGCAGGTGCAAATGCCGGTCGAGACCGGCTATGGCTTCGGGCTGTCGGTGATCGACACCGGGCTGGTCATGCTCCCGGCGGGCATCCTGATGGTCGCCATGGCTCCGGTCGCCGCATGGCTGATCCGGGTCTACGGCCCGCGGGCGGTCATCATCGGCGGGGCGGTCGTCATCGCCGTGGGCTTCGTGCTCCGCGCCTTCCTGCACAACTCCGTCCTTGAGGTGATGATCGCCTCCGGCATCTCCTCGCTCGGCACCGCTCTCGCGTTTGCGGCCATGCCGACCCTGATCATGCGCGCCGTCCCGATCACTGAGACCGCCTCCGCCAACGGTCTGAACACGTTGCTGCGGGCCATCGGCACCTCCACCGCCAGCGCCGTGGTGGCGGCGGTCTTCGCCGCCATGGCCGTCGACGGGATGCCGAACGTCCCGCGCTTCGCCGCCTACCAGCTGGTCTTCTGGCTGGGTGCCGGTGCGGCACTGCTGGGCGCGTTCATCGCCGCCTTCATCGCCCGGCCCCGACCGGTCGCGCAGAGCTCTCGGGCGGCAGGTGAGGTGCAGCGCTCGGAGCGCCACGACGTCAAGCAGCCCGAGGCCGAGAACGAGGTCGTCGTCGGCGGCCTGATCACCGATGACCACGACCGTCCGATCAAGCAGGCCGTGGTCACCGTGCTGCACCCCGACGGGCGACACGTGGACTGGGGTCGCACCGACAACAGCGGACGCTATGTGCTGGCGCTGCCGGAGGTCGGCCGCTATCTTGTGGTGGTCAGCGCCGACGGATGGGGACCGATGTCAGGGCTGGAGAACCTCGGTGACTCCGACCTGGACCAGATCCGGATGAACCGGCGCCTGCGGCTGACCGGTCACGTGACCGACTCCGGGGAGCCGCTGCCCGCGGTCATGATCTCGCTGATCCGGCACTCCGGGGAGTATGTCGCCACGGGGCACGCCGACGACACCGGTGGCTACGAGCTCCACCTGCCACCGCCGGGCCGCTACGTGCTCACCGTGGTGGACCACCCCACCGGCCGGACCCGCTCGCGCGCGGTCCAGGTCGGATCGACGTCGGCCACCCTCGACATCGACATCGTCACCGGCATCCCGCCCCACCGCTCACGGCCGGTCGAAGAGACGGCGGTCCGGTGACGGACACTCGCGACGTCGTCCTGCAGGCCGCCCGCCAGCTGTTCGGTGAGCGTGGCTACGGTGCCGTCACGATCCGGGAGATCGCCATCGCCGCGGGGGTGTCGCCGGCGATGGTGATGAAGGTGGGGGGTTCAAAGGAGCAGCTGCATGCCGACGCCACACCGCTGGAGCCAGAACCGCTGCCCCGCGACATACCTCTGGAAGGCCTGGGTGAGGTCCTGGTCAGGCGCATGCTCAACCGGCGCGAGGAGGACGGCGCCGAGCCGTGGTTGCGGGCGCTCTATCTGATCGCGGACGCCCCCGACCGCGCGAGTGCCCGCAGCGACTTCCGGGAGCGCTTCCTCAGTCGTTTTGAGCACCTCGCAGACCGTGCCGACGACCCGGTCCACGACCTGGTGCGCCGGCAGGCGGACCAGCTGGCCTGTCTCATGGTCGGTCTGGCGGCCGGGACGCGCTCGATCCGCCTGCTCGATCCGGACGGCACCGACCTGGAGGTGGTGGTCAGCGAGTATGGCGCGCTGGTCCAGCAGGTCCTGGATCGCATGGTGGCCGGGTCGGCCCAGGACGTCTGAGGGCCAGCGGCCGACTGTCAGGGGTCGGGCCCAGCAGCGCCCCATTAGGGTCGTGCCATGCGAGTGCGACGCGTGATGGGCATCGAGACCGAGTTCGGCCTCACCCGGCCCGGGGACCCCCACGCCAGTGCCGTGCACCTGTCCGGCCTGGTGGTGCGTGCCTATGCCAGTGGCGCCGGACCCGGCAGGGCGCTGCAGAGCGGTGCGGGCTGGGACTACGCCGACGAGACGCCGCTGCGGGACGCACGGGGATATGAGATGGCCCGGGCTCTGGCTGACCTGAGTCAGCTGACCGACCTGGACGACCCCGCGACCGCCAACTCGGTGCTGTCCAACGGGGCGCGCCTCTATGTCGACCACGCCCACCCGGAGTACTCCTCGCCCGAGGTCCTCACCCCACGCCAGATCGTCGTGTGGGACCGCGCCGGTGAGGAGCTCATGCTCCAGGCGGTGCACACGCTGGCCCAGGGCGGTGAGCAGGTCCGTCTCTACAAGAACAACGTGGACGGCAAGGGCGCCTCCTACGGCACCCACGAGAACTACCTGGTGCCGCGACAGGTGCCGTTCCTGGCGATCGCCGCCGGCCTGCTGCCCTTCTTCGTGGCAAGACAGGTGATGTGCGGCGCGGGCCGGGTCGGGATCGGTCAGTTCTCGCAGGAGCCCGGCTTCCAGATCAGCCAGCGCGCCGACTACATGGAGGCCTCGATCGGCCTGGAGACCACCCTGAAGCGCCCGATCGTCAACACCCGCGACGAGCCCCACGCTACGGGGGAGAAGCATCGGCGGCTCCACGTGATCGTCGGCGATGCCAACCTGTGCGACGTCGCCAACCTGCTCAAGATGGGCAGCACCAGCCTGGTGCTGGGGCTGATCGAGGCCGGCCTGGCCCCCGAGCTCGAGCTGGCTGACCCGGTCACCGCCATCCGGGAGATCTCCCACGACCCCAGCCTGCGGCATACGGTCGAGCTGGTCGACGGGCGCACCATGAGCGCCCTGGACATCCTGGCGGTCTATCGGGAGGCGATCGAGGCCCACGTCGGGGACGCGGCCGACGCCGACACCCGTGAGGTGCTCGACCTCTGGGACGGCGTCACCGGCGACCTGGCGATCGACCCTCTGCGCTGCGCCGGGAGGGTGGACTGGGCCACCAAGCTCGCGGTGCTGGAGGGCTATCGCCGGCGGGACGGTCTGCAGTGGGATGACCCCCGCCTGGCCGCCATCGACATCCAGTGGTCCGACATCGACCCGGCCCGCGGGTTGGCGGCGCGGATGCGGGCCTCGGGGCGACTGACCAACCTCGTGACTCCCGACGAGGTCGCGGCCGCCGTCATCAATCCTCCTGAGGGGACCCGGGCCTGGTTTCGGGGCCAGTGCGTCAGCCGGTTCACGGGGCAGGTGCGAGCCGCCTCCTGGGACTCGGTGGTCTTCGAGCCGGCGACCGGTCAGCGGGGCCTGCGGCGGGTGCAGCTGCCCGAGCCGGAGCTGGGCTCGCGCGCCGACATCGGTGCCCTGCTGGACTCTGTCGAGGGCGTCGAAGACCTGTTGGCCCACCTTGTCAGCCCAGAGGGTTAGGGTCGGGGATACCACTCGTCGAGGCCACCCGCAGTCGGTGGTCACAGGAGGCAGCCATGGCCGGTCAGGAGCAGAAGCGCCCACAGCGGCGCGAGGACGAGGACACCCCGCCGCCCGCAGCGCCGGTGACGCATCAACAGGACAGCGACCGCACGGCCGAGGTGGACGACCTGCTCGATGAGATCGACGGGGTGCTCGAGACCAACGCCGAGGAGTTCGTGCACGGGTTTGTGCAGAAGGGCGGCCAGTGAGTGCCGACCAGGGCCACGGCTTGTCGCTGGAGTTCCGCACGCCGCGCGGCAGCTCCTTCACGGAGTTCCTGGCGACGCGCGCTCCCGAGCTGCTGCCCGGAGCCGGCCTGAGAGCCGGGGGAGAGGGTGTGGTCGAGGCACCCCACGGCACCACGATCGTGGCCCTGTCCTTCGCTGGTGGCGTGCTGCTCGCGGGCGACCGACGGGCCACGATGGGCACCTTCATCGCCAATCGTGACATGGAGAAGGTCTTTGCTGCCGACGACTACTCGGCCGTCGGCATCGCGGGTTCTGCGGGCATGGCCATCGAGATCATCAAGCTGTTCCAGGTCGAGCTCGAGCACTACGAGAAGATCGAGGGCACCCTGCTGTCCCTGGAGGGCAAGGCCAACCGGCTGGCAGCAATGATCCGGGGCAACCTGGCCAATGCGATGCGGGGGCTGAGCGTGCTGCCGGTCCTGGTGGGCTACGACCTGGAGGACAGGCGGGGACGGATCTTCTCCTACGACGTGACCGGTGGGTGTTATGAGGAGCAGCGCCACCACAGCGTGGGATCGGGGTCGCTGTTCGCCCGCGGGGCGCTCAAGAAGCTCTGGCACGACGACATGCCCGAGGAGCAGGGGCTCTCGGTGGCGATCGAGGCGCTGTTTGACGCGGCGGACGACGACTCCGCCACCGGCGGGCCGGACCTGGGCCGCCGGATCTGGCCGACCTGCGCCGTGGTGACCGAGGCCGGGGTCCGGTTCGTCGATGACGAACGGCTCGAGGAGCTGACCCAGGCCGTGGTGGCCGGGCGGCGCGGCAACCCAGGAGGTGCCCGATGACGATGCCGATGTATGTCTCGCCCGAACAGCTGATGAAGGACCGGGCGGACTTCGCTCGCAAGGGCATCGCCCGCGGCCGCTCGGTGGTCGTGGCCAGCTATGCCACCGGCATCGCGTTCGTGGCCGAGAACCCCTCACGCACGCTCCACAAGGTCTCCGAGCTCTATGACCGGATCGGCTTCGCCGGTGCGGGCAAATACAACGAGTTCGAAAACCTCCGGGTGGCAGGCATCCGCTACGCCGACATGCGCGGCTACTCCTACGACCGTCGCGACGTGACAGCCAGAGGGCTTGCCAACGCCTACACCCAGACGCTCGGCACGATCTTCACCCAGGAGTCCAAGCCCTACGAGGTGGAGATCGCCGTGGCGCAGGTGGGCTCCTCGCAGCAGACCGACCAGATCTATCGCCTCACCTACGACGGGTCGGTGACCGAGGAGCGCGGGTTCGTCGCGATGGGTGGGGTCAGCGAGCCCATCGCCACTGCGCTGCGGGAGCGGTGGGCACCCGATCTGCCACTGGCCGAGGTGCTCCGGGTCGCGGTGGAGGTCCTCGCGGCACGCGACGAGGAGGACCCCCGTGACCTGGCCGCCGACGACCTCGAGGTCGCGGTGCTCGACCGGCGCCGTCCGAGGCGGACCTTCCGCCGGCTGGGCGGACCACTGCTGGACGCCCTGCTCGACGAGGCCAGCGCCACGCAGGACGTCCCGACCCAGGACGACCCCCGCCCCGGGCTGCACGACACCCTGACCCAGGACCTGGCGGCGGTCGACCCCGACGCCACCGACGCGCCGGCCGACACCAGGGCTGGCGACACCACGGCGGACGACACCAAGGCGGACGGCTCCGACGGAGAGCAGGACACCACCAACCCACAGACCCAGCGCGAGGACTAGATGGACCGGCGGATCTTCGGGATCGAGACCGAGTTCGGGGTGACCTGTGCCTTCCCGGGCGAGCGACGCCTGGCCCCTGACGAGGTCGCACGCTATCTCTTCCGCAAGGTCGTCAGTTGGGGCCGCTCCAGCAACGTCTTCCTGGCCAACGGCTCGCGCCTCTATCTCGACGTCGGTTCCCACCCGGAATACGCCACGGCTGAGTGCGACGACCTCTATGACCTGATCGCCCACGACAAGGCGGGCGAGGCGATCTTGTGTGACCTGGCCCTGGACGCCGAGACCCGGATGGCCGAGGAGGGGATCGAGGCCCGGGTCTATGTGATCAAGAACAACGTGGACTCCCGCGGCAACTCCTACGGCTGTCACGAGAACTACCTCATCGGTCGGCGAGGTGAGCTGAGCAGGGTCACGGATGTGCTGATCCCGTTCCTGATCACCCGGCAGATCATCAGCGGAGCCGGGCGCCTCAACGTCTCGGCCAGCCAGGCCACCTACCAGATCAGTCAGCGCGCTGACCACATCTGGGACGGTCTGAGCTCGGCCACGACCCGGTCCCGCCCGATCATCAACACCCGCGACGAGCCGCACGCGGACGCCGAGCGGTTCCGTCGCCTGCACGTGATCGTGGGCGACTCCACGATGAGCCAGACCACGACCCTGCTCAAGCTCGGCAGCACCGATTTGGTGCTCAAGGCGCTGGAGGCAGGCGTGGTCTTCCCCGACCACGCCCTGCTCAGCCCGATCAGCGCGATCCGCGAGGTCAGCCGGGACCTGACCGGCCGACAGGAGCTCTCGCTGACCAACGGCGGGCGGATCACGGCCGCGCAGATGCAGGTCGACTACTTCACCCGGGCCCGGGACCACGCCGAGCGTGCCGGACTGGCCCAGCGCGAGCCCTACCGGCAGGTGCTGGAGCTGTGGGAGCGCAGCCTGAAGGCCTTCGAGGCCCAGGACCTGTCGCTGGTGGAGACCGAGATCGAGTGGGTGCTCAAGTGGCACACACTGCAGAGGTATGCCGACCGGTCCGGTCTGCCGATGAGCGACCCGAGGCTGCAACAGCTGGACCTGGCCTGGCACGACATCCACCCGACCCGGGGACTGTTCAACATCGTCTCCCGTCGTGGGGGAGCGGCCGAGGTGGTGACACCCGAGCAGATCACCACCGCCGGCAGCACGCCTCCGCAGACCACGCGGGCCAAGCTGCGGGGAGACTTCGTGCGGGCCGCCCAGGAGCACCGGCGCGACTTCAGCGTCGACTGGGTCCATCTCAAGCTCAACGACTCCACCCAGCGCACGGTCCTGTGCAAGGACCCGTTCGTCAGCCAGGACGACCGGATCGATGAGCTGATCGCCTCGATCGAGGACGGCCGGCACTGAGAGAACACCGGCGCGCACCCAGCAATCACCCAGGGTCGCCGGGTTAGTCTTAACCGTCCAACAATCCCTCTCCAGACAAGGATGGCGCGTGCGCTCTCCCAAGTTCCGGCTGCTCGGCCTCGCCGTGGCCCCCCTCATCTTCCTGTCCGCCTGCGGCTCGGACGGTGACGCTGACAACGCCAGCCAGACCGCTGCCGGTGACGACGCGGCGGCGACCTCGATCGCTCCCAACGGCACCGTCGAGGACGTGACCCTGACCGAGGCCGACGTCGAGGGTTCGACGGTCCCGGCTCTTGAGCTCGCCAAGACCCCGCTGTCCGTCGCGGAGACCTCCGTCCAGGAGATCGAGGCGGGCGAGGGCGAGACCACCACGGCGGAGCAGGACGTAGAGCTGCGATACCTCGCTGTCAACGGCACCACCGGCGAGGAGATCCTGTCGACCTTCCCCACCGACGAGACGGTCGTCATGTCGCTGTCCAACCCCAACTTGCTGCCGGGCTTCCTCAACGGCCTGGTCGGCACCAAGCCGGGGCAGTCGATGATCCTGGCCATGTCGCCGCAGGACGCGTTCGGCGCGGCCGGCAACGCCCAGCTCGGGATCGGACCCAACGACACCGTCATCTTTTATGTCGAGGTGGTCAAGGCGACCACCCCGCTGACCCAGGCCGAGGGTGAAGCGGTCGAGCCCGTCGAGGGTCTCCCCACCGTCGAGGCCGACGGCACCAGTCCCGCGACGATCACCATCCCCGAGGGCGAGGAGCCCCCGTCCGAGCTCGTGGTCCAGCCGCTGATCAAGGGCGAGGGCGCCGAGATCCAGGCCGGCCAGCAGGTGCGGATGCAATACACCGGGGTCCAGTGGTCTGACGGCGAGCTGTTCGACACCTCCCTGCAGGAGGGCCGCGAGGCGTTCGAGACCGTGATCGGCGCCGGCCAGGTCATCCAGGGCTGGGACGAGGGCCTGGTCGGCCAGACCGTCGGCTCACGCGTGCTGCTCGTCATCCCGCCGGCCATGGGCTATGGCGCGGCCCAGGAGGATGGCCCGGGTTATGAGCTCAAGGACGAGACCCTGGTCTTCGTCGTCGACATCCTGGCGGCCCAGTAGTTCCCGACCCCACAGTTCACCCACTGGGGCCACCCGGCCGCAGCAACCGCACGGAAGGAAACCGCGCATGAGTGACAAGACCAAGCCCGAGGTCGAGTTCCCCGGCGACACCCCGCCGGCCGACCTCATCATCGAGGACATCGAGGTCGGTGGCGGGGCTGAGGCCACCACCGGCTCCGTCGTGTCCGCCCACTACGTCGGCGTGGCCTGGTCCACCGGCGAGGAGTTCGACGCCTCCTGGAACCGTGGCGCCCCGCTGGACTTCCAGGTCGGTGTCGGACAGGTCATCCAGGGCTGGGACCAGGGCCTGCTCGGCATGAAGGTCGGAGGACGCCGCAAGATCACCATCCCGCCGCACCTGGGCTACGGCGACCGCGGCGCCGGTGGCGCGATCAAGGGTGGCGAGACGCTGATCTTCGTCGTCGACCTCGAGGGCGTGCGCTGACGCGACCCGTCGCAGACGCCGGGTGAACGCACCAGGCGTGTCACCCGCGCCCGGAGGCACATCCGGTGCTGGACCCCAGAAGGTGCCGCTTGACCCGACTTTTCTTGTCGGGTTGAGCGGCACCTTCTCAGGTTGAGGGTCGATCTGACCTAGGGTCGGTCTGTGATCCGGTGGCGCGAGGGCAAGGTCGTGCGCGAGCGCGCCCACTGGGGGGACGCTGTCGAGGTGGACGTGCAGGTGATCTCGGTGGGAGATCACGCGACGCGGGACCCGCGGGGGGAGTCGCAAGCCCCAGAGCCAGGTCCCATCGTGCGTGCGCTGGCCTATCGCTCCGTGACCGGTGAGCCGGTGGTCGGCGACCGGGTGCTGCTCAACACCAACGCCCTCGACAACGAGCTCGGCACCGGGGGAGTGGCGATGGTCGTGGCGCTGCCGGACCGGTTGCCCGCCGACGCTGGCGACGACGCTGCAGACCCCGCCGGCGCCGGGCATCTGGTCAAGGCGCGCTACACCCCGCTGCAGACGATGGTCTTCGGCGTCGACGAGCAGGACAGCCCGCACCACAGCGCCCTCGACGGGGCCGCCGACCTGGCCGGACTGCCGGTCGTCGTCGCAGACCTGCACTCGAGCATCCCCGCGGTCCTGGCCGGCCTGCGCGAGCGCGCGCCCGGCGTGGTCGTGGCCTACCTCATGACCGACGGTGGAGCGCTGCCCGCCGCCTTCTCCCGGGCCTGCGCCAGCCTGCGCGAGGACGGCTGGTTGGCCTCGGTGATCAGCTGCGGGCAGGCCTACGGTGGTGACCTGGAGGCGGTCAACGTCTTCTCCGGACTGCTGGCCGCCCGCCATGTGGTCCGCGCGGACGCCGTGATCGTGGCCCAGGGGCCGGGCAACCTGGGGACGGGGTCCACCTGGGGGTTCTCCGGAGTCTCCGCCGGTGAGGCCCTCAACGCGGCAGCCGTCCTCGGTGGCGCCGGGGTCGCCACCCTCCGCGTCTCCGGGGCCGACCCCAGGCAACGGCACCGCGGCATCTCGCACCACAGCCGCACGGCATACGCCCGGCTCCTCAACCGCCCCGCAGACGTGCCGGTCCCACTGCTGCGGGGGCACTGCGGCATCGACGACGCCCTGGCCGACGAGGTGCTGCGCCAGGCAGACGAGCTGGTCGAGGCCGGCCCCCACCTGACCCGGCACGACATCGACCTGACCGGGCTGGACCGTGCCCTGGCCGACTCGCCGGTGCGCCTGTCGACGATGGGACGGGGTCTGCGCGACGACCCTGCGGCCTTCCTGACGGCGGCCGCGGCCGGACGCCACGCCGCGTCGCTCCTGTGCTGACCGATCCGCAGCGTCCGGCCGCGAGCAGGTCGGCGCCCGCACAGACCCGCCGTGCCGACGCCGGGTCACGGGCGAGTGTCAGGTAGCGTCATCGCCATGGTTCGTCCCAGTCCCGCCGCCGCGAAGACGGAACGGCTCCTGAACCTGGTCATCGCGCTGCTCTACACCCGCCAACCGATGAGCAAGAGCCGGATCCGCACGGCGGTGCCGCAGTATGCCGAGAGCACCGACGAGGCCTTCGACCGCATGTTTGAGCGCGACAAGGACGAGCTGCGACTGCTCGGGATCCCGCTGCGCACCGAGGTGGTCGACCCGCTCTTCGACGACGAGACCGGCTATCGCATCGACCGCCGTGAGTACTCCCTGCCCGAGATCGCCTTCGAGCCCGACGAGCTGGCCGTGATCGGCGTCGCCTCGCGCGCGTGGTCGCAGGCCAGCCTGGCGGGCCCCGCCGCACAGGCGCTGCGCAAGCTCGAGTCGACCGGGCTGACTCGCGACGAGTCCTCCGTCGCCGGCATCGAACCGTTGCTGCACACCAACGAGCCGGCCTTCGAGGCGGCCCGCGCCGCCGTGCTGGCCAGCCGCGAGGTGTCGTTCAGCTATCGCCGGGGCACCGCCGGGTCACCGGCGCAGCGACACCTGCAGCCGTGGGCGCTGACCTCGTGGCACGGTCGTTGGTATCTGACGGGCCACGACCTGGACCGGGACGCCCCTCGGGTCTTCCGGCTGGACCGGATCGATGGCGACCTGAAGATCACCGGCCGGCCGGGTGCCTATCAGGTGCCCAAGGACCACGACCCGCGAGCGATGATCACGACGGCCGACGAGCAGCCGGGCGAGCGGTCGGCACGCGTGGCCGTGCGGCCCGGCGCCGGTCACCGGGTGCGCCGACGCGGGCAGGTGCTTGACGAGCGTGGGCCGCAGGGCTGGGACGTCGTCGAGCTGGAGATGGGCGCCCCGTGGCCCCTGATCGAGGAGATCGCCGGCCTCGGGCCGGACGCCGTGGCTCTTGCTCCCGAGGAGCTGGTGACCGGGGTGCGCCGCAGCCTGGAGGCGGTCGCAGCCGCGCACCGGGGGACGGTGGGCTGATGTCCGTCCCGGAGACCGCGACGCAGCGGCTGTCACGGCTGCTGACGATGGTGCCCTGGCTGCTGAACCGCCAGGGCGTGGACATCGAGGAGGCGGCCCGGGATCTCGGCGTCTCCCAGGAGCAGATCGTCGACGACCTGCAGCTGCTCTTTGTCTGTGGGACACCGGGGCACTACCCCGACGACCTGATCGAGGCCAGCTGGGAGGACGGCCGGGTCCATGTCGGCAACGCCAAGGAGATCGCGCGCCCCCTGCGGCTGGGCCGGGACGAGGCCCTGGCGCTGATCGTGGCGTTGCGCGCGCTGGCCGCGACTCCGGGGGTGGGTGCCAGCGACGCCATCGAGCGGGCCCTGGCCAAGCTGGAGGATGCGGCGGAAGCCGGGGGCGTTGCCGCCGGACAGGTGAGCGTGAGCCTAGAGGTGGGGGAGAGCGAGCAGCAGCGGCTGGAGCAGATCCGTGAGGCGCTGGCGGGACCGCACAGGGTCCACCTGCGCCACTACAACGCGACCCGCGATGAGACGACTGAGCGTGACGTGGACCCGATGCGGGTCGTCTCGCTGGAGGGTCGCTGGTATCTCGAGGGTTGGTGCCACCGCGCCCAGGACGTGCGACTCTTCCGCCTCGACCGGATCGAGGACCTGGCGGTCCTGGACGAGGACGGGACCCCACCCGAACGCGCCCGACCCCGCGCGACGGGCAGCACCGCGTTCCAGGGGTCACCGCAGGATGTGCTGGTCGAGCTGGAGCTCGCGCCCCGGGCCGCGTGGGTGGCCGAGAACTTCCCGATGGAGTCCGTCGAGCGGCGCGACGACGGGTCGCTGCGCGTCACCCTGCGTGCTGCTGATCCCGCCTGGGTGCAGCGTCTGGTGTGGCGTCTGGGAGGTGCGGGGACCGTCACGAGCCCGCCGGAGCTCGCGGCAGAAACCCGGGCCGGAGCGGACCTGGCTCTGCAGTTCTACCCGTTACACTGAGGACGTTAACGGGGCTGCACAGGCGTGCAGTCACCGCCCCGTGAGAGAGGTCCCCTCGCATGAAGCCGTCGGCCTGGCAAATCGGTGCCCTGATCATCGTGCTCATCCTGCTGTTCGGCTGGAAGAGCCTGCCCAACATGGCGCGCAGCCTGGGGCAGTCGATGCGGATCTTCAAGTCCGAGGTCGACCAGATGAAGGAGCCCAGCGCGGCCAGCCGCGACACGGTCCCGGGGGAGACGGCTGACCGCTACCGCGACGACTACCGGGCCGATCGGCATACCGATGGTGACGTGCGTGACCGGGACCGTGAGGACCGTGACCGCGTCGGTCTGCGGGATCGCGCCGATGACCTCAAGGACCGCGCCCGCGACACAGCCGACGATGTGCGCGACCGTGGTGCCCACGTGCGCGACGAGTTCCGTGACGGGCTGCGCGGCGACGACGGGCGTTCGAACAACCCGCGCGCCTGACGGTCACCGCTGCACCTGTGGCACTTCGTCGCCGTTCCCGAGATCCCGAGGGACGGATGTCTCTCGCGGACCACTTCCGGGAGCTGCGCAACCGGGTCGTCATCGCCAGCCTCGGCGTCCTGGTCCTATCCGTCGTCGGGTGGTATGTCTACGCTGACCTGATCGGGCTGCTGATCCAGCCGCTCAAGGACGTGCGCGACGCCAGCGGTCGCGAGATCGTCAACATCAACTTCGGCGCGAGCATCACCCAACCCTTCTCGGTGCAGCTGAAGGTCGCGATCTTCGTCGGCATCGTGCTATCGAGCCCGATCTGGATCTGGCAGATCTGGGGCTTTCTGATGCCCGGGCTGACCAAGAAGGAACGCCGGATCGCGCTGGCCTACTTCTGTGCGGCCGTGCCTCTGTTCCTCGCCGGTGCCGCCCTGGCCGCGTGGGCGATCCCACGCACGGTGGCCATCCTGCTGTCGTTCACCCCTGAGGGTGCGGCGAACCTGCAGGACGCGATGACCTATCTCAACTTCGTGCTCTATTTCATCCTCGCGTTCGGCCTGGCCTTCCTGATGCCGGTGGCGCTGGTGGGTCTGAACCAGCTCAAGATCCTGTCGGCCCGCGTGATGATCAAAGGCTGGCGGGTCGCCCTGATGATCATCCTGATCTTCGCGGCGTTCGTGACGCCCGACCCCAGCGCCTGGACGATGATCGCCCTGTCCATCCCCGTCTACATCCTCTATTGGGGCGCCATCGGCGTCTCGGTGGTCATGGAGCGACGACGCGCCAAGAAGGATCCGACGACCGCCTGGAAGGACCTGTCACCGGACGAGGCCAGCCCCTTGTGAGTGGCGTGCCCCGCTGCGCGAGGCGCTGGGGCACAATCAACCCATGACGAGGTATGCCGTGCTGCACGGCCCACGATCCGGCCGCCGGGGGGCCGGTGCTGTGGGTGAACAGGTGGTCGAGCAGCTGCGGGCCGCCGGCCAGCAGGTCCACGAGCTCGTGGCAGCCACCGTCGAGCAGGCGCGGGAAGCGTGCCAGGGGGCGGTGCGGGACGGCGTCGAGGCCCTTGTCGCGGTCGGTGGCGACGGTGTCGTGCAGATCGCCGCAGGACAGGTGGTCGGCAGCGGCACGGCCCTGGGCATCGTGCCGTCGGGCACGGGCAACGACAACGCGCGCTCGCTCGGCATACCTCTCAGGATCGACGCGGCCGTCGCCACCCTGCTCTCCGGCACCCGCCGGAGCATCGACCTGATCCACGTGGACCCGCTCGACCGGCACGTGGTCGGCTCGGTGCCGTGCGGCCTGGACGCGCTCATCGCGGCCCGCGCCGCGACCCTGCCCCGCTGGCTGGGAGCCCAGTCCTACACCGTCGCCGTGCTGCCCGAGCTCGTCAGGCTGCGGCCGATGGCCTATCGCCTCGAGCTGGACGACCAGGTGCTGGAGCTGGACGCCCTGGTCGTGGCCGTGTGCAACATGCCGGTCTATGGCGGCGGCATGCGCATCGCGCCCGACGCGGATCCTGGCGACGGGCTGCTTGACGTCATCATCATCGAGCCGGTCGGTGCCACCTCGGCCGTGCGGCTGCTTGCCGGGGTCTTCTCCGGGCGGCACAGCAACCATCCGCCCGTGCGGATCGAGCGGGCGCGCCGGGTCAGCGTGGCCGGGCCGGAGCTCGTGGCGCACGGCGATGGGGAGGCTCTGTGCCCGCTGCCGGTCGACTGCAGCGTCGTGCCCGGCGCGATCGACGTCCTGGTCCCGGCGGGCTGAGTGCCTCTTCGTACTAGCGTCGGCCGCACAGTGCAGGTGAACGCTCGGGCCGACGACACGCGGACGCATCCCGGCCGCAGCGTGCAGGTGAACGCTCGGGCCGACGAGGGGGACCCGCAGAACCACTACGAAAATGGGTGGGGGGACCGCGTAGCCTGGGGCCATGTCCTCTCCTGCTGAGCGGTATGCCGCTGCCCGCGAGCGGAACACGCGAGACAGGGGGGCGGTCGGGCGGTTCACGGCACGGCTCGACTTCCCGCTCGACGACTTCCAGCTCGCGGCGATCTCGGCGGTGGACGCGGGGCAGGGCGTGCTCGTGGCGGCCCCGACCGGAGCCGGCAAGACGATCGTGGGGGAGTTCGCCGTGGCTCTCGCACTCGAGACCGGGCGCAAGGCGTTCTACACCACCCCCATCAAGGCGCTGAGCAACCAGAAATACCACGACCTCGTCGCCCAGCATGGATCCGACAAGGTCGGCCTGCTGACCGGCGACGCGTCCGTCAACGGCGAGGCTCCCGTGGTCGTCATGACCACCGAGGTGCTGCGCAACATGATGTATGCCGGGTCGCACACCCTGGCCGGCCTGGGCTTCGTGGTGATGGACGAGGTGCACTACCTCGCAGACCGCTTCCGTGGTGCGGTCTGGGAGGAGGTGATCATCCACCTGCCCGAGTCGGTGCAGGTCATCTCGTTGTCCGCGACGGTCAGCAACGCCGAGGAGTTCGGCGACTGGTTGCGCACGGTGCGCGGCAACATGGAGGTGATCGTCTCCGAGGTCCGGCCGGTGCCGCTCTGGCAGCACATGATGGTCGGCAAGGACCTGATGGACCTGTTCGTCCACGAGGGCGACGGCCTGGTCGTCGATCCCTCCGGGCCGGCTCAGCAGACCAGCATCAACCCCGAGCTGATCAGCCGGATCATGAGCACGCAGCGCGACGCCCGCTGGCGCCGCGACGACGCGGGGGGCCCGCGCGGTCGTCGTGGGCGCCCGCACGGCCGGGACGACCGGGGGCGGTCTGGTCGCGGGCGGGCCGAGCGCAGCGGTGGTGGCTATGACCGGCGGCGCGGCGACGGCCGACCCGGCGGCGACGACGCGGACCACACACGCGGCCACGGGGGTGCCGGAAGCCTGCCCGGAGGGACGGCCAGCCGCTCCGAGGTGATCGACCGGCTGGACCGGGAGGGGCTCCTGCCGGCGATCACCTTCATCTTCAGCCGGGCTGGCTGCGAGGGGGCGGTCACCCAGCTGCTCAGCCGCGGGACCCGCCTGGTGCCGCCCCAGGAGGGCGAGCGGATCCGCCGCCTCGTCGAGGAGCGGGTGGCCGAGGTCGACGAACGTGACCTGCCCGTGCTCGGCTATCACGACTTCGTCGAGGGGCTCAGCCGCGGGTTTGCCGCACATCACGCGGGCATGCTCCCGCTCTTTCGGGAGATCGTCGAGGAGCTGTTCACCGCGGGGCGGATCAAGGCCGTCTTTGCCACGGAGACGCTGGCGCTGGGCATCAACATGCCCGCTCGCACCGTGGTCCTGGAGAAGCTGGTGAAGTTCAACGGGGAGGAGCACGCTCCGGTCACCCCGGCCGAATACACCCAGCTCACCGGACGCGCCGGACGGCGAGGGATCGACATCGAGGGTCACGCGGTCGTGCTGCACCGCCGCGGCCTGGACCCGATCGACGTCGCAGGGCTGGCCTCCACGCGGACCTATCCCCTCAGATCCTCCTTTCGGCCCACCTACAACATGGCGGTCAACCTCGTGGCCCAGTTCGGTCGCGAGGTCGCCCACGAGCTGCTCCAGTCCTCCTTCGCCCAGTTCCAGGCGGACCGCGCAGTCGTGGGACTGGCGAGTCAGGTGCGTCGCAACGAGGAGGCGATGGCCGGCTACGCCGAGTCGATGCACTGCGAGCTGGGTGACTTCCGGGAGTACGCGCGCCTGCGCCGCGAGCTCAGTGATGCCGAGAAGACCGCCGCCCGCCGTCGCTCGGCCTCCCTCCGGGCCGAGATCGCGGTGAGCCTTGAGGAACTGTCCCCCGGGGACGTCCTCAGCCTGCCGCAGGGGCGTCGCAAGGGGATGGCCATCGTGCTGACCGTGCCGTCCAAGCCCGGCCGCTCACCGGAGCCGAGCATCTTGGACTCCGACGCCCAGCTGCGCCGGCTGACCGTGCACGACCTGCAGGACCCGGTGATCCCGGTCGCCCGCGTGGCGATCCCCAGGGGATTCAACCCGCGCAACGTGCGCTCCCGCAAGGACCTGGCAGCCACGCTGCGGGCCCAGGTGCCCTTCGAACCACCGCCCAGCCAGTGGCCCAGCACGGAGGCGGCGGGCCAGCGTGTGCGGGGGCACCAGGGTGAGCCTGAGCAGACCCGGGCCTCAGGTGCGGGGGAGGGCAGTGGTGCGACACGGCATACGGACCCTGATGAGCTGCGCAGCCGGTTGCGAGCACACCCGTGTCACCAGTGCCCGGACCGTGAGGACCACGCGCGGTGGGCGGAGCGGTGGTGGAAGCTGCGGCGCGACACCGACGATCTGCAACGGCGGGTGAGCGGGCGGACCAACACCGTGGCCAAGACCTTTGACCGGATCTGCACGCTGCTCAGCGAGCTCGGCTATCTCACCGAGGACGGTCAGCAGGTGACCGACGCGGGCGCGAGCCTGCGCAGGATCTACACCGAGAAGGACCTGGTGGCGGCCCAGGCCATCACCCAGGGCACGTGGCAGCGTCTAGACGCGGCCGGTCTGGCGGCCGTGGTCTCCACCCTGATCCACGAGCCACGCGGCAGCGACGAGAGCCCGTCGCCGCGCTGGCCGACGACCGAGGTGGAGGAGGCCTTCCACGAAATGGTCGCCATCTGGTCGCAGCTGACCGACCGGGAGGCCGACCACCGGTTGCCGCTGACCGGCGAGCTGGACCCGGGGATCGCGTGGATGATCCACCGCTGGGCGTCGGGCCGGGCGCTGGACGAGGTGCTGCGCGACAGCGAGCTCTCTGCGGGCGACTTCGTGCGGCGCAGCAAGCAGGTGGTGGACCTGCTGGGGCAGATCGCGCAGGCGGCTGACGGGCCGGTGTCGGCCACGGCCCGCCGCGCCACCGACGCGATGCTGCGAGGCGTCGTCGCAGCGGACCGGATGGACTGAGCGCGCAGCACCCACGGCGCCGTCGCGGCCAACCATCGCGCCGGCAGTGGTGTTGGTGGCAGGATGCCACCATGGCTCTGAAGGAGAAGCACCTCGGCGACGGCGAATCAGTCGTGCTCAGCATCCGCACGCACTGGAAGGCACTGGCTGGGCCGATCGCGTTAGCCCTCTTCCTGCTCGCCCTGCTGTGGGCCGTGTGGTGGTTCACCCGGGACCTGTCCTATGGCAACTGGGTCACCATCGCCGGCGCGGTCCTGGCGGCCCTGATCGCCGCCTGGTTCGTGCTCGTGCCGATCCTGCGCTGGTCGACCGAGCGCTATGTCATCACCAATCGCCGGTTGAGCCACCGCTCCGGCATCCTGACCAAGATCGGCCGGGACATCCCGCTGCACCGGATCAACGACATCGGCATCGAGAAGGGTGTGCTCGACCGGATCCTGGGATGCGGCACGCTCATCGTCTCGGACGCCACGGACAAGGCGGGCATGGAGCTGCACGACGTGCCCCGCGTCGAGGACGTGCAGGTCCAGCTGCAGAACCTGCTGTTTGCCGGCGACGACGGATCGGACGACGGAGAGTGGCCGCCCAATGAGCCGCGACGTGCGCGGGGTCGGGGCTGACGCGCAACTCGCAGCTGACCGTTCGGCTCGACCTTCAGCTCAGGTTGAGGGCGGCCAGGAGCCGGGAGACCGGTCCGGAGATGCCGTAGGCCTCGACAAACTGCAGCAGCGTGCCCGGGTCGGCAAGCTCACGGGGCAGTGTCAGCGCACGATCAGGCAGGGCCGCGTCCCGGGCGACCAGGACCACGCCGGGGGCGACGTCGAGGTAGTCCGAGGCGGCTTCCAGGTTCTTGCGCCGCGCACCCTTGATCGCCGGGTCACCTGCGGCCAGGGCCTCGCGCACGCCGGCGAGCGAGCCATAGGTGGCGATCAGGGCCGCCGCCGTCTTGTCGCCGATCCCGGCGACCCCGGGCAGACCGTCGCTGGTGTCGCCGCGCATGATCGACATGTCGGCATAGGCGGCCCCGGAGGGCACGCCATACCGTGCCTGGAGGTCGGCCTGCCGGATCACCTCAGCGTCCCGCACACCGGAGCGGGCCGTGTAGGCGACGCTGATGTCGTGCTCGTCGTCGACGAGCTGGAAGAGGTCGCGGTCGCCGGTCACGATTGTCACGGGCAGCACCCCCGTGTGCCGGTGCGTGAGCGTCCCGATGACGTCGTCAGCCTCAAAACCGGGAGAGCCCAGAACGGGGAAGCCGAAGGCCTCCAGCGCCGTGCGGATCAGCGGCACCTGCACCTGCAGCGCGTCGGGGACCTCCTCCACGTTGCCGGTGGCCCCCTCGACCAGACGGTGTGCCTTGTATGACGGGATCGCGGCGGTCCGGAAGGCGGGCCGCCAGTCGTCGTCCCAGCAGGCGACCAGGCGTGTGGGGTGGAACCGGTTGATGAGCGTCGCGGTGAAGTCCAGCATCCCGCGCACGGCGTTGGTGGGAGTCCCGTCCGGCGCGGGGGCCGCGTCCTTGACGCCGAAGAAGGCGCGGAAGTAGAGACTCGCGGCGTCCAGCAGGAGGAGGCGCTGGCCTGGGCTGATCTGCGGGGTCATGGGTCACTAGGCTATGCGGTCATGGAAGCTGTTGACCGCCAGATCGTCGGACTGCTCGCTGCGGATGGCCGGATGAGCTTCGCCGACCTGGGTCGGGCGGTGGGGCTGTCCACGTCGGCTGTGCACCAACGGGTCAAGCGGCTCGAGGAGCGCGGCGTGATCACCGGCTACCGCGCCGAGATCGACTTCGAGAAGGTTGGCCTGCCGCTGACCGCGCTGATCGCGCTGACGCCGTTTGACCCGGCGGCGCCCGACGACATCCCGGAGCGGCTCGAGCACCTGCCGGAGATCGACTCGTGCTGGTCCGTCGCCGGGCGGGAGAACTATGTGATCCAGG
Organism: Ornithinimicrobium cryptoxanthini; assembly: GCF_023923205.1. Taxonomy (NCBI): domain Bacteria; kingdom Bacillati; phylum Actinomycetota; class Actinomycetes; order Micrococcales; family Ornithinimicrobiaceae; genus Ornithinimicrobium; species Ornithinimicrobium cryptoxanthini. Next base: position 1,941,612 of record NZ_CP099490.1, on the reverse strand, counting down.
TCCGGCTCGCCAAGCCGTCGGACCTCGAGCAGCTCCTGGCCGACATCCGGGTCGCCGCCAACTGTGCGAGCAGCACCACGGTCGTGTTGTCCACCCCGTGGGAGGGCCGTCCGGTCAGGCTGCCGACCGAGGGCTAGCTAGCCCTTCTGGGCGTCACCTGGCGATGGGCGCCAGGGTGGCGCGGGTGAGCGCAATGAGGTCCTGGGGGGCCAGCTCGAGGTCGAGGCCGCGTTTGCCCCCAGACACGAGCACGGTCGCGAACTGCGTTGCCGTGGAGTCAAGCACGGTGGGCAGGGACTTCCTCTGTCCCAGAGGACTGATGCCACCGACGACATAGCCCGTCGTCCGTTCGGCCACCGTCGGGTCGGCCATCACCGCCTTCTTCTGGCCCAGCGCGGCGGCGACCGCCTTGAGGTCGAGCTGACGGGCGACGGGGACGATCCCCACGCCGAGTCCGGCGTCCGTCTCGACGAGGAGAGTCTTCAGGACGCGGGCCGGGTCCACCCCCAAGGCCTGAGCGGCCTCCAACCCGTAGGAGGCCGCGGCAGGGTCGTGGTCATAGGCCCGGACCGTGAACGGCACACCGGCCCGCTCCAGCAGGACCGTGGCAGGGGTGCCACCGGCCGACTTCGACCCTGCCCTGGCCACGGCGCTCAGGCGTCCTGCACCTTCGGCGCCTGATAGCCGATGTCGAGACTGGCACCCGGGATGGCCTCGAGCAGCTCCCGGGTGTATTCCTCACGCGGGTTGTCGAAGACCTCGGCCGTGCCCGCCTGCTCGACGATGCGCCCGCTCTGCATGACGGCGACGGTGTCGGCGATCTGCCGGACGACCGCAAGGTCGTGGGTGATGAACAGATAGGTCAGGCCGAGCTCGTGCTGGAGGTCATGGAGCAGGCTCAGCACCTGGGCCTGGACCAGCACATCGAGGGCGGAGACCGCCTCGTCGCAGACGACGACCTTGGGCTCCAGCGCGAGCGCCCTCGCGATCGCGACGCGCTGACGCTGCCCACCCGAGAGCTCGTTGGGATAGCGGCGCATGGTGGAGGTGGGCAGTGACACGAGGTCAAGGAGCTCCGCGACCCGCTTGGAGCGGGACTTCGCGTCGCCGATCCGGTGCACCCGCAGGGGTTCGACGATGGTGCGGAAGATGGAGTACATCGGGTCCAGGGAGCCATAGGGGTTCTGGAAGATCGGTTGCACCTGGCGGCGGAAGTCGAACAGCTGCCGACGGCTCAGCGCACCGACCTCGGTGCCCTCGAACAGCACCTTGCCCTCGGTGGGTTCCAGCAGGTTGAGGATGATGTTGGCGACCGTGGACTTGCCCGAACCGGACTCGCCGACCAGGGCCATCGTCGAACCGCGCGGGATGACGAACGAGACGTCGTCGACCGCCTTGAACTCACGACTGGCACCAACGGGCCCACCCCGAAGGCTGAACACCTTGGTCAGCTGCTCGACCTCCACGATGTTGGACGCGGTCGACGCCTCGTCCTCGACGAGCAGCTCGTCGGACTCGACCCCTCGCTCGTGGGCCGACTGGATCCGTCGGGAGGCCAGCGACGGCGCGGAGGCCACCAGACGCTGGGTGTAGGGGTGCTGGGGGCTGCTCAGGATCTGTCGGGACGGCCCCGACTCGACCACCCGTCCGCGGTGCATGACCACGAGGTGCTCGGCGCGCTCGGCGGCGAGTCCGAGGTCGTGGGTGATGAACAGGACCGCGGCGTTCTGCTCGCTGGTGAGCTCCTCGAGGTGGTCCAGGATCTGACGCTGCACGGTCACGTCCAGTGCCGATGTCGGCTCGTCCGCGATCAGCAACCGCGGCCGTCCCGCGAGACCGATGCCGATCAGGGCACGCTGGCGCATGCCTCCGGAGAACTCGTGGGGGTATTGCTTCGAGCGGCGTGCCGCGTCCGGCAACCCAGCCCGGGAGAGCACCGCCTCGACCTCCTTGGCGATGTCGCTGCCCTTGGCGACACCGTTGGCTATCAGGGCCTCCTTGACCTGGAAGCCGATCTTCCACACCGGGTTGAGGTTGGACATCGGGTCCTGGGGGACCAGTCCGATCTCCCGGCCACGCAGGTGCTCGATGTCCTTGCGCGACGCAGAGGTCAGCTCCTTGCCGGCGAACTTGATTGAGCCGCCGGTCACCCGGCCGGTGCCGGGCAGCAGGTCGATGATGGCGTGCGCAGTCGTCGACTTGCCCGAACCGGACTCACCGACGATGGCGACAGACTGCCCCGGATAGACGGTCAGATTGGCGCCGCGCACCGCGGGCACCATGCCCGTCGACGAGCGGAAGGCGACCTCGAGGTCCCTGATCTCCAGGAGCGGGGTCTGGCCCTCCGCCTCGGGTGCGGGGCTCGCGCCGCTGGTCGGGTTCTGGGGGTCGGTCATCGGTTGCGCACCTTGGGGTCGAGGGCGTCGCGCACGACGTCGCCCAACATGATGAAGCCGAGCACGGTCGTGGCCAGCGCGCCGGCGGGATAGAACAGCACCGTGGCGTTGGAACGCAGGGACGCCTGTGCCTTGGATATGTCGCCTCCCCATGAGGTCACCGACGGCGGCAACCCGATGCCTAGGAAGCTGAGCGTCGCCTCGGCCACGATGAACGTGCCGAGGGCGACCGTGGCATAGACGATGATCGGTGCGGCGGCGTTGGGCAGGATGTGGCGCATGAGCGTGCTGAACCTGCTCACACCCAGCGCCGTCGCAGCCGTGATGTAGTCGTTGTTCTTGATGCTCATCACCGTCCCACGGGTGATCCGGGCGATGGGCGGCCACCCGAAGACACCCAGCACGGCGATGACCGTCCACATGGAGCGGCTGTCGGAGAAGACCTGCATCACGACGATGGCGGCCAGGACCAGCGGGATGGCGAAGAAAATGTCGGTGACCCGCGAGAGCAGCGTGTCTGCCCAACCACCCACGAAGCCGGCGATGGCCCCGACGGTCACCCCGATCACGACGACCGCGACGGTGGTGAGCACGCCGACGAGGACGGACGCGCGAGCGCCATACATCGTGCGCGAGAAGATGTCGCAGCCCTGCCGGTCGAACCCGAACGGGTGGCCGGGCGCGCGCTCACCCAGGGAGTTGGACAGCTCGCAGAAGCGAGGATCCACGGACGTGAACCAGGACGGGAAGAGTGCCAGCACCATCACCGCGGTGATGATCAGGGTCGAGACCCAGAAGAGGGGGCGGCGACGCAGCTTGTGCCACGCCTCAGACCACAGGGAAGAGGGGGCCCCGGTGTCCTGGACCGCATCGACGGCGCCGAGGCCGGTCTCGTCCATCTCGGCGAAGAAGTGCTCCTGGTGTCGCCGGGCCGCGTCCGGCTCCGGGCCGCTCTCCCGGCCCGTGCCGAAGTGTTCAGACATAACGGATCCTCGGGTCGAGTGCGGCATAGAGGAGGTCGACGAAGAGATTGGCCACGATGTAGACCAGCACCAGCACGGTCGTCAGTGAGACGACCGTCGCGGACTCTCCCTGCAGGATCGCGCGATAGAGGGTGCCACCGACGCCCTTGATGTTGAAGATCCCCTCGGTGACGATCGCACCGCCCATCAACGCTCCGAGGTCGGCTCCGAGGAAGGTGACCACGGGGATCAGCGAGTTGCGCAGGACGTGCACGCTGATCACCCGGTTGCGGGACAGGCCCTTGGCCGCGGCGGTGCGGACATAGTCAGCCGTCAGGTTCTCGGCCACCGAGGTGCGGGTCAGTCTCAGGACGTAGGCGAAGGAGACGGCGCCCAGCACGATAGCGGGCATCAGCAGGTCTCGGAAGGTGGAGTCGCTCGACGCGGTGGTGGGCAGCCAGCCCAGCTCGACCCCGACGAAGTACTGCAGCACGAAACCGATGACGAAGGTCGGCACCGCGATCACCAGCAGGCTGACGACGAGCACCGTGGCGTCGAAGATCCCGCCACGACGCAGCCCCGCGACCAGACCGGCGGCAACTCCCAGGACGGCCTCGAAGACGATGGCCATGAACGCCAGCTTGATCGTCACCGGGAAGGCCTCGCGGATGACGTCAATCACCTCGCGGCCTGAGAAGGTGATCCCGAAGTCGAAGGTCAGGATGCCTTTGAGATAGAGCAGGTACTGGACGATGAACGGCTTGTCCAGGTTGTAACGCTCACGGATCTGCTCCTGGACCGCCTCGGGCAGTCCACGTTCGCCGCCCAGCGCCGCAACCGGGTCGCCGGGCATCGCATACACCATGAAGTAGATCAGCAGGGTGGCCCCGAGGAACACCGGGATCACCTGCAAGAGTCTGCGCCCGATATACCGCAGCATCCGGTCGTCCTCCTAGTCGGTCTGGGTCTGGGCCCACCCGTGTCGACCACGGGCAGCCGAGTCTCGCGAAGACACGGGCGAGGGGGCGGGACCACTTCGGCCCCGCCCCCTGCTCTCACGTGTCGCGCGGTGAGGTCACTCGGACTTGGTGATCTCGTGATAGATCGGCACGGAGTTCCAGCCGAACGCCACATTGTCGACCGTCTCGGCGCTGCCACCGGTGACGTTGGAGTACCACAGTGGGATCACCGGGAGATCCTGGAAGAGGATCTCCTGTGCCTGGTTGTAGAGCGTGGAGGACTCCTCCACCGAACCGGCGCTGGCGGCCTGGCTCAGCAGGTCGTCGAACTCGGCGTTGGAGTAGTCACCGTCGTTGGACCCTGCGCCGGTGCCGTAGAGCGGGCCGAGGAAGTTGCCCAGACCGGGGTAGTCGGCCTGCCAACCGGTGCGGAACGCGCCCTCGATGGTGCGGGCCGTGACGTCCGAGCGCAGGTCGGCAAAGACGGCGTAGGGGTTGCCCTCCGCCTCGATGCCGAGCGTGTTGCGGATCGAGTTCACGGTCGCGTCGACCCAGGCCTGGTGGCCACCGTCGGTGTTGTAGGCCAGCGTGAAGGTGCCCTCCCACTCCGACATCGCATTGGCCTCGTCCCACAGCTCCTTGGCCTTCTCCGGGTCATACTGCAGGACCTCGGCGCCCGGAATGCTGTCCGACCACCCGTCGATGACCGGTGAGGTGAAGTCGACCGCCGGGGTGCGGGTGCCCTGGAAGATGGCCTGCGTGATCTCCTCACGGTTGATCGCGTGGGACAGGGCCTGACGGCGCAGCGTGCCCTCCTCACCGGAGAAGTGCTCGGCCTCCATCGGGATGGTGAAGGACTGGAAGATCGCCGCCGGCTGGTTGACCGCACGGTCACCCAGCTCGTCCTCGAAGGTGCCGAAGGCAGAGTCGGGGACCGCGTCGAGCACGTCCAGGTTGCCCGACAGCAGGTCGTTGTAGGCCGCGTCCTGGGTCTCGTAGAACTTCAGGTCGACACCGCCGTTCTGGGCCACCCGGTCGCCCTGGTAGGACTCCGACGGGACGAGGGAGATGCCGACGTTGTGCTCCCAGGCGCCCTCTCCGTCAAGCATGTAGGGGCCGTTGCCGATCGGGTTCTCACCGAAGGTGTCGGGGTCCTCGAAGGCGGACTCGGGCAGCGGGAAGAACGCGGAGTAGCCCAGTCGCAGCGGGAAGTCCGCCTCGGGCTGCTGCAGCGCCACCGTGAACGTCGTCTCGTCGACCACCTCGAGACCGGTGAGGTCGGAGTCCTCGTCATAGCTGAAGCCCTCGATGGGCTCGAAGAAGTAGCTGGACAGGTGACCGTTGCTGAGCAGCGCTCCCTGGTTCCATGCCTTGGTGAAGCTCTCGGCGGTGACGGGGGAGCCGTCGGAGAAGGTCAGCCCCTCCTTGAGCGTGATGGTGTAGTTCTGGCTGTCCTCGGTCTCGATGGACTCTGCCACCGCGTTGTGGGCGGCCCCATCGGCGTCGTAGTAGACCAGGCCCTCGAAGATCAGGTCGAGGATCTTGCCACCACCGACCTCGTTGGTGTTGGTCGGGATCAGGGGGTTCTGAGGTTCGTTGGAGTTGGCCGTGACGATCCCGGTCGTGGCAGCGCTCTCGCCGCCGTTGGTCTCCGATGTGCCGTCGGTCCCGTTGTCCGCGGGGCCGTCGCCGTCAGTGCTCTCGTCGTCCCCGTTGCCCCCGCTGCACGCGGTGAGCACTAGGGAACCCGCGAGGACCACCGCGGCGAGTCCCGTCATACGCCTGCTCTTCATCGTTCCTCCTTGGACGGTTCCAACCCACAGAACCTGCTGCTGTTGCCCACCCCGAGGACCGGGGAGGACGGCCTATCTCTTCGCACCATACGACCCCTGGGTCTGATAGGCCGCCAGCGGAGCATAGTCGTGATCTCTGCGTGATCGCATTGTGACGAGCCGGTGCGCCGCCTAGTCCAGCTGCGCGACCGACGCTGCGTGCGAGCTGCGGGCCGCCTCGGCGGCGGCCTCGTGGGTCGTGGCGGCGTCGCCGTGGTCGTGCCACCACTTCTGGCCCTCGGAGGACAGGGTGTAGATCGGGTCGTAGTAGACGTACTCGGCACTGGTCACGTCAACGTCGGCGGCCTCGATGGAGGTGCGGTAGTTCTTGCGCCAGTATGAGATGCCGCGCTCGGTGTCGTAGCTGTCGACCTGATGCACCCAGCGCTTGCCGACGAAGGGTACGTCGCACACGATGCGCGGCGTCGCAAAGCCGGGCAGGTAGCCCATGATCGAGTGCTGCAGGTGCTGCGCCTCGGCCAGCGAGGTCCGCCAGTGCTCGGCGAACGGGATCATGTCGCACATGTAGAAGTAGTAGGGCGTGATAGAAGCTCCGTCGGCCAAGGCGAAGCACAGGTCCAGCAGGTCCTCACTGGTGGCGTTGACGCCGCGCATGAGGACTCCCTGGTTGCGGACGTCGCGGATGCCGGCGTCGAGCATCGCCTTGGTGGCGTCGGCAACCAGCGGGGTGACGGACTGGGCGGCGTTGACGTGGGTGTGGATCGCCAGCCCGACGCCACGGGTGCGTGCCTTGGCGGCCACGCGAGCCACGCCCTCGACGGTGTCCGGAGCGAGCCAGTGCTGGGGCAGGCCCATCAGGGCCTTGGTCGCCAGGCGGATGTCGCGGATGTTGTCGACGTCCAGGACCCGGTCGATGAAGGACTCGAGGTTCTTCCACGGCATATTGGCCACGTCGCCCCCGGAGACCACCACATCGCGCACGGTCGGGGTGCGACGCAGGTAGTCCAGGATCGCCTCGTGCCGGTCCATCGGCTTGCCGGCCAGCTTGAGCTTGGTCACCTGCGGGGTGGAGTTGCCCACCAGATCCATGCGGGTGCAGTGGCCGCAGTACTGCGGGCAGGTGGGGAGCAGCTCGGCGAGCACCTTGGTCGGGTAGCGGTGCGTCAGACCCTCGGCCACCCACATGTCGTGCTCGTGCAGCGAGTCGCGCGAGGAGTAGGGGTGCGACGGCCAGTCGGTGCGCCGGTCGGAGAAGACCGGGAGCATGTAGTGGCGCACCGCGTCGGCATAGAAGGCGGCGGTGAACTCCGCGCCGGCCGCCGGCATCCGACCGTCGGCCCAGGTCATCTCCGAGACCATCGTGTTGAGCATCTGCGGGGGCACCAGCATCGACATCGTCGCGCGCTCGGCCTGGTCCCGCTCCAGATCCGCATAGAAGTCCTCGGTCAGCAGGTCACCCATCAGCTCGCGCAGCTGCTTGATGTTCTTGACGCAGTGGGCCCGCTGCCACTGCACGTCGGCCCACTGCTCGGCCGTGACCTCACGCCACCCCGGGAAGCGCGTCCAGTCAGGTTCCACCAGTTCGCGCTGCTGGTAGTCGTAGGGCTGCTCGATAAGACTGCTCATACGTGGCATGCTACGGATATCTTCCGGTGAAAGCGAACACCCGCCGGAGGATTTCTTGTGCCAAAGCCTCATGGGAGGACGAATGACTGCGACCAGCCCCGTCGGGCTGCACCGGGTCCTGGAACCGGTCGGCAGCGGACTGACCCTGCCGCAGGCTGCCCAGCGGCTGGATGACAGCCCGCAGATCGGCGCCGACGAGGTGCGCATCGACATCGAGGTGCTCAACCTCGACGCGGCGTCCTATCGCCAGATGGAGGGCAAACACACCCGCTCGGACGGCACCGTGGACGGAGCCGCCGTCCGCGCAGAGGTCCTCGAGATCGTGGCCAGCCGGGGCAAGATGCAGAACCCGGTGACCGGGTCGGGTGGCATGCTGATCGGCCGCGTCGCCGAGGTCGGGCCCGACAGCACGCTGGGGCTGCAGCCGGGAGACCACGTCGCCACGCTGGTCTCGCTGTCGCTGACACCGCTGCGGATCACCGACGGGCTCGCGGCGTGGGACGGCCTGGGGGAGCGGGTCCCGGCGAAGGGGCACGCGATCCTGTTTGGTCGCTCCATCGCGGCGGTGCTGCCCGAAGACCTGGATGCCGAGCTCGCCCTGATGGTGATGGACGTCTGCGGAGCCCCGGCGCTGGTCTCCCGGGTCGTCACCGAGCACCGTGCGCGCACCGGTCAGGACCCGGTCGTGACCGTGCTCGGTGGGGCCGGCAAGTCCGGGAGCCTGTCGCTGGCCGCCGCCGCGGACGCCGGCGCGGCGCGTCGCATCGCGGTGGTGCCGCTCCAGCGCGAGGCGGACCTGCTCCAGGGCACCGGTCTGGCCGACTCCGTGGTGATCGCCGACGCGCGCTCCCCGCTGGGTCTGCTCGCGGCGGTCGAGCAGGCCGGAGGCCCCGCTGATGTGACGGTCGTGTGCGTCGACGTGCCCGGGTGCGAGCAGCCCGCCATCCTGTCCACCGCCGCCGGAGGCACCGTCATCTTCTTCTCGATGGCTACCAACTTCGCCGCAGCGGCGCTGGGTGCCGAGGGGCTGGCTGCGGATGTCCGCATGATGATCGGCAACGGCTATGTCCCCGGGCACGCCGACTACGCCCTCGAGCTGCTGCGCAACACCCCGGGCGTGCGTGCCCTGTTCGAGTCCCGCCTCGCGGGGGAGCAGACTGGGACCTCGTGACCACCAACCTGCAGCACACCGCTCCGCCCCCGGTCCCGACGATCCTCCTGCGCGGGGGACAGATCCACGGACATCCCGGTGCCACCGCACTGGTGTCCCGCGGCGGCCAGATCGCCTGGATCGGCTCCGCTCAGGAGGCGCGGGCGCACGAGGGGGCCGCCGACGAGGTGGTCGACCTCGACGGGGCCCTGGTGACCGCGGCGTTCAGCGATGCCCACGTGCATCTGACCATGACGGGTCAGGGGCTGGACGGCATCGACCTGTCGGCCACGACCTCGGTGGGGGAGGCGCTACGACTGGTGGAGTCGGCCTCCCGGCACCTGCGGGGACGGCCGATCTATGCCCACTCGTGGGACGAGACCAAGTGGGCCGAGGGAAGGCCGATCACGGCAGCAGAGCTTGACCGGGCGTGTTACGGCGGCGTCGTCTATATGCCACGGATCGACGCCCACTCCGCCAGCGTGTCCTCCGCGATGGCCGCGGTGGCCCGGGTCCGCGGGTTGGACGGGTGGGACGGCAGCGGGGTGGTCACCCGCGATGCCTTCGCCGCCGTCACCAACGCGTTCACCTCGGCGATGACCGACAGCGACCGGGAGCACTACCTCGACCTCGCGCTGCGCGCGGCCTCCGAGAAGGGCATCGGGCTGGTCCACGAGACCGGCGCCGACCACCTCACCTCCGGGACCGACCTGCAGCACGTGCTGGAGGCCGGGCGCCGTCCTGCCCGCACGGCGACCGTCGCCTACTGGGGCCAGTTGACGGCCGACGTGGGGGAGGCCGCTGAGCTCGGCCGCTACCTCGGGGTGCTGGGCCTGGCCGGCGATCTGTGCGCCGACGGCTCGTTCGGGTCGCGGACCGCGCACCTGCTTGAGGAGTATGCCGATGAGCCCGGCCACGGCTACGGCTACCTGAGCGCCGAGCAGATCGCCGCCCACGTCGTCGCCTGCACGCGCGCCGGTCTGCAGGCCGGTGGTCACGTCATCGGCGACGCCGCCCTGCACACCATGGCCGAGGGGTTCCGCCAGGCGGCGGAGGTGGTGGGGGTCGAGGCGATGGTGGCCGCGCGCCACCGCTGGGAGCATGTCGAGCTGCCTGACGCCCAGGTGCTGGCGACGATGGCCGAGCTCGGCATCTGGGCCAGCATGCAGCCCGCCTTCGACGGACTCTGGGGCGGCACCGAGGGGATGTATGCCGCACGGCTGGGGGAGGAGCGTGCCCTGGCCGCGGTCCCGCTGCGCGCCATGGTGGACGCCGGAGTCCGGCTGGCCCTGGGCTCGGACAGCCCGGTGACGTCGATGGACCCCTGGCAGGCGGTGATGTATGCCGTGTGGCACCACAACGCGGACCAGCGGCTGACCGTCGCGGAAGCCTTCGCCGCCCACACTCGCGGCGGCTACGAGCTGGCGGGGCGGGACGGCGGGACCCTGACGCCGGGCCGGGCCGCGTCCTACGTCGTCTGGGACCAGGACGATGACCTGCCGCGCACGGGCGACGGCCTGCCCGACCTGGCGGCAGACCCGCAGAGCCCCCTGCCGACCGCCCGACTGACCGTCGTCGACGGCCATGTGACCTTTGACCGACAAGGAGAACTGACGTGAGTGCCCGCAAGGTCCTGGAGCTCGACCGCGCCGAGGTCCGCCGCGCGCGCAGCCACGCCGCGAGGCTCGGTCAGCCTGTCGTGAAGCTGGCGACCTCGCACACGACCGTCTCGGTCGAGCGGGCGACGCTGCGCCTGGCGGGACTGTCGGGAGCCGACCACGAGCGGGTGCCGTGGGTCAACCACCTGGTCGACGCCGTCCGGGACCAGGTCGGCATCGAGCACGGCGTGACCACGCCCGTGTGGGACGCGTTGCGCCGCCAGGAGGCCCCGGACCTGCTCACCCTGGCCCAGAAGGCCTCCACCGGCGCGGTCACCTTCCAGATCCCCGAGACCAAGACAGAGCTGACCCGCGCCCGACGGGCGGCGATGGCAGCGGTGCGGCCCGGCATACGGCAGATCGACCGGCAACGGGCCACCCGCGAGAAGATGATCACGAGGCTGGGTGACCCGAAGCAGCGCCCGTGGATCTATCTGATCGTGGCGACCGGTGACATCTATGAGGACATCCCGCAGGCCCAGGCCGCCGCCCGGGAGGGTGCCGACATCATCGCGGTCATCCGCTCGACGGGGCAGTCACTGCTGGACTACGTGCCGGAGGGCGCGACCCGCGAGGGCTTCGCCGGGACCTATGCCACGCAGGAGAACTTCCGCCTGATGCGGGCAGCGCTGGACGAGGTCGGCAAGGAGCTGGGTCGCTACATCCGGCTCGTCAACTACGCCTCCGGCCTGTGCATGCCCGAGATCGCCACCCTGGCCGGCCTCGAGCGTCTCGACATGATGTTGAACGACTCGATGTACGGCATCCTCTTCCGCGACATCAACCCGATCCGCACCTTTGTCGACCAGCGGTTCTCGCGGCAGATCCATGCCCGGGCCGGGATCATCATCAACACCGGTGAGGACAACTACCTCACCACCGCCGACGCGGTCGAGGCGGCCCACACGGTCACCGTCTCCCAGCTGATGAACGAGTACTTCGGCAAGGAGGCCGGGCTGGCGGACTGGCAGCTCGGCCTCGGGCACGCCTTCGAGATCAACCCGGACCTGCCGGACAGCTTCCGGATGGAGCTGGCGCACGCCCTGCTGGCACGCCACCTCTTCCCCGACGCGCCGCTGAAGTGGATGCCACCGACGAAGCACATGACCGGAGACATCTTCAAGGGCTTCCTGCTCGACGGGTTCTTCAACCTTGCGGGAGTCCTGACCGGTCAGTCGATCCTCCTGGTCGGCATGATGACCGAGGCGGTCGTCACGCCGTTCCTGTCCGACCGGGATCTCGCGCTGCAGAACGTCCGCTATGTGCTGAACGCGGCCGGTGGGCTGGCCGAGGACTTCCACCCGCCGCGGGACGGTTTCATCCAGACCAGGGCCCGGCACGTGCTGGGCGAGGCGATCGAGTTGATGGACCAGATCCACGTCGAGCCGTCGACGCACGGATGGGCTCCACTCCTCGAGGCGATCGCCGTCGGCACGTTCGGTCACATGAAGCGTCCCGCCGACCGGGGCAAGGGGTTGGAGGGCGTGGCCCAGAAGGCCGCAGACTACGACAACCCGGCCACCACGTTGTTGGAGGAGGGTCAGTGAGCGGCGCAAAGGAGCAGGGCTCGGTGATCCGCCCCTATGGCGACATGACCGGTGACGGCATGATCCAGGTCTCGTTCACCCTGCCGATCCCGCACGACAAGCGGGCCGAGGGCGCGGCCTTGCAGCTGGCCGAGAAGATGGGCCTGTCCCCGGCGCTGCTCGTGCACGCCAAGGCGATGGGCCGTGAGCACACCTTCTTTGTCGTCTATGGCAGCGTGACCCATCTGGTCGAGCTGGACAAGGTCGAGGTCATTGAGCGGGACTTCCCGCTGCTGTCGGCCAAGGAGGTCAACGGGGCCATCAAGAAGTCGTTGCGTCGTCCGCTGGTCGTGGTCGGCGCCTGCATCGGCACCGACGCCCACACGGTGGGCATCGACGCGATCCTCAACATCAAGGGCTTTGCCGGTGAGAAGGGGCTGGAGTCCTACTCCGAGGTCCGGGTGGTCAACCTCGGCGCGCAGGTGCTGGTGCCTGAGCTCGTGGAGGCCGCGCGCGCTGAGCAGGCGGACGCGGTCCTCATCAGTCAGGTCGTCACCCAGCGCGACGCACACATCCACAACACCACGGCGATGTCCGCCGCCTTCCGCGAGGCCTATCCGAGCGGCGAGGTCCCGCTGCTGATCGCGGGCGGTCCGCGCTTCGCCGAGGGAACGGCCCAGGAGCTGGGGGTCGATCGCATCTTCGGCAAGGGCACCACACCGTCCGAGGTGGCCTCCTATCTGGTCCACGCCGTCGCGTCCCGGAAGTCCCGGCCACCGCAGAACCCCAAGAAGTCCTCGAAGCCACCACAGGAGCAGCAGTGAGCCAGGCCACCGTCGGCGACCGCGTCGTCCACTCCCGCTATGTCCCCTACAGTCACGCGCACTATGCCGGCAACCTCGTCGACGGGGCCTACAGCCTGGCTCTGTTCGGTGACGTCGCCACTGAGCTGTGCATCCGCACGGACGGCGACGAAGGACTCTTCGCGTCCTACTCCGACGTGCAGTTCCTCGGCCCGGTGCGCGCCGGTGACTGCCTGGAGATCTCCGCCACGCTCGTGCGCGTCGGGTCGCGCAGTCGAGAGATGGACTTCGAGGTGCGGGTGACCGCCCGCGGCACCAGCCAGCGCGGTGAGTCGGCCGCGGATCTGCTGGATCCGCCCCTCCTGGCGACGACCGCGCGCGGTGTCGTCGTCGTCCCGCCGGCCGGGTGAACACGTCCCCTCGGCGTGTCGTCCGCGACACGCCGGGGTCCGCCTGCCGTTCGTCGCAAAGTGTGACGTGGCGCACCACCACCTGACCTGCATGAACGCGCAAAACCGCAGGTCACTCGGGGTTTGACAGGACGCGCCAGCAGGCTAAGTTAGCTCCCAGGTCCGCAACAGGTTTCATCGCGAGGTGGGGCCACCCTGGTAGCCCGGACCGCCGGTTGCTCGTCCCGTGCCAACGTGTCGACCGCGCAAGGGTGCCGGGACGCATGACTGTGGACAAGTCAGGGTCCGTGCGCTCAGTAGACAACGTGACTTCGGCGACAACCCGTCGCGGGAGGATCGGCACCAACGGCGCACGGACCCTGACTCACAGCACTCACCGGAGCCAGGTACCCTCTAGCCATGCACACCGCTCGCGACTATTGGTTCTTTGGGTCGGCTCCGGCCGGCGCGAGGATCATCTGACGCGCGCACACCGGAGCCGACCAGGGCGTGGACCACACGGTCCGCGCCTTTCGCCATCTCAGTGGGGCGGACGCTTCGGCAGCGAGGGTGATCCCGCCTCCTAGACCTAGAGGACCATGATGAGCCCCCACCCGGACGCCACCGCGGCCAGCAGCACGCACGTCACGACCAACGACCTGCGCGTGCGACGCATGGAGCCGCTGCCCACCCCTGCGGAGATCCTCGCGGAGCAACCGCTGTCCGATGGGCTGGCCGACCTGGTCGCGCGCTCCCGCCAGGACGTGCAGGACGTGCTGCGCGGCGTCGACGACCGGCTCGTGGTCATCGTCGGCCCGTGCTCGGTGCACGACCCGGTCGCCGTGATCGCCTATGCCCACCGCCTGTCCGCGCTGGCCGAGCAGCTGGCCGACGACCTCGTGGTGGTGATGCGGGTCTATTTTGAGAAGCCGCGCACCACGACCGGCTGGAAGGGTCTGATCAACGACCCGGACCTGGACGGCACCTATGACATCCCGCGCGGACTGAGGCTGGCCCGCAAGGTGCTCCTGGACGTCCTGGCCGCGGGTCTCCCCGCGGGGTGTGAGTTCCTCGAGACCACGACGCCGCAATACATCGCGGACACCGTGACGTATGGCGCGATCGGGGCCCGCACGGTCGAGTCGCAGGTGCACCGGCAGCTCGTCTCAGGCCTGTCCATGCCGGTCGGGCTCAAGAACGGGTCGGACGGCAGCGTCCAGGTCGCGGTGGACGCCTGCGTGGCCTCCGCGGCCCCTCAGACCTTCCTCGGGGTCGACGACGCCGGCCGCGCCGCCCTGGTGGAGACCGAGGGCAACCCCGACGGTCACGTCATCCTGCGTGGCGGACGCACCGGCCCCAACTACGACGTCCCGTCCGTGGCCAGCAGCCGTGAGCGGCTCGTCAAGGCAGGACTGACTCCTCGCCTGGTGGTCGACGCCAGCCACGGCAACAGCGGCAAGGACCACATCCGCCAGGCCGTCGTCGCCCGCGAGATCGCAGCCCAGGTCGCGGCAGGTGACGACACGGTCGCGGGGGTGATGCTGGAGAGCTTCCTGGTGGGCGGCCGGCAGGAGCCCGCACCGCACGGTCTGACCTATGGTCAGTCGGTGACCGACTCCTGCATGGAGTGGGCCACCACGGAGCAGGTGCTGAGCGACCTCGCCGCCGCCACGCGCGAGCGGCGGGACCGACGGAGCTCCTGAACCAGGCGGGGGAGCGGACCTCGCAGCGCCGTCACCTAGGGTGACCTCGTGCTGCTCCGCCTGGTCCTGTCCGTCGCCGCAGGATTGTGCCTGTGGCTGGCCTTCCCCACCCACGACCTGTGGTGGATGGCCTACGTCGGGATCGGTGCCCTGGCACTGGCGACCGCGCAGGTCGGGCTCTGGCGCGGGCTGGCCCTCGGCCTGACGGCCGGCCTGGCCTATCTCGTGCCGCTGCTGTCCTGGACCGGCGTCTTCGTTGGTGCCCTGCCCTGGCTGGCGCTCTCTGGGCTGGAGGCCCTGTATGTCGCGGGGCTGGGGGCCGTCTGCGGCTACCTCCAGCGGGACGGGGTGCGGCCCCTGTCCGTGGCCCTGGCCTGGGTGGTCAGCGAGCTCGCCCGGTCCACCACCCCCTTTGGCGGGTTCCCCTGGGCGCGGGTGGGCTTCAGCCAGGCCGACGCGCCCCTGCTGGCCGTGGCGTCATGGCTCGGCACACCCGGTGTCACCTTTGTCGCAGCCCTCGTCGGAGCCCTGGGGGCACTCGCCCTGGAACGCGCCGTGCGCGGACCCAGCCGCTGGGTGGCCCCGGCTGCCGGGCTGACAGCGGCTGTGCTGCTCGTCGGCCCACTGGCGATCCCACGTCCGATCGACGGTGAGCCCCTTCAGGTCCTGGGCGTGCAGGGCAACGTGCCGGAGATGACCCTGGAGTTCAACGCACAGCGTCGCGCCGTCCTGGACAAGCACGTCTCCACCACGCTGCACGCAGCGGAGCTGGTCGAGCGTGGGGAGCTGGCGGCACCGGAGCTGGTGCTGTGGCCCGAGAACGCCTCTGACATCGATCCGCTGCGCAACCAGGACGCCGCCATGGCGATCGCCGAGGCGGTCGCGGCGCTGGACGTGCCCCTGATCGTGGGGGCTGTCCTGCGGGAACCGGAGGACCACTCCACCAACGCCAGCCTGCTCTATCTGCCGGGGGAGGGCGTAGTCGATCGTTATGTCAAGCAGCGACCGGTGCCGTTCGGCGAGTACATCCCCTATCGGGACTTCTTCCGGCTCTTCAGCGACCAGGTCGACCTCGTGGCCCGCGACTTCGTGGCCGGCACCGAGCCCGGGGTGCTGACGGTCCCGCTCGCAGGTCGTGACCTCATGCTCGGCGTCGCGATCTGCTTCGAGGTCGTGGTGGATGACCTGATGCGCGAAAACGTCCTGCTGGGCGCGGAGGTCCTGTTCGTCCCGACCAACAACGCGACCTTCGGCTTCACCGCCGAGTCCGAGCAGCAGCTGGCCGCCTCCCGGGTCAAGGCGGTCGAGCTGGGCCGAGCGGTGGTGCACGTGAGCACCGTCGGGGTCAGCGGCCTGGTCATGCCGGACGGGTCGGTGCATGACAAGACCGAGCTCTTCACCCAGGACATCATCTCCGGGTCCGTGCCGCGCCGGACCGACCTGACCCTGGCGGCGGAGTTGGGCTGGTGGCCCGAGCGGATCGCCGTCGCCGGGCTGGCCGCGATGATCCTCGGCGCGGTTCTGACCCGCCGCCGGCGTTAGGCTGCTGGGACATGTCTCCTCAGCAAGGCAGGTCCTCCAGCACCATGAAGCAGCCCCTCGGACGGGTCGTCGTCCTCATCCCGACCTACAACGAGAAGGACTCCCTTCCCGGCGTGGTCGCGCGCGTGCGCGCAGCCCAGCCGCAGGTCGACATCCTGGTCCTGGATGACAACAGCCCGGACGGCACCGGCGCCCTCGCCGACGAGCTGGCCTCCTCCGATCCGCAGGTGCGGGTGCTGCACCGGGCGGGCAAGCAGGGGCTCGGTCCTGCCTATCTCGCTGGCTTTGCCTGGGCGGCGGCCGAGGGGTATGACGCGGTCGTCGAGATGGATGCCGACGGGTCCCACCTGCCGGAGCAGCTGGGCACGCTGCTGGCTGCGGCCGAGGAGGCTGAGCTGGTCATCGGCTCGCGCTGGGTGCCTGGCGGGGCCACCCACAACTGGCCACGCTCGAGAGACCTGCTCAGCCGCGGTGCCAACACCTACACTCGCGCCGCGGTGGGCATCCCGGTGCGTGATGCGACGGCCGGCTATCGGGTCTATCGGCTGGACGCGTTGCGCCAGATGGACCTCGACGGAGTCGCTTCCCAGGGCTACTGCTTCCAGGTGGACCTGACGTTGCGCGCGGTCGACCGCGGACTGCGGGTGGTCGAGGTGCCGATCGACTTTGTCGAGCGTGAGGTGGGCACCTCCAAGATGGATCGTCGCATCGTGCAGGAGGCTCTGGGCCGGGTGACCCTGTGGGGGATCAGCCGTCGTGGGGCGCAGGTCGGCGCCGCAGCGCGTCGGGCGGTCGGCCGGATCGGATCGGGCGGGACATGGCGCGAACTGACGGACTGAGCGGCCCGATCCGCCCGGACGACAGCGGTTCGGGCAGCGGACCTGGCGCGGCCGGATCAGGAAGGACCGGGTCTGCAGGCGGTGGCGGCCCCTCGGGGCGCCGGCGGGTCTCCAGCACGCGGCCCGGTCGCCGCCGAGCGCCCCGCAGACTGCGTCTGATCTTTGCCGGGGTGATGCTGCTGGTGCTCCTGGAGATCGTGGTGCTGATCGCGGTGGGCCAGGCCATCGGTCCGTGGTGGACGATCGGGCTGCTGCTGCTCTTTGTCGTCATCGGCAGCGTCCTGGTGCGCCGGGAGAGCTCGCGCACCTGGCGGGCACTGCGCACCGCCGTGGACACCGGGCGGATGCCCGGGCGTGAGCTTGCTGATGCCAGCCTGATCCTGGTGGGCGGTCTGCTCCTCCTGCTGCCCGGGTTCGTCAGCGACCTGCTCGGCATCTTCCTGATCCTGCCGTTCACCCGCGGCGTGAGTCGCAGACTGCTCCAGGTGGTCCTGGGCGCCCGCGTGGCGACCGTCCTGCCCGGGACCATGCCAGGGGCCGGGGGAGCCAGGTCCCGCTCCGGTGCGGGGACGGGTTCTGGGCCGGGTTCGAGAGGGCCGGGAGGCTCCGACGTCATTGAGGGAGAGATCGTCTCTGAGGACCCGCCGCCCCGCGAGTAAGCCGCGAAACCGCTATCAAAAGACGGGATGGACCAGCAAAACCGCTACCAAATTTGTCGGGAGATCGGCCTGAGAAGCACGAGGCCCACCCGGTTGAACCGGGTGGGCCTCGTGCTGTCGTGTGTGCTGGTCAGGCGGTGCGCTGACGGCGGGGCTTCTCGCCACGCTTTTCGCGCAGCAGCGCCAGGCGCTCCTCGAGCAGCTCTTCCAGCTCGGGGACGCTGCGACGCTCCAGCAGCATGTCCCAGTGGGTGCGGGGGGCCTTGACCGGCTTGAGCTCGGGCTCGGGGCCGTCGTTCAACTTGCCGTTCAGGCCGCAGCGGCACTCCCAGATGCCCGGGATCTCAGCCTCGACGGAGAAGGGCAGCTCGGTCACGTGACCGTCGGGGCAGGTGTAGGCGACCATCTGACGCTCGGAGAAGGTGACGCCCTCGTCACTCTCGAAGGACAACCAGGACAGGTTGGTGCCTCGCAGGGACCTCTCGGCCATGTCGAACTCCCATCGTGTTGGTGAACACGGTTAAACAATCTGGCGGACTGTTGGTGTCAACGCTCGCGGCGAGCGTCGTGTTCCCACCGGTGGCACCGGGGAGAACGCACGCGTGGACGCGGCGCAGTCCGGCATGCGGACCTCGCAGGCACCTTTGGAGGGGATAGCCCTACAGTTTAGCGACTCTCGGGGTTGGGGCGCCAATCCGCAGGTCACCCCCCACTGGTGGGTCTTGGGAGCAGGGGGGGTGCCGCTGCGGTTGCGCTGATCTTCCGCCCGAGTGACAGTGGTGGAGACCGAGAACCACCGACCTGGAGGTTAGTTATGGGTATGGGCGACAAGATCAAGAACGCTGCCGAAGAGGCCAAGGGCAAGGCCAAGGAGTCCTACGGAGACGCGACGGACGACAAGAGCATGCAGGCCGAGGGCATGGTCGACCAGGCCAAGGCTGACACCAAGCAGGAGGGCGAGAAGCTCAAGGACGCCTGGGACGACAACACGAAGTAGTGGTCCGCAGACCACGAAAGTAGTGGTCCGCAGACCACGAGGGGCCGCGCCGACTCAGTCGGTGCGGCCCTCTCGTGTGTCCTGAGTGCAGAAGCAGCGCCGCGCGCGGGTGTGTCTCGTCTGGGCTGGCGGCTCAGCGACGCCGCAAGCGGCGGCGCAGCCGTCCGAGCGGGCTGGACCCGGTCGCGGTGCTCGCGGGGGCAGCCGCCACGTCTGCGGAGTCTGCCGGCGCCTGCGGTCGGTGCTCCTTCGCGGCGCGCTCCCCTTCCTGGGCCGTGATGACCCCCTCTGGCGTGGCCAGGGTCAGATCCCCTGGATGCAGGTCGCCGGTGCGCAGATCGACCTGCTCGGAGAAGTAGCGCAGTGCCACGATCGCCGAGGCTGCGATGGGGACGGCCAGGAACGCACCCGGGATGCCGAACAATGTGCCACCGGCGGCGACCGAGAGCAGGATGATGCCCGGGTGCATCTGCATGGTGCGGCTCTGCAGCACGGGCTGCAGGACATTGCCCTCCACCTGCTGGACGAGCAGCACGATGCCCAGCACCCACAACGCGGTCACCCAGCCGTTGGAGACCAGTGCCACCAGGACCGCCAGGGCACCGGCGACGAACGCTCCGACCAGCGGGATGAAGCCGGCCATGAAGGTCAGGATCGCCAGAGCCGGCGCGAGCGGCACCCCGAGGATGACCAGCCCCAGACCGATGAAGACGGCGTCGACGGCGCTCACGATCGCCTGGGTGCGGATGAACCCGCCGAGGGTGGTCCACACCCGGGTCAGCAGCTCGGTCAGGTGACGACCGGCAGTGCGACCGCTCACCTGGCGCAACCATGGCAGGAAGGCCGGCCCGTCCTTGATGAAGAAGAAGGTCAGGACGATGACCAGGGCCAGTGTGACAAAGCCTGAGGTGACGGCCGAGACACCGGTGAAGACGCCCGAGGCGATGTCACTGCCTCGCTCCTGTAGCCACGCGGTGCCCTCTTGGATGGCGTTGCTGATCTGCTCGTTCTCGAGGTTCACCGGGGGACCGGCAAGCCACTTCCTGACCTCCCCGACGCCCTCGCTGGCGCGGTCCACGACATCGCCGAACTGGCCGATGATCGACGGCGCGATCGCCGCGAGGACCCCGATCACCAGGAGCAGTGAGGTCACCAGGGTGATCCCTGCGGCGGCTGCAGCGGGAAGCCCGTGACGCTTCAGCCAGCGCACCGGCCCGGACAGCACGGTCGAGACGATCAGGGCCAGCAGCACCGGGAACAGTCCGACCCAGACCTGGGACATCACCCACAGGAGGATGGCTGTCGCGATGGCGACGACGATAAACCGGCCCGCCCAGATGGCGGAGACCCGCATCGCGTCCCCGATGACCTCGCCACGGTCAATGCCGACATTGGCGTCGGGCCGGACGGGGTCAGACGGCTTCTCCTCGGCACGGCGGTCAGCACTCACGAAAGAACCTCCAGTTGTGCGGCCCGGCCCGCCCTCTGCGGCTCGGCCCGTCTGTTGTGCGCTTCGGCCCTCATGTCCGGGCCCGCCCCATCATGACCCATTGGCGGTGATGACCCGCACCGTTGTGGACAGGGTCTGCTCCTGCCCCGGCTCCAGCGCCACCGCGTGCCCGCCGACGGTTGCTGCCTCGACACACACCATCTGCTGCCACTCATGGTCCGCGAAGTCGGGCATAGCCCTGGCCTTGTCGGCCCACGGGTTCCAGACGACCGTGTTGGGGGACCCCGACTTCTCGATCATCAGGGTGCGCCGCAGCACGGGGTCGTGCACCTGCACCGTGCCCGAGGAGGCATAGACGCGGTCGGTCTCGCCCCCGAAGACCACCGGGCCCTCCTGCGTCGCGTCCGCGCGCAGGACCTTGTCGAAGTAGTCGCACCCGTCGAGTCCGGCGATCTCGACCTGGCGGATGTCGCCGACTTGCAGATAGGTGTGCAGCGCCGCCTCGTAGTCGAACGGTTCCGACCCGTCGTTGCGCACCGTGAGGGCCACCGAGGCTGCCTCCTCGACCGTGACGTGCAGGCGCGCCGTGAAGTCGTGGACGAAGTGCTCGGTGCCCGGCAGGCCCTGCACGTCGGCGTGGGTCAGCTCCCAGGCGAGCCGGAGCGCCGAACCGTCGGAGTCCTCCTGCACGAGCCTCCATGGTGCGACCCGGGCGAAGCCGTGCGCGGGGGTGAGATCACCGGGGCGACCGGGTCCGAACCAGGGCCAGCACACGGGGACACCGCCGCGGATCGGCTGACCCTCGGCATACTCAGACTCGGAGCTGACCCAGATCACCGGGGTGTCGCCGAGGCGCCACTCGGTCAGGTGGGCACCCTGGTCGTGCGTGATGACCGTGCCACCGGCCGTGGGATAGGTGTGTGGTCTCATGTCGCTCCTTGATAGCTGACGAGCAGGGCGACACCGACGCCCGCCAAGATGATGGCTCCCATGCCGACGGGCAGACCGGTCGCCAGCAGGTCACCCAGGGCCGGATCCATGGGCCAAACTTAGTGCCTGGCACCGCACACGGCAGGATGGCGCCGGGGTCACGTCGCGAGGAACTGCACCAGCAGGATCTTGAGGATGATGCCCAGGACGAAGAGCGAGGCGTAGCCCGCCTCCACACGCTCGTCAGAGACCCGGGAGTTCGCATAGGCCAGGATCGCGGGTTGCCCCACGAACCCGGCCAGCCCGCCGGCTGCGCGCTCGGTGCTGGCCCCCGCCAGCCTGGCCACGACGATGAAGAGGGTCCCCGCAACCAGGGTGACTCCCAGCGCCAGGAGGATGACGAGCGCGCCCGTCGTGCTCAACGCCTGGGCGGCGAAGGCCTGGCCCGAGGCGAGCCCGGTCGCGCCGAGGAAGAGGAGCAGGCCCAGCTGCCGGATGGTCAGGTTGGCCGCGAGGGGCAGTCCCCAGTGCAGTGGGCCGGTGCGCTCGAGGCGCCCCAGCACCATGCCCACGACCAGGGGACCCGCCGCAGACCCCAGCGCAAAGCGCAGGCCACCTGGCAGGGGGAGGGTGAGCAGTCCGAGCGCCAGACCCAGGGCGAGACCCACGCCCAGCGAGAACGCGTCGATCTCGCTGACCTTGCGCTCCGAGTCCCCGAACAGGTCGCTGACCTCGCTGAGCCGTCCGCGCGGCACGATGACCCGCACCCGGTCCCCGAGCTCGAGGACACTGTCCTCGGTGGCCAGCAGATCCAGGTCGCCGCGCCGGATCCGGGTGACGATGCCGGAGAAGCGACCGGGGATGTCCAGCTCGCCCACCGTGCGCCCGGCGACCCGCTGGTCAGAGACCACGAAGCGGCGATAGTCCACCTCGCGCCTGTCGTGCGCGAGGTGCTCGACCACCCTGTGCCCCAGGTGGTCTCGGGCCCGCGCGACTGCCTCACGGGGCCCGACTACCACCACCTGGTCCCCGGGCTGCAGCAGCTCCCGCGGGGTCACCACGCGCATCGTGCCGCCGCGCGCCAGATAGGACACCCGCACCGAGCCGTCGCGGATCCCCGGCACGTCCGGCAACAGGGTGGCGCGCTCCACCTGCACCGAGATGTCGACCAGACCGAGCCCGGCTGCGGAGTCCGGGTCCGAGCGGGCTGCCCAGGGACGGGACAGGACCACACTCACGATCAGGATGGTCACCACCACCCCGACCGGGTAGCCCAACGAGTAGCCGACGGCCGGCTCGTCGGTGCCCACCACCTCGCTGGCGGCGGCGAGCGCGGGGGTGGAGGTGAGAGCGCCGGCATACGTCCCCGACTGCAGGGCCGGCTCCAGCCCCAGGAGGTTGCCGAACCACGCGGTTGCCACCGTGACCACGCCCAGCACGGCAACAGCCCCGAGCATGAGCGGCAGCTGCCGGCGCAGGTCGCGGAAGAACCGGGCCCCGGCGGCCACGCCGACGGTGTAGACGAACAGGGCCAGCCCCAGGGACTGGACCAGCTCGAGCCCCTCGCCCAGGCGAGGGTCCAGCGCCCCGACGGCCAGACCGACGAAGAGAGCGCCGGCGGGCCCAAAGCGCAGGGGGCCGAACGGGATCGCCCCGATCAGGGTGCCCGCGGCGATGACTATCGCCATCGTCAGCAGCGGCACGGAGGCCAGCACGTCCACCACAGGTCTCAGCGTCTCATGTGTGGGCCGCAGGCCGCTGGAGCTGCCGGTGCACGATCCAGAACCCCGACCCGACGATCGCAAAGACCGTGCTCGACGTGGCCAGCACGACCAGCGACGAGGTGACGAACGGAGAGATGGCACCGGCGAGCAACGCGTTGAACATCAGGCTCGCGAAGGTGGCCAGGGAGGCCGCGGCCCCGCGGTGGTGGGGGAACAGGTCGAGCATCAGCAGCTGCAGGACCGGGAAGGCGATGGCGACCGAGACCGCGATCAGGCCAGGGCCCAGCACGGCATACGGCAGCCGGGGGGCGATGGTGACCAGGGTGAGGTTGAGCCCCGCCGCGACCAGCGAGAGGGCGATGGCCCCGTCCACCAGCCGGGAGGCGTCGATCCGGCCTGCCATCCGCCCCGAGAGCCAGGCGCCGACCACCAGCCCGCTGATCAGGGGGACGAAGAGCATCCAGAAGTCTTGCTCACCCTTGCCGAGCAGGTCGACCATGAGGATCGGCGCGGAGACGATGTAGACGAACTGGGCGGCGAAGACGAAGGTGGTGGCGAAGGCCAGGCGGGCGAACCCGGGATGACGGCCAACCTCGAACAGGCCGCTCAGGACGGAACCGATCCGCAGGGGGTGACGGTCCTGCGGCGGGAGGGTCTCGGGCAGGACCACCGCGGTCAGGACCGCGATCGCCACGCCGTAGCCCGCGATCGCCCAGAAGATCAGCGGCCAGGGGCCCCACGCCAGCAGCAGGCCGCCGGCGACCGGGGCGATCGCCGGAGCGACGCTGAAGATCATCATCACCTGGCTCATCAGGCGGTGGGCCTCCGCGCCGTCATACATGTCGCGGATCACGGCCCGGCTGACGATCGTCGCGGCCCCCGCCGACGCCCCCTGGAGTGCGCGGGCGGCCAGCAGCACCGGGAGTGTGGGGGAGAGGGCGCAGGCGATCGTGGCCAGGACATAGAGGCCCAGGCCGGTCAGCATCACCGGTTTGCGGCCCAGGGTGTCTGAGATCGGGCCGTGCAGCACGCTCATCAGCCCGAAGGAGAGCAGATAGATGCTCGTGACCTGCTGCATCGCCGCATCGGTGGCGCCGAAGTCACGTCCCATCGAGGCGAAGCCGGGGAAGACGGTGTCGATCGTGAACGGCCCGATCATCGCCAGGCCGGCCAGGACGGCGGTGATGAGTATGCCGGCACGCGCGGGCGAGCGCGGCGCGGAAGGGCGGGCTGTGGTCACCTTGGGAGGCTAGTCGACCCGGCTCGGCCCTCCTACGGAGGTCGCGGTCCTGGCCCAGTCAGGTGTCGCGAGGAGCCACTGTATGCCGCATGACCGACAGTTCCGCGGTGACACTGCGGGGGCGTCCCCGCGCGTCGGTGCAGCGGGAGTGGATCAGGTGCCCAGCCCGAGGAACTCGCGGATGGCCGGCAGCTCTCGCCGGGCCTGGGCCAGTCCCGCCAGGTGGGTCGCGGTGAGCTTGGCGACGTTGCGCTCGCCGTTGCCGACCGGCATCTGTTCGGGGACGAACAGATAGGCCCGACCGGCACGCTCGAGCTCGAAGAGCTCCTCACGGGTGGCGTTGTAACGTGCCGGCCTGGCCAGCAGCGCCTCGGTGATCTCGGGGTACCTGCGGAAGTGGCGGCGGAAGAACCATGCGTTGCCCTGCGGGGGCTTGGTGTAGCCGCGCTCCCGGGTCAGCACCGCCAGGAACTTGTCGTAGCCGTCAGCGCGCGCCGCATCGAGCGGGATCCCGCCCGCGGGGCCGAGCGCCCCATCGACATAGACCTCGCCGTCGATGGTCACCGGCGGCATCAGCACGGGCATCGTCGACGAGGCCTGGATCCGGATCATCAGGTCGTGGATGTCGCCGACGTCCTCCCGCCCCCAGGAGGCCTGCTCGCCGGTGGTCGCGTTGAAGGCACCGATCCGGAAGCGCGCCGGGTTGGCCGTGAAGGTGTCCCAGTCGAAGGGCAGGGCCTGACCGGGCAGACCCGACTCCTGATAGATGTAGCGGGCGTTGAACAGTCCCTCACCGCGCACGAAGGTGCGCAGGTTGCCGAAGTGCGGGTCGGCCGCGAAGTCGGTGAAGGAGTGTCGTGCGCGGAAAGGGTCCTGGGACAGATAGTTGGCGGTGTTGCTCGAGCCGGCGGAGATGCCGCCGGCCCAGCCCAGGTGGATCCCGGCCTCCAGCAGCGCCACCACCAGCCCGGAGGTGTAGCTGGCGCGCATACCACCACCCTCAAACAGGAGAGCGGTGTCGGTGACGTTGGGGGAGGGGGCGACCACCCGGCATACGGTAGTCGCCTGGGAATGTCAGTGTGCCGGCGACGTTGACCAGAGCATGAAGAAGATCGGGTTCCTGTCCTTCGGCCACTGGACGCCGCACCCCCAGTCGGCGACGCAGTCGGCCGCCGACGCGCTGCTGCAGTCGATCGACCTCGCGGTCGCGGCCGAGGAGGCCGGTGCCGACGGGGCCTACTTCCGCGTCCACCACTTCGCCCGCCAGCTCGCCTCGCCCTTCCCCCTGCTGGCAGCGGTCGGCGCGCGCACCTCTCGTATCGAGATCGGCACGGGCGTGATCGACATGCGTTATGAGAACCCGCTCTACATGGTCGAGGACGCCGGGGCGGCCGACCTGATCTCCGGTGGACGGCTCCAGCTCGGCATCAGCCGCGGCTCGCCCGAGCAGGTGATCAACGGCTATGAGCACTTCGGGCACGTGCCTGGCGCGGGGGAGAACGACGCCGACCTGGCCCGGCGCCACGCACTGCGCTTTCTGGAGCTCCTCGAGGGGGAGGGGTTCGCCGAGCCCAACCCCCGACCGATGTTCCCCAACCCACCGGGTCTGTTGCGCCTCGAGCCGCACTCACCGGGTCTGCGCGAGCGGATCTGGTGGGGAGCCGGTTCGCGCGCCACGGCGGAGTGGACGGCCGAGCAGGGGATGAACCTGATGAGCTCGACCCTGCTGACCGAGGACACCGGTGTGCCCTTCCACCAGCTCCAGGCCGAGCAGATCCAGGTCTTCCGCGACGCATGGGCCAGGGCTGGTCACTCGTGGCAGCCGCAGGTGTCGGTCAGCCGCAGCATCTTCCCGCTCGTCAGCGAGCTGGACCACCACTACTTCGGGCTCGAGACCCGCAGCCAGGACCAGGTGGGCCAGCTGGAGGGCGGCCGGGCCCGCTTCGGCAAGACGTATGCCGCCGAGCCGGACCAGCTCATCGAGCAGCTGGCAGAGGACGAGGCGATCGCTGCCGCGGACACGTTGCTGATCACGGTGCCGAACCAGCTGGGTGTCGACTACAACGCCCACCTCATGGAGAGCATCGTCACGCACGTGGCGCCCGGACTCGGCTGGCGCTGAGCCCACGGTGACAGGCTCGCTGCGCTGCCGGTGACGACCTCGCTGTGATGGTTTGGGGTCAGTCCGAGGGCGTGGACGGTGACGTGTCGCCGTCGATGAGCGAGCGCAGTCGCGCACCGAGGGTGTCCCAGCCCCAGCGGTCCCGGGCCCAGACCCGCCCCGCCGCACCCAGCTGCGCCGCGCGGTCGGGGTCACCCAGGACGGACCCGACGGCGTCGGCGATGTCGTGGACCGAGCGGCCGTCGACGACCAGCCCCGTGCGGCCTTCGTCGACGGTCTCGGGGGCGCCCCCAGAGGTGCCGGCGATGACCGGCACGCCAGCCGCGGCGGCCTCCAGATAGACGACGCCCAGACCCTCCACGTCCAGTCCGCCACCCCGGGTGCGGCACGGCATCGCAAACACGTCCGGCATCGCGTGGTGCGCGGCGATCTCGTCCGCGGGGACGCGTCCGGTGAAGAGCACGTCGTCGCCGACCTGGTGCTGGTCCACGAGCTTGCGCAGCGTGCGCAGGTAGCGACCTTCTCCGGCGATCACCAGGGCGGCGCCGGGGACCTGCGCACGCACCTGCGGCATCGCCCGGATCAGCATGTCGGCGCCCTTGCGGGGGACCAGGCGTGACAGGCACAGCACCACCGGCCGGTCACCCAGGCCGTAGCGCTCGCGCAGCTCGGCGCGGCGCTCCGGGTCCGGGCGGAAGACGGTCGGGTCCACGCCGGACGGCAGGTGGGCCAGCTCCCCGGCACCTCGGAAGACAGTCGCGAGCCGGCGCCGGGTGTAGTCGCTGACGTAGGTCACCACGTCGCTGGCGTCCCCGATGCGAGTGAGGGCCTGGCGTGCGCCGGGGGTCATCGACCAGCCGACCTCGTGACCGTGCGTCGTGGAGATGATGCGGTCGGCGCCGGCTCGTCGCAGGGCACCGGCCATCAGCCCCAGCGGTGCAGCTGCCCCGAACCAGACCGTCTCGATCTGGTGGCTGCGGACCAGCTCGGCTGCGCGCCGGGTCACGTCCGGGGTCGGGACCATCACCGTGCGCGCAGACCGGTGGACCTCATAAGGCTGCTCAGCATCGAAGGCCCCGGTCTCGACGTGGCGATAGCTGGAGGTCAGGACAGTCAGGTCCTGCGGCGGCAGCTGGGCCGCGAAGTTGTGCAGATAGCTCTGGATCCCCCCGTGCCGCGGCGGGAAGTCGTTGGTGACGAGCAGGGTCCGGCGCACGGTGGCACGCTATAGGACGGCGCTGACTCACCCGGCGCCCGGGTGGGGGAGCGTCAGCCGCGCGGCTCGTCCCAGGTCGGGTCCGCGATCTCGGGAGCGCGGTTTGTGGACCCACCGACGGTGAGGTGGCCCTCGCTCTCGACTGCTCCGGTGATGCGGTTGATGGCATGCATGCCGTGATAGATCAGCAGTGCCGCGCCGGTGCCCAGGGCGATGCCCTCGAACACCAGTTGTCCGGGTGCCCAGGTGTAGTTGGCGATGCCGATGACCAGCGCGACCGCGGCCGTGGTCAGGTTGATCGGGTTGCCGAAGTCGACGCGGTGCTCGACCCAGATCCGGAAGCCGAGGACGCCGATCATGCCGTAGAGGATGGTGGCTGCGCCGCCGAGGACGCCCACCGGCACCGTCTGGATCGCGGCACCGAACTTGGGCAGGAAGGCCAGGCCGACCGCGGTGAACCCGGCGACCCAGTAGGCCGCGGTCGAGTAGACCTTGGTGGCCGCCATGACCCCGATGTTCTCGGCGTATGTCGTGGTGCCAGATCCTCCGCCGGCGCCGGCCAGTGTCGTCGCCAGTCCGTCGGAGATGAGGGTGCGGCCGATCATGTGGTCCAGGGCGTCGGCCGAGGAGTCGGTCATCTGTGCGACCGACTTGACGTGGCCGATGTTCTCGGCGACCAGGACCAGGACCACGGGCAGGAAGAGACCCAGCACGCTGACGTGGAACTCCGGGGCCATCAGCTGAGGTGCGCCGAACCAGGCGGCGTCGCCGATGGCCGTGTAGTCGATCTCGCCGCGCAGCCCGGCCACGGCATAACCGACCAGCACACCGATCAGGATGGAGAGCCGCCCGAGCAGACCGCGCAGCAGCACGGTGGACAGGATGATCGCAAGGAGCGTGACGAAGGCCGTGACCGGGGCGCCCTTGACGTTGTTCCACGCGGCCGGGGCCAGGTTGAGCCCGATGAGGGCGACGATCGTGCCGGTGACCATCGGCGGCATCAAGGCGCCGACCCAGCCGTGCCCGGCGACCTGCACGACCAGGCCGAAGATGGCCAGCGCGACACCTGCCACGACGACGCCACCGAGGGCACCGGCCGGTCCGTGGGCGCTCTGCGCCGCGGCGATGGGCGCCAGGAAGGCGAACGACGAGCCGAGATAGGACGGCACCCGGTTGCGGGTGATGAGCAGGAAGAGGATCGTGCCGACACCGCTGAACAGCAGCGTGGTGCTCGGGGGGAAGCCGGTGATCAGCGGCACCAGGAAGGTGGCGCCGAACATCGCGACGACGTGTTGCATGCCGATGCCGATCGTGGGCACCCAGGCCAGGCGTTCGTCGGGAGCCACAACCTGTCCCGGCTCGATGCGGTAGCCGTCGCCGTGCAGTCTCCACAGGCTCACGAGATCCTCCTCAGGATGGGTGGGGCAACACCGCAGAACGCCGTGCGGCAGCGAGGTCGCGACCGTGATGCTATCGGGCCGGCATCGGCGAGAGCCAGCGGGTCATGCGGGTGGAAACCACCCGGCATACCGTCGGCGGTCTGGTGCAGACTGCAGGTGTGGTGCAACGTCCCGAGGTCTCACAGGACTGGATCCGCAGACTCGACATCGTCTTCGAGTCCCTGCCGGAGTCCTACCGTGAGCGCGCCTGGGTGGGGCACCGCTGGAGGGTGGGACAGGCCACGATCGCCCACGTCTTCGGCGGCGAGGACCAGCAGTTCCGCATCGTCTTCCGCGCCGAGCTGGCCGAGGTCATGGCCTTCGAGCACCTGGGCCCTCGCTACTTCAGGGCCGGCTGGGGTGACAACGTCGTGGGCATCATCCTCGAGGAGAGCTCCGACTGGGCTGAGCTCGCCGAGATGCTGACCGAGTCCTACTGCCTCCAGGCGCCGGCACGGCTCGCGGACCTGGCGGGCCTGGAGAAGAGCACCACCACACCGTGATCACCGTTCGATCCAGCAGGATCATCTAGTGCCGATAAGGCACATTATGTCAAGTAGAAGTCTGCGTGGTGCATCAGATGAATCACTGAGCCCACCCGCCCGATCAGTGGCGAACCTCCGCCTGCTCGCGGCTGTGCAGGTCCGGCACCAGCAGGTTCTGCAGCGACTCGCTCGACATCAGCGCCGGGACCTCAGGCAGTCCTGAGGGCTTGGCCGCGGTGAAGAGCCACTGCTCGAAGAACTCGTCCAGCTGGATGCCGCTCACCTGCTCGGCGTGCGCGATGAAGTCGTCGGTGGTGACGTGGCCGCCCTCGTGCTCCTCGACCCAGGTGCTCAGGATGGTGAAGAAGGCGTCGTCCCCGACCAGCAGTCGCAGGGCGTGCAGCGTGGCCGCGCCCCGGTAGTAGACCGCGAAGTCGAACATCAGGTCCGGGCCAGGGTCGCCGATGATGACCTCCCAGAAGGGGTCGTCAGCGGGGGCGCTGGTCACGCCCTCGAAGATCTCCTGCGCGCTGGTCCAGCCCTCCCGCTCGGCCCAGAGCCACTCCGTGTAGGTCGCGAAGCCCTCGTTGAGCCAGATGTGCTGCCACTGTTCCACGGTCAGCAGGTCACCGGTCCACTGGTGCGCCAGCTCGTGGACCACGACAGACTCGGCACTGAACTCGTCGGAGAAGAAGACGAGGCCATAGATCGGCCGGGTCTGGGTCTCCAGCGCGAAGAAGAGCTCGGGGTAGTCGTCAACGATCGCACCGGCGGTGCGGAACGGGTAGTCGCCGAAGATGCCGGCGAGGAAGTCGATGACCTCCGGCTGGCGGGCCAGCGCCGCGTCGATGATCTCCCCAGTCGTCGGCGGGATCTCCTCCCCGGCCATGACGGCCCAGTCGACCACGTTGCCAGGGCTGTCCGGGGGCGCACCCAGGACGGTCCAGCCGTCCAACGGGTCGCCGTCGTCCTCGAAGGAGGTCGTGCCCTCCCCCGTCGAGACGACCACGTCGTCCACGAACAGTCCCGACAGGGAGACGACCTCGTCGGAGACGTAGCTGATCGCGACCTGCACGTCGCCGCCCGCATAGGCGCCGAGGTCGATCGTCCACTGCTCGTAGCCTGCGCTGACGCCGGTGGCCGCCCACCAGTCCCCGGTCGTGCCGGCGGGGGTGCAGTCGAACCCGTCGGGGGTGAGGTAGTGCTCAAGGAACGGATGGATCCCGAGCAGGTTCTGGCACCCGAACCCGGTGCTCTGGGTCGCGTGCCCCTCCAGCGGGGGCAGGGTGGTCCAGTCCCCAGTCCCCGCCGGCGCCGCCTCCACGATCATGAAGTCCCACTCAGGCTCCACGCGCCGGTCCAACCAGAAGGTGAGCGACGCGCCCCCGGCCGGCACGGACAGGGTCCGCCCCAGCCGCTGGTAGCTCAGGTCCGCACCCACGGCGCCCGCGACATACTCACCGGTCCGCGCCTCGGAGGTCGTGACCAGGTCCACGTCCACCGCGTCCCAGTACCTGATCCCGTCCTCGCGGTACTTGCGCAGGTCGAAGTCGCCGATCGCCAGGACGGTCAAGTATGACGCCATCGGCTCCCGGGCGCTCCACTCCCACGTGGTCCATCCGCGCCGGGTGTCCCGGTCCTCGAGCACGCCGTTGGAGATCGCCTCCAGTCCCTTGGGCACTGTGATCTCGATGTCGTATGACGCCTTGTCGATGGGGTGGTCGTTGACCGGGAACCAGGTGGCCGCCGCGTGCGGCTGGCCGACGGCCAGCGCTCCGTCGTCGGTGTGCAGGAAGCCGCCGGCGCCAAGGATGTCCGAGGCCGCCTCCGGTATGCCGCTGTAGGTCACCACGACCTGGAACCGCCGGTGGTCGCGCAGCGCCCGTCGCGGCGTCACGGTCAGCTCGTCCCCGTCCCGCTCCCAGCGGGCCTGCTTGCCGTCCACCCGGACCGACTCGACCTCCAGCCCCTGCAGGTCGAGGTTGAAGCTGCTCAGGTGCTGCGTCGCCCTGGCGGAGATCTTCGCCCGGCCATCGAGGACGTCGGTCTCCGGGTCGTAGCGCAGGTCCAGGTCGTAGTGCCTGACGTCATACCCGCCGTTGCCGTCCGTGGGAAAGTAGGGATCGCCGACCCCGACGGCCCCCGGCTGCGGGTCGGGTCTGTCCCGGTCCCCGTGGGCGACCGCCCCCGCCGGGAGGATCAGGCTGGCCGCAGCGACTAGGGAGATGAGGGCTGACTTGGATCGGTACATCGGACGCTCCTTAACCTCGCGCCGAGAAGACCAGCCCACCAACAATACGGCTGCCTTACCACCCTCCACAAGGGGTCGCGTTGAATCATCAAAGTGCGCGCGTGGAGCCGCACCTACTGGACGGCGCACCAGCAGGACTACCTCCAGCATGTGCGGGCCGGATCGAAGCCGTCATGGACGAGCTGGCTGGCGAGTTCGGCCCGGCCACGGTCTTCCGTCCCTACCGGGACGTGCGCTTCTCCGCGGACAAGAGCCCTGCACCAGACCCACGACCATGGACTGCGTCTACGAGGCGATCTGCGAGACCTCCACCTTCTTCCAGACCAGCATCGCCTTCCGCTCCACCCTGCTCGCCCAGCGCCACGACGCCTGCGCCAAGGGCCGGACCCGACGCGCCGACATCTACGACAAACTGCTCACCGGCCTTGACGACGAGGCCTCTTGACAACCGATACCCACATCACGCCGATGTCCGGATGTTTGGGAGCTGATGTCTGAGGCGACCGGGCCGCGGAGTAGCGGATGGTCGGCGGGACAGCGCATCGGAGGCCGGAAGTGCCGATTGACAGCGCGTTGAGCCAGTCCCGCTGGGGTATACATTTCGGCGGTTGTAGCGCATGATGGGTGCATGAGGGAACTGACGGTCACCGATGCGCGAGCCCGCCTCGCAGATGTGGTCGACGCGGCGCGGGTGGGACACGCCCCCATCTATCTCACGCGCCGTGGACGGCGGGTGGCGGCGGTCATCGACGCCGACGACCTAGACCGTCTCATCGAGGCCGCGGAGGATCTCGCCGACATCGAGGCAGCAC
The DNA here is from genome assembly GCF_023923205.1 of Ornithinimicrobium cryptoxanthini. Classification (NCBI taxonomy): domain Bacteria; kingdom Bacillati; phylum Actinomycetota; class Actinomycetes; order Micrococcales; family Ornithinimicrobiaceae; genus Ornithinimicrobium; species Ornithinimicrobium cryptoxanthini. The sequence continues at coordinate 1,908,941 of NZ_CP099490.1, read as the reverse complement.
AGGCCGCGCGTGCGGAGATTGCTCACGAGGGAACGATTCCTTGGGACCAGGTCAAGGCTGATCTCGGTCTGCTATGACCTACCGGATCGACCTGTCCCCGGCAGCATCCCGGCAGCTTCGCAAGCTTGACCCTTCCGCTCGGCGTCGAGTCCAGGCCGCGATCGAGCTCCTGGCGACCGACCCGCGCCCATCTGCGGCCAAGAAGCTTGTCGGCGGCGCCGGGGAGTGGCGGGTGCGCACAGGTGACTACCGGATCGTGTACGAGATCAACGACGGAGTCCTGGTGATCCTGGTGTTGGCCGTGGGGCACCGTCGCGAGATCTACCAGCGCCGCTGACGACAGGCGGTGTTGCCGCGCCCAGCGCGCCGCCTCCGACCACCGCCGGATGCGCCGCCTTATCCGACGGTGATCACTCAAGCGCCTGACGAACACGCGTCATGAGTTCCTCGGTAGTCAGTTCGACATCCACCTCGACGGCCCGCAACCCCCTGGTTTCGACCTCTGTCGTCAACTGATTGGTGAACAGCCGGTCGCGCTCCAGCAGGTTCGACAAGGCCAGCTCCGGGTTGCTGGTCCTGTTGGCGATCTGCCACAGCGAGCCTCGTGTAGCGAATGCCTTCCGCCGGAACTCCGGTGTGGCCAAGAGCCAGACGCTTCGGCCAGCGGCGGACAACGGCGCGACCAGACGGGGCAGGAGTCGGAAGCCCTCGACGATGACAGGCTCACGAGGCAACGCCAGCAGGTCCTCCACGATCAGGCCGAACCCCTCACCGGCGAACCAGTGGAACGTCTCCAACATCTGCTCAGGCGAGCGCTGGCACCAGCGTTGGTCCATATCCATGGTCCTGAACGCGGCCAGGAGTGGAGCCTGGGCCGGGCACATCCGGTCAGCATGCCTGCTCATCGCCTCATCGGTGGAGTACAGCCGCATCCCGCCCTGCTCAGCCAGTCGACGAGCCACGGTGGACTTGCCCGAGCCGGAGCCGCCACCGATCCACACGACCTGCTCCAGCTGCGTCCCAAGAGCAGTAGTCACCACGAGTCCAGTATCGCGAACGAACTGACGCTGTCCCCGCCAGCCGCGGTCAACTCCAGCCGCCCCTGGAAACGTCCAGCTCTGCCGCAGGTAGGTCGTGAGGCCATGTCCCGATGACGTTGTTGCACCGTCAGGAAGTGGCGGGTGGCTGAGTCGCTCCCTGTCGACGCGCACGCCACGCGGACAGTGCCAACAGGGCCGAGGTCGGCGTCCAGATGGCCCGCTCTGGCCAGGAGGCGAGATGCCCGGATTAGAGCAGCGTGGCACCGGCACTGACGACTCGGAGGTGATCCGGCAGTACTCCAGGATGCGCGCCCCCACAACTAGCGCGACCCCACGGGGCGCCTGTCGCGAGTGTGAGGACATGCTCTGGGAGGCGGATCCGTTGCGCTTTGCCGAGCGATACCCCGACAGCGGCGTCGTGGAGTCCTACGGTCCTCAGTGGCCGGCCCCGTGCATCGACTATTCAGTGGAAACGGGGACGATGACGCGGACCGGCTGCACGAGGTCTTGGCCTGGATACTCAGGCCGAAGCCTTGATCGGCGCGGCTGGTGCGAGGTCGACACTCGACGGCCTCAGGGGCAGGTGTTGCCCTCGGGGAGCCGCGCGAAGATCCAGTCCATCTGCTGCGTGGAGGCGATGATCTGGTCGGCCTCCCCGCCGAGCGGGTAGAGGGTGAGCACCTCGCCGTCCTCCACGTCCCAGGGCGCCTCCCGGTCCGCCAGCCGCCAGGTCGATCCGTCGAGCGGGCCGAGGGTGGGGACTTCGCACCCCGGGTCGTGTCGGTAGAAGTAGCGCACCGCCTCGTCACCGTGGAGCGCATCGCCGTCCGTGACGAGCGGGGGCTCGGCAGGTAGGGCCAAGGTCGGGTCCATGTGCAGCTGCTCGTCGGTAGCGGTGTTGCCGGGAGCGGACAGGTCGACGTCGACGACGGTGCGCTCCTCCGCGGTACCGGGATAGGGATCGCGGGCCTCGAGCTGCACCCGGAAAGGCCCCTCCGGCAGCAGCTGCCGCTCCACCGCCACCACGAAGGCGTGCGGGTTGGCGTCGTCGGCGCAGCCGTACACCGCGTTCGGGACCACCAGGTCCGCATGCAGCAGGTCGCCCTCCACGACCACGCCGTCCATCCGGACCGGGCACCCGCTCCCGTAGACCGCGCCGAACCACACGGCGATCTCGCTGTCCCACTCGACGGTCGCGGGCTCGCCCTCGAGGCCGGCCAGCGCCCACAACTGGTCCAGCTGAGCATCCGTCGTCGCGACCCCCGAACGGTAGGCCTCGCCGGTCTCGTCCTCCCCGAGCAGGCGCCAGCCCTCGCCGGCCATCAGCTGTCCCTTCTCCTGCGGTGCCTCGTCGGCGGGGATTCCCTCGACGCAGACGGGGCGTCCGGCGAACTGAGCCAGGACCTCCTCGGCTTCCGGTGTGATCACCCCGAGGCCGATCTCCGCCACACCATGGTGCGGCATCAACGCGGTCCCGCCGGTGCGCACGCCGGCCTGGTCCAGGGCAGCATTGACCTCGGTGGCGAGCGACTCCAGCTCGCCGACGGTCCAGGGCAACTCCACCACCACGATCCCCTCGCCGGGCCAGCGTTGGGCGACCTGCTCGGACATGGCCTCGACGTCGGCGTCCTTGACCCAGAGCGTGACCCACCCGTTGCGTTCCCGGTCCAGCCCGATCTCGACGAAGCCCGGCTGCCCGGCCGCCCACTCGTGGACCTCCTGGACCAGTTCGTCGGCGTTGCCGTGGACCGGTTCGTCCCGGTAGAGCGACTCGTCGGCCCGTATCTGGGGCACGTCGGCGCACGCCGGGAAGCCGGCGATGCCCCCCGTCGTGGTGGTGGGGGCTCCGCCTGGCGAGTCGCCCGGTCCTGCCCCGCTCTGCGTCCCGCAAGCGCTCACCAGGAGCAAACCCGTCAGAAGCGAGCCAGTCCACACCCGATTAGAGGCCCGCCACCCACGTCGTGAAGCCCATGTCCGTCGCACCCGCACGCACCTCCTGTGGAGTCCAGTGTGCTGCGCGGAGCCACCCCGTGGGTCACGACCAGGTCACGGTTTGCGCACCCGGCTGGACGGCCGGTCCGGGCCGCGCGCACCTGAGTGAGGTGTTCGCGAGTAGCCGAGCAAACACATCCGGTCATGCCGCGCGTCGCGCGGTCACAACTGCAGATGGAGGCGCAGCGCTTCGTCGACCGCAGCCATGAGGCCAGGCGGAACTCGGCCTAGTGCAGGGCCCACCCGCTCAACTGCGACCGAACGCACCTGCTCAGCTTGGACTTTGGAGTCCATCCGCAGTCCTGTCTCGTCCGCTGGCAGCAGCACCTGGAACGGAAAGACCCGCTCCGCGTTGCTGGTGACGGGTGCCACGGTCACTACTCCGCGACCGAGCCGCTGGGCCATGGTGTTGGCCTGGTCATTGCTGACGAGCACCGCGGGCCGACGCTTGTTGGCCTCGCTACCGCGTACGGGGTCCAGGTCGACGAGAAGAATCTCACCGCGCAGCATCGGTGAGCCCGTCCGAGGACGCTGCGGCCCATGCGTCTTCATCTCCTGCGATGGCCCACTCCTGCCAGGCGGCGGCATAGTCCGCCTCCAGCTGCGGGTCCTGCAATCGGCGGATGGCCTGCTGGACGGCAGCCGACCTCGACTCGAGACCGGCTTGCTGGACATACCGGTCGAGGGCCGCGAGGTCCTCTTCGCTCAGACTCACACTCACCTTCATGCATGTATCCTACCTCGGTAGGATACCGATTACTACCTGCGTGGCATCATCCGGACATGCCGCTGGTCGCGAGTCACAGGGCCCCTGCTCCCCCGCGCGGATGCGAGCCAGGATCTCGCGCGCCACCAGCACCGGCTGCCGCTCGGCCAGCCAGTGTCCGCCAGCGACCTCGACGAAGCGGTAGTCGCCGGACACGTGGCGGGCGGTGCGCTCAGCCGCGTCACGCCCGAGGAACGGGTCCAGAGAGCCCCACACATAGGTCGTCGGCACGGTGACATCCCCGCCACCGGCCCTCGACCGACGGAACAAGTCGCGCACGGCGGCTCGATACCAGTTGATGGGTCCCCGGAGGGCCCCTGGTCGACCCAGCCGCGCGGCATACCTCTGGCTGTCGTCCTCCGGGACGCCCCAGCGTTGCAGTGCCCCGGACCGCAGCATCCGGGCCCCGAGGACCTGTGGCAGCACCGGGAGCTGGAAGGCCAGGATGTACCAGCTGCGCCGGGCCTGGTCACCGTGCCGCAAGGCCCAGCCCAACGCCTCCGGGTGGGGCGTGGACAGCACCACAAGGCTCGCCACCCGCTCGGGATGCCGCTGCGCCAGCGCCCACGCCACCGCGCCGCCCCAGTCGTGCCCGACCACGTGCGCCCGACGGACACCGGCGCCATCCAGCAGGGCGAGCGCGTCGCCGACCAGCTCCTCCATGCGGTATGCCGAGACTCGCCTTGGGCGGGCGCCCGGCGAGTAGCCGCGCTGGTGCGGCGCGAGGGTGCGTAGCCCGGCTCGGTGCAGGTGTGGCACGACCCTCCCCCACGTCGTGGCGTCCTGCGGGAAACCGTGCAGCAGGACCACCAGCTCGCCGTCGCCCGGTCCGCCGTCCAGGATGTCGAGGACGAGCCCCTCGCGGTGGAGTCTGTCCATAGCCAGACGCTAACTGGGGCGGGGCGCAGTGGCCAGCCCAGATGCGGTGGCAGGTGGGGGCGGGGCCCTACGACGTCTGGGATCTGGGGCGAACTTGGGGGTCTGCTCTCATGACCCGGGGCGGTTCGGAGGGAAGGCTGGACGACGTCCCACCCGCTCACCAAGGAGTCCACGTCATGTTGAACATCACCGACCCGAACAACTTCGGCCGCACCCTGGCCGGTGTGAGCCTGATCGCCGCACCGGTCGCCCTCGCGGCAGGCCAGGTGCTGCGCCTCACCGCCTTCGGAGGCACAACCGGGGAGCAAGAGCTCCTCGCCGCCATCGACGCCAGCCCCGGCCTCTGGCAGCTGATGACCGTCATCGACATGATCTCGGTCATCCTCCTGGTCCCGGCAGTGTGGGGCATGGTCCACCTCACGCGCGGACGGTCCCCGGTCCTGGCCCATATCGGCGGTGCGCTCGCCATGGTCGGCGTCCTCGGGGCCGCCGGGCACAACATCTTCGGCAACGTGCTCACCGGCGGCATGGCGGCCGTGCGGGACTCCCACCCGGTCATGGAGACCCTCGTCGTGGAGATGGAGCAGACGCCTGGCTTCCTCTTCGCCCTGCTGATGTTTATCGCCGGGTTCACCCTCGGAAACATCGTCCTCGCCGTCGCCCTCCTCCGTGCGCGTGTCATCGGACGCCTGCCGGCCGGGGCCATCATCCTCAGCATGCTGGTGTTCTCCAACGCCGGGTCCAGTCTGCCGCTGACACTGGTGGCCTCTGCGCTCCTGCTCGTCGGGATGGGCGCCACGGCCCGGAGTGCCCTGTCACTGTCCGACCCCGAGTGGGCCGGCCTGACCACCGGCAACCACTCCCCCGTCCCCGCTCCCGCAGGTGCTGTTCCGCTATCGTGACCAGGATGCGGGGCGGACCCCCCTGGCGCCCCGCGCCGCTGGGCCGGCCCCTCCGGACGGAGGCCACCATGCACCGGGCAGCACACACCACCCGTGCGGCGTGGCTCGTGTGCGGCACCAGTCTCGTCCTGCTGGCCGTAGCCCTGTGGTTCCTCGCCCTGGGCTGGTCTGCCCCGGTGCCTGCGGGATACGTCCCCTGGTCCGGCCAGGTCGTCTCCGTCCTCGGTGCCGTCGGCGCTCCGATTCTCGGCGTCCTGGTGGCTGGGCGCCGCCCCGCCAACCGCTACGGCTGGCTGTGGCTGGGCTTCGGCCTGGCCCTCGCCCTGTCCCTCAGCGCCCGCGCCTACGCCAGCTACGCCGCTGCCGGCGGCGCTCCTGGCCACGGTGTGGCCGGTGTCGTAGCGAACCTCGGCTGGGTCCTGTGGCTGGCCTCGATGCCGTTCCTGCTCCTGCTCTATCCCACCGGGTCGCTGCCCTCCCGACGGTGGCGGTGGGCGGCCCGGGTGGCCGGGCTGGGAGGGAGCCTGCTGCTCGTGTGCGGCACTTTCGGGCCGGAGCTCGGGGTGATCCCGGTCGACAACCCCTTGAGTGCGCCCACGGAGGCGGCCGCGGTCCTCAGCGTGCTCACCGACGTCGGGGTCTACATCCTCTTCGTCAGCGTGATCGCCGGAGCGGTCTCCCTGGTGTTCCGCTACCGCGCCGCAGAGGAGACCGAGCGACGCCAGATCGCCTGGTTCGCGTATGCCGCGGTGCTGGTCGGGTCGTTCCTCGCCGTGGACCCCTTCGTCGAGGCACCGCCGGTCCTGGACGCCGCGCTGGAGACCCTGGCGCTGAGCGTCCTGTATCTGGCGGTGGGCATCGCGATCCTGCGGCACGGGCTGTATGACATCGACCGGATCGTCAACCGGACCCTCGTGTATGCCGCGCTCACCGCCGTGCTGCTGGGGACCTACCTGCTCGTGGTCGCCTACCTCGCCTCGCTGGTCCAGGCCCAGCGGGACGCCACCTGGGTCTCGCTGGCTGCCACCGGCCTGGTCGCGGTCCTGTTCGCACCGGTCCGCGAGCGCCTGCAGCTGGGAGTGAACCGGCTGATGTACGGACAGCAGGTCGATCCCTACACGGTGGTCTCCGAACTGGGTCGGCGCCTGGAGTCGGTCCCCGAGCCACAGGAGGTGCTGCCGACCATCGCGCGCACGATCGCCCGCGCGCTCGACCTGACACAGGTGGAGATCTGGTATGCCCACGACTCTGCGCTGCACCTGGGTGCAGCGCACGGTGAGCAGCCGCCGCACGGGCAGGTCGGCGACGCCGCAGAGCTCGTCGGGGTGCGCGGCATCACCGTGGTGCACCCGCTGACCCACCGCGGGGAGGAGGTGGGTGCGCTCTGCGCCGCGCAGGAGGAGGAGCGGCCTGCGGATCCATCGGGACCTTCACGACGGACTCGGACCGGTCCTCGCCAGCATGCGTCTGCGCCTCGAGGCCTGCCTGGACACCGTGCCCCCGACCACGCCGGCGCTGACTGCGGACCTGGAGCAGCTTCATGCCCTCGTCGGTCAGGCCACCGCCGACATCCGCAGCCTCGTGCACGACCTGTATCCCGCAGAGCTCGCGCAGCTCGGCCTCGTCGGTGCCCTGACCCAGCTCTGCGACCGCTTCACGAGTGAGTCGGCCCTGCAGGTCCGACTCACCGCGAGCCACGCCCTCAACAGCCTGCCGGCCGCGACGCAGGTGGCCGTGCTCCGGATCGTCCAGGAGGCGTTGGTCAACGTCGCCAAGCACGCAGGGGCCGAGCTGGTCGAGATTGACCTGGAGCTGTCCACCCAGGAGGTCACGCTGACCATCCGGGACGACGGGGCGGGTGTCGCCGAGGACCTGCGCGAGTCCGGCGCCGGCATCGGCAGCATGCGGTCCCGGGCCGAGCTGCTCGGCGGCGCGCTCAGGGTGGCGCCCGCACCACGCGGGGGGACCCTGGTCAGTGCCCGGCTGCCCGCCGAGCCGGCGAGCCAGGTGGTGTCGGCGTGACCGGGTCGGAGGGCGTGGAGCCGGTCATCCGCGTCGTGCTCGCCGACGACCACCGGCTCTTCCGCGAAGGGGTCGCCAGCCTGCTGCAGCGAGCACCAGACCTCGACCTGGTCGGGTCGGCCGCCAGCGGCGAGGAGGCGATCGCACTCGTGGACGAGCTCGGCCCGGAGGTCGTCCTGATGGACCTCAACATGCCCGGGCTCGGCGGCATCGCAGCGACCAGAGAGCTCAGGGCGCGGCACCCCGAGGTGGGGGTCGTGGTCCTCACCATGCTCGAGGACGATGCCTCGGTCTTCGCCGCACTCCAGGCGGGAGCGCGCGGCTACGTGCTCAAGGACGCCGAGCGGGGCGATCTCGTCCGCGCGATCCGGGCGGTGGCCAGCGGTGAGGCGCTCCTCGGCGCCCCGGTGGCCCAGCGGGTGCTTGACCAGTTCGGCGCGGAACCGGCTGCTCCTGCCCCACCCACCCCGACGCCCGCGACCCACGTCGCGACGGAACCACCGGGCGACACCTCGCTTGACCGGTTGACCCCACGGGAGCTCGAGGTGCTGCGACTCATCGCTGCCGGCCAACGCAACAGCGACATCGCAGAGACGCTGGTGATCAGCCATAAGACGGTGGGCAACCACATCTCGAGCATCTTCGCCAAGCTGCACATCCGGGACCGGGTGCACGCCGTCCTGCGCGCCCGGCAGGCCGGGCTGGGCGACGAAGGGCCGTAGGCGGCTGGTGGTGTGAGGCGAATGCGTGCCGAGTGAGAGCCGGCGCGACGCCGTTGGAGGGTCCGCTCAGAACCCGGTGCGGCCGTCAATCGACTCGCGGATCAGGTCGGCGTGCCCGTTGTGCTGGGCGTACTCCTCGATCATGTGCACCAGGATCCAGCGCAGGGTGGGGTGCTGGCCGTGGCTGTCGCGAGCGGCCACGGTGTCGAGCCCGGCATCCGCTGCCAGCGCCTCGTCGGTGATGCGCTCGGACTCAGCGACCGCGGCGTCATACAGACCCAGCAGCTGTTCTGGGGTGTCCTGGTGGGCGGTGTGCCACTCCCAGTCCCGGTCCGCCTCCCAGTCCACGGTGTCGAACGGTGCGATCAGCGGTCCCCCGAGGAAGTCCTCCGAGAACCAGCCCGACTCGACGACCGCCAGGTGCTTGAGCAGGCCACCGAGCGTCATGTCCGATGGCGGGAGGGTCTGGGCCAGCTGCTCGGACGTCAGGCCCTGGCACTTCTCGCGCAGCACCGCGCGGTGGAGGTCGAGAAACCCGCGCAGGGTGCTGGTCTCGTCGCCGTCCATGGGCGGGTGTGGGTGAGAGGTCACGCTCTGCAGTGTGGCATCGGCCACGGAGGCTGTCGAGAGGTTTCCGGGCTCGGGCACGGGGTTGCGGCTCAGCGCCAGGCAAACACGGGTTGGTCGAAGTCGTGAACCGGATCCGATCGCCCCAACAGACCCAGCCAGTTCAGCTGCACGAGGACAGCCGCCGTCGGGGCGTGCACCTCCGTCGATCCCAGGGGCACCGAGACCACCGGGCGGTCGCTCTCGGGGATCGACTCGAACCGGGGTGAGTCGGACCGCTGCAACTGGTGCAGGCCCACCCGGAAGACCGCCATCACCTCTCCTGGGTCAGGTCGCAGATCCACTCCCCCGCCCCACACGACGACCGGCGTCATGACGAAGCCGGAGCGGGTTTCATAGTCATCGAGCAGACCGAGCACCCGGTCGGGTCCAAGGTCGGCCCCGACCTCCTCGTGGGTCTCTCTCAGCGCGGCCTCGACCGCCCCCTCCCCCGGTTCCAGCCGACCGCCCGGCAGGGCATACTGCCCGGCGTGCCGCCGCATCGCCAGAGGCCTGCGGCACAACAGGAAGGCGGCCCCTCCCGCCGCCGCGAGGAGCCCTTCGTGTGGGAGGCGGGCGTCGCGAGCCGACCTGCCGTCCTCGTGTCGTGCCCAGACGATGGCCGAGTCGGGCGTCGAGTCGACCAGGACCAGGGCGACGGCAGCGTGCCGACGGCCGGCGAGATCGACGACCCTGCGCTGGTGTCCCGCCAGGTTGGCGACGAATCGCTCACGCAGCGCCACGTCATACCTGATGGGAGGGGGTATGACGGACGCGTCCTGCTTGTGGTGCGTCACCTGGTGCTCCCCGCGGCCTGCAGCTGCAACCGCACGAGGGGGATCTCGGGGTCAGCCTCCCCCGTCGCCTTCCGGATGATGGCTGACAGGTCCTCCCACGAGCCCGGGTGCGCCTGCTGATAGTCGGCCAGGGCAGCCTCGCTCTCCGCAGTGCCCAGAACAGTGGCCGTGGCCGACCGCCGTCGGGTGAACCCGATGCTCACGTGACACCTGGGTTCGGCGACCACGTTGCAGAACCACTGGGAGGTGCGACCAAACCCCGAGGCGACCACAAACGCGTCCGGTGGCTCCTCGCGCACCACTTCCAGGACGACATACCTCGCCTGTCCAGAGGTGCGGCCCACGTGCTCAAGCATCAGCAGCCGCCTGGTGAGGAGGAACCCCAGGCCGGCGCGGAACAGCGGGATGGGGGCTCGCACAAAAGTCCGGCTCTGCAGCAACCTGGCGCCCCAGGCATGCACCCGGTCGCTCATGACCTCGCGAGCCCTTCCATCTGCCGTCGCTGGTCGATCATGGTCCCACTGTGCCAGGAGCAGCTCGGTCGGTGCCTAGCCGGGCTCAGGTGATGGTGGCCAGCGCGCGCGGGGCGATGTCGATGCTGACCGTGGTCTGGGCGTCGAGCTCAAGGACCTCGCCGTCAAGTTGCACAGGGGTCGGCTTGAGGGTGGTGAAGCCGTAGTGGGTGGCAGTAGGTTGCGGGCCGAGCCCGCGGGTGGCCGCCTTCAGTGCGACGCCAAGCACGCGCCACTTGGCGGTGTGCCGCACCGTGACCACCTCGAACCGACCATCTTCCGGGCTGCCGCTCTCACTCAGGGTGGCGTGCTTGGCCATCTGGGCGATATTCGCGAGCACCAGGCTGTCGAAGCTGCGCTTGGTGCCGTCCTCCAGCTGGATCGTGAAGGGCCGGAACCGGGCGAAGGTGCGCACGACGGAGACGATCTCGCGCAAGGAGCCCTTGCTGCCCTTCTCGAGGTCGACGGCGACGACCGGGGTCAGTCCGACTCCGATATAAGAGTGTGCGAACTGGGTCCGAGCCTCCGGACCGGTCCCGATGGTCAGCGCCAGCAGGTCGATGCGGTGAACCTCGCCCCTGACAATCGCGTCTGCCAACGGTCGCTCGCTCGTGGTCCTGCGGTGGTCGTTGGCGTTGCCGGCCGCCATCACGGCGCACACCGCCTCCTCGTTGCCCGCCTGCATCGCACCGTCGACCACCTCGTTGTAGCCACCGTCCCCACTGACCGAGACGATCAACGGCCTGCCCGTGGAGGCTGCATCCCGCGCCAGGTCGCGGCCGTGACCGGCGTGCTGGGTGGGCGACATCGCAACTTCGGTGTCAGGCAGCCGGGCGGTCAGCTCGTCGTGCAGCTCCTGCGCCAGCTGCGGGGCTGGGCCAGTGCTCTTCGGGTTGAAGATGAGCACGATTCGGTCGAATGCAGTCATTGACGCACTTCCTTTGAGAATGGTCATTAGCGCAGACGGCCCGGTCAGCGCAGGAGGAGGTTGAGGGCGAGGGTGAGCACGACCGAGGCGAGGACCGAGAAGATGATCATGGCTAGGCATCCTGGCCCGCCGCCGAGTGGTCTGACGTCAATGTTTCGTCCGATTCGCATGGGTGGTGTCGCGTCCTTCGTCGCTAGCGCTGCCGGCGCCGAGGCAACCAGCAGTGGGGGCCGTCGAACTGACGGCCAGGTCAGCTCAGTTGCCGCTCAGGTGCCCGCGCTTGCTTGACGGGCGAGATGGAGGACCGAGGTTCGAGAAACTTGTGGGACTAGAACGTCAACCACTTTCGGTTCACGAACCAAGGTTACCTCGCTCTTGGGCTTCCTTGATCGACGCTGGCGTCCCGCGCGTTCAAAACGTGAGGCCGTGCCCGAACCCGTAGAGCGCGCCGTCGGTCGTGTCGTCGTAGCCGGGCAGGTCACTGGACTGCTCCTCGATGGCCAGCGAGGACGCGGCGAGCGCGAAGGGCATCCGCCCCTGTGGGGCGAACGCGCCGGTGAGCACGTCCAGCAGTGCCTCGCCGGAGATGCCGAAGGTCGCCACGATCGCCCCCGCGTCGCGCAGCCCACTCCCCTGGTCCAGCACGAACGGCTGCCGGAAGTAGACGTCGAGCACCACCTTGGTCGGGTCGTCGACCTCACGCATTACCTCCTGGATGGTGCGCAGGGACGGCCGGACGCTCCACGACTCGGCCTCCTCCATGCCGGAGAAGTCCAGCACCCCGCTCTCCCACGGCAACGGGCCGCCGAACGGCAGCCCGTCGTCGGTGCAGGTCGGGGCGCCGTAGGCCACTCCTGCGTCGGCCGCGCCGAAGGGGCTCTTGCCGTCCAGCCCGCGGACGCCGGGGAAGACGACGGGGCTGATCTTGTCCGGGCGCATCCCCGAGTTCGGGTCGGCGCTGCGGTAGTCCCCCGTCCCCAGGGTGAGCGCGCTCAGACTGACCAGCACGTGGTCAGCGCCCGCGGCGCTCGGCCGGTCCTCGGCGTTGCCGTCGACCACCGTGAAGCCGCGTGCGGTGAGCGCGTCGGTGTCCACCGTGCCCAGGACGAACACTGTCGACCCCGGTTGCAGCGGGAGCGCCGGACCGGAGCCGTCGGCCCGATCCTGGTTCTGGAGCAGCACCACGGACTTGCGCTGGATGTCGAGGGCGACGTCAGTATGCCGGGGGGTGGCCAGGATGTCGTTCGCCGCCTCCTCCTCCACGTAGGGGTCCTCAAACAGTCCCATCCGGAACAACGGGACAAGCAGCCGCACTGCGGCGAGGTCGACACGCTCCTGGGAGACCAGGCCACTCTCGACCAGGCTGGTGATGACGGTGATGTCGTGGAAGCCGGACAGGGTGTCGGTGCCGGAGTTGATGGCGGCCGCGACCCGCTGCGGGATCGTCACCTCTTCCAGCCCCCAGGCGCGGTCGGTGACGATGCCGGTGTCGGAGTTGACGTAGCCGGCGAAGCCCAGGCTGTCACGCAGCAGTCCGGTCACGATCTCGTCGCTGAAGGCCATGCCTATCTGGTCATAGGTCACACCGTCGTGGGTGACGCCCATCGGCACCCCGTAGTAGGGCATGATCGCGGCCGCTCCGCCCGCGATCGCCGCCCGGAACGGCTCCAGGTGCTGGCCGAAGTTGTCTCCCGGGTAGACCTGGGTCTTGCCGAAGGAGTAGTGGGGGTCGAGCCCTCGTTCCTGCGGGCCGCCGCCGGGAAAGTGCTTGATGGTCAACGCGACATCGGTCGTGGGGTTCAGCGACGAGCCGTCGACAACCTCGGACCCCTGCAACGTCTGCAGGAGAGCGGTCACGATCCGACTGGTGAGCGCAGCGTCCTCGCTGAAGCACTCGTGGGTGCGATACCACCGCGGTTCGGTGATGAGATCGACCATGTAGCCATACATGCCGCGGAGTCCGATAGCGTGCCACTCCGCGCCCATGACCTCGGCGAACGCCACGACCGGGTCCATGCTGTCCGCGCCCAGTGCCGCAGCGGCCAGGCCGGCCTCCTTGGGGAAGCCGCTGAACGCCCCGTGACTTTCATTGATGCCGGCGCGGGCGTCCGGGTCGATGTGGTTGCGGGCGTTCGACTTGGCCAGCACCGGGATGCCCAGCCGGCTCCCCTCGGCCAGATCCTGCACGGCGTTCAGGAACGACGCGGCCTGCTCCGGCGTGACCGACGACCCGGCCACGAACGGGTGGCTGTCGTCCCCCTGGCGCTCCTCCCCCGGCACCGCCACGACATTGCGGAAGATGATGCGCCGCATGTGACCCCGGCCGATGTAGTCCTCGGCGAGCTCGGTGACGGTGCCACCCCAGCCGGCGTTGACCGTGTCGATGAGCATCAGGCCAGCCTTCTCGTCGAGCGTCATCCGAGACACCAGGTCGTCTGCCCGCTCCTGCGGGGTCAACCGCCAGTCCTCATAGGGGCTCAGGTGCTGGTCGCCGTCCAGGTCACGGAAGACCAGTCCGTCGACCTCGATGGTCGCCTTCGATCGGGCGCCGATCCTGGGCTGTTCTGAGCTAGGGCGATCGGACATGGCATCCTCACTTTTCTCACGGCGCTGGCATTGTCCTCCAGTCAACCGCACGCGAGCCGCCGTGTCCTGCGGGTCGCACCTGAGGAAACTCTGGCCGGGCGGCGCGCCTGGCCCTAGAGTCTGGATAGCGCATCCGATGTGATCTGCCGCCAACGGCGTTGACGAGGGGACGAGCAATGGCCAAGAAGCCCACGAAGGACACGGGAACCCTCTCGGGCGGCCAGGTCTTCTCCTACTCCCTCGGGGACGTCGCCAACAACCTGACGTTCATGATGACGTCGATGTTCCTCATGGTCTATATGACGGACATCGCGGGACTGTCGGCCGGCGTCGCAGGCACGATCTACGGAGTCACCAAGATCTGGGCTGGCGTCGCCGACCTGATCGCAGGCCAGACCGTCGACCGCATCAACACGCGCTGGGGCCGGCTGCGTCCTTGGCTGCTCTTCGGCAGCACGCCGCTCGCCATCGTCTTCGTCCTCCTGTTCAGTGTCCCCGCCGGGCTCAGCCCCGCACTCACCATCGCCTGGATCTTCCTGTTCGATGCGCTCTTCCAGCTGGCGTACTCGTTCGTCAACATCCCCTACGGGTCGTTGTCCGCCGCCATGACTCAGGACTCCGTCGACCGGTCGAAGCTGTCGGGTGCCCGGTCGATCGCCAACGCGCTGACCGGCGTTGTGCTCTCTGCGATCGTCGCTCCGCAGTTCCAGGACACCACCGGCGACAACGTTCGGCTCCAGTTCACGCTGACCACGGTCGCGCTGGGCATTGTCGCCATCGTCCTTTACCTCATCTGTTTCAAGAACGCCAGGGAGGTCGTGCCGCGCAGCGCGACCAAGATCTCCCTCAAGCGCACCCTGAAGATGATTCGCCACAACAGGCCGTTGATCGTCCTGTGCCTGGCGGCGTTCTTCCTCCTCGCCGCGATCTTCACGATGAATGCGGTGGGCCTCTACTACGCGCGCTATGTGTTGGGCAACGCCGGCTGGTTCACCTTCCTGGCGCTGGCCCAGACAGTCGGCACGGTCATTGTGGCCTCCCTGGTGCCCGGCATCACCTCGCGCTACGGGAAGCGGAACGGCTACATCGGCGCAGCCATGATCGCCATCTCTGCCTTCGTGCTGATCTACTTCGTGCCCGACGGCAACCTACCCATCGCCATCGTCGCCTGGTTCCTGTTCGGCCTGGGCTCAGGTGGCACCAATGCCCTCATGTTCTCCATGCAGGCGGACACAGTCGACTATGGCGAGTGGAAGACCGGGGTGCGTGCTGAGGGGGGGTCCTACTCCGTCCTCTCCTTCATCCGGAAGTCCGGCCAGGGCGTCGGGGGTTGGGCCGGCGCAGCTCTCATCGGTGCCTACGGCTACGTTGCCCAGGCGGATGTGCAGGACGCGACAGCGGAGCAGGGCATTCGGTTGGCCACGGGTTTGCTGCCCGCGTTCCTGGCCGTTGCCGCGACCGTGGTCATGATCTGGTACAACCTCAGCGTCGACGACCACACGAAAATCGTGCGCGATCTCAACGCCCGTCGTTCGGAGGGCGCTGTCAGCACGGCGTACGGCGTGGAGGCCGACCGGGTCGTGATCGAAGAGCTCGGTGACGCACGGAACCTGCTGCTGCGCCCGCGCGAGGAGGGAATCTTGCCGGTGGTCACCATCTTCGAGCTCGAAGGTGCTGGCGCTTCGGAGATCGGTCCTGCCGTGGCCGCGAAGCTGGGGGTCAAGTACGTGCCTCAGAAGTTCAGCTCCGATGAGGTGGCCGAGGTGGACACGCAGGCACTGTTCTCCGACAGTGGCTTTGAACGCTGGCTGCGAACCGTGTCCTACACCGGGACCCAGGATGCGGACATGGCACGCGCCCTGGACTACGCCGAGGACCACTCCATCGCGGAGCAGAACCGCCTGGAACTGCTGAAGTTCGCCGAGGACGGCGCCGTCATCCGGGGCCGCAACGGAGCCTATGTCCTCGGCCGCGCGGTCGGCGGCCTGCACGTGCGGCTGACCGCACCACTCAAGATGCGCATCGAGAGGGTGAGGTCCAAGACCGGCTTGAGCCAGTCGGACGCAGAGTCGCGGATCGCCGTCGAGGACCGCGTCCGTGCCGAGATGTCCCGCAACCTCTATCAGTGGGACCCGAACACGGATGAGTACTACGACCTCGTGATCAACACCGGAACGGTGACCTATGAGCAGGTCGTGGACGCGATCGTCGGCTTCTATCGCAGCAAGTACCCGGAGTCCGACTCGAAGGCCTCACCTACCAGCTGAGGCCCACCGTCCCCGTCAGGATCGTCGGACCGCACGGGCAGCCAGCCCGGCGGCGACCGCCGCCGCGAGGCCCACGACTGCTGCCGCGACGCCTACCGCGTGCCTCGGGTCTGGCTCGACGCCCTCCATCGCGCGCCGGACCGCGTCGCGGTAGCCAGTCACCCCACCGGGTGGTGCACCCACCAGCGCTTCCAGATCGTCCTCGCGGCAGACCACCTCGTGCACCAGCGAGCCGACCAGCGGTTTGGCCACAGCGGCAGCGACCGGCGTCACCAGCCCGACCCAGTGGCTGGCGAGCCAGGGAGTCATGACGGGCACAGTCAGGATCAAGCGTGGGCGCTGGCCGGTCTCCTCGGCGAACTGCTGCATCATCTCGCGATAGGTGAGCACGTCCGGGCCACCGATGTCGAAGGTGCGGCTAACTTCGGGCGGCAGGTCGGCTGCTGCCACCAGCCAGTGCAGCACGTCGTCGATGCCGATCGGCTGGATGCGGTTGTCGAGCCACTGCGGGGCCACCATCGCCGGCAGCCGTGAGGTCAGATAGCGCAGCATCTCAAAACTGGCCGAACCGCGGCCGATCACGGTCGCAGCCTGCAGCACCGCGGTCGGCACACCGGAGGCGATCAATCGCTCCCCCACCTCGACACGCGAGGACAGGTGCGTCGAGAGCTCGCCGTCGGGGTGCAGCCCGGACAGATAGACGATCCGTCCCACCGACTCCTCGCGGGCCGCCCGGCCGAACCCCTCGGCCAGGTCGCGGTCGCGACGCACGAAGTCCCCGTCACCGTCCATGGAGTGGATCAGATAGTAGGCGACGTCGACCTGCCGCAGGGCCTCGCGCAGGTGCGCTGGGTCACCGGCGTCGCCCTGGCACACCTCGACGTCTCCTGCCCAGGGGGCGTCCAGGTGACCCGAGCGCGTGAGGACGCGCACGGCATACCCAGACTCAAGCAGGCGTGGGACCAGGAGTCCTCCGATATAGCCGGAGGCACCCGTGACCAGGGCTGTGCGCGGAGCGTTCATGACGACATCACCTCAGGGATGAGAGCAGGGGTGGCAGGAGCAGGAGCATCCCGGTCGACCACGTGACGTGGGTGATGACCGGACCGAGTACGCCCCCGGTGACCCTCCGCTGCAGGCCGCACACCAGCCCCAGGCAGGCCGCGGCGAGCACCAGCAGCGGAACCCCCACGACGATGGTGGTGAGGGCATAGACGACCGTGGTCATCGCAACGGTCCAACGTTGCGGGATGGCGGCATACAGAGCGCCGCGGAAGAAGATCTCCTCCGCGACCCCGTTGACCATGGTGATGAGCAGGACGAGCGCAAGCGAACCAAAGCGGGCGTGGTCCAGCAGGTCGTCGACCGGGCCGCGGAGCACCGGCACCTGGGCGACCAGGAGGGCACCTGCCAGAAAGATCGCGAGGAGCAAGCCGCCCAGCGCGAGGGACTGCACGACGGGCCGGGCATAGCCCGTGCCCGACCGGGTGTGCGCGCGGCCGAGATAGAGCGGTCCGGCGACCAGCGCGCCGATCAGCCAGGTCGCGGCGAGCGCCCCGGTGCCGACATAGAACAGTGGGTCGCCCGGACGCAGCTGCAGGGACCACCACAGCACTGCGGCGCCCGCCACGAGGGTGACGCCCGCAGCCCATCGCCGACGCCGCAGGACCCGGGCAGGATCGCGCTGGTCGCGTGGGACGGGGGTCACCAGAGCAGCGCGCAGGAAGGCGCGCAGCTCGGTCAGCGGGTTCACCTGACCCACTCTGCCCTGTTCGGGGCGCAAGCCCCGACTCAGGGCAGCTCGACGACCGTCGAGGAGGGCTCGTCGGAGTCCCGACCCGTGACCGCCCTCAACGTGCTGACCGCGGTGCCCAACAGGGAGTCACCGCCCCAGTAGTGGGCGGTGTCGGCCGAGACTCGCAGCACCACGTTGTCCGGGTTGTCCGAGCCGCCCTCCATGAACAAGTCCGCTCCCTTCGACCAGAGCTGCTCCACCAGCGCCCGGTCCTCGACGAGCGAGGCCGTGCCCGCGAGTGAGACCCACGCCTTCATCGAGGAGTAGGCGACATTGACCCTGGGGTCCGCCCGGACGTCGGCCGCGGCCGCGCTGCTGCTGCGCACGAGGAACAGGACGTCACCGTCATCCTCGGCGACCTGGGTGGACAGGGGGCGACTGGTCAGCCGGCCCTCGCTCGAGCTGGAGTCGACCGTCGTGAGCATCGCGATGTCCATGCCGGAGATCATCTCGTGCACCTTGGCCACCTCTGCCGGGTCATCACTGACTCGCACGGGGTCATGGGGGCTCGTGTCGTGATGCTCGGTCATCAACGCTCCTGACGGTTGCCGTGTGTTGTGCGCCCAGTCGGGTGCCGCACGACCCCACGCTAGATCCCCCGGGGTCCGGGTGCAGACCGAAACGACACGGGCTGGGGTCGCCGTCGTGACCAGAGTCAGGTCAGGGGCGACCCAGGGCAGTCCTGCTGGTCAGCACAGCCCAGGTCGCGGTGATGACGACCGCAGCGGCCACCGCAGAATAGCCGACCACCTCATGGCGCAGCTCACCGCTGAGGCGACCGGCGGCCACCCAGGAGACGCCCCAGACGAGCGCCGCCGCAAAGGCGGCACGCAAGGCGTGGTCGGTCGTGCGGGTCAGGAGGAACCCGGCCAGTCCCACGACGACAAGGAGGACTGCGACGGTCGCGATGGTGGCGCCGAGGCCCTCCGTCGGGACCCCGAGGCTGACCAGCCAGATGGCCACGTTTGCGCACGTGGCCACGCAGATCCAGCCGAGGTAGAGGCCGAAGGTGATTGAGACGAAGATCCTCGGGCCCCATCCTCCGTCCGGCAGGCCGGCGGTCCGGTCCAGGATGACGCCGAGTGACACTGCGATCCCGGCGATGACGAGGACGGAGACCAGGACCCAGCCCGCAAAGACGACGAGCAGCCAGACTCCGTTGAGCGCGAGCGATGCGGCCGCCGGGAGCCGGGTGCGCGTCGCCCACGCGGCGTCAGCACTGCGCGGCAGCCACTGCCAGATGACATAACCGGCGAGGAAGGCATAGATCACCGACCAGATCGAGAAGGCCGGTCCAGCGGGCGCGATGAGAGTGGCCCTGTCGGAGAAGAGACCCTCGCCCTGCTCCGCGACGCCTCCGCCGCCGACCAGACCGGTGCCGATGAGGGTCCCACCGATCCACACGAGGGCAGCAAAGGAGACAGCGAGCTGGTCTCGACGCACGGTGCTCATCGGCCGAGGCTATCGCTCGTGCCCGTGGTTGGGCCGGGTCTGACGCACCCGTCGGAGTCCGGCCTCCGGGTCACCCGACTTCCCCACGCACCAGGCTGTCACCCCCGTGGCCCGGGTCACCGTCCATGTGTTCCCGGGAGATGTCCACCACGGCGAACTCCGCCAGGTCGATGCCGCCCGGCAGGAGGAACTCGCCCTCGTCCCCGTCGAGCACGCCCAGGGTCACCATGCCGCTCACGTCGGGTCGGAGCAACCACACCTCGAGGTAGCCGTCGGCCGCGTCTGGCGCAGCGCTCAGCTGCACCCGCAGCCGCTGGTGCCCGTCGACCTCGACCACCTGGGCACTGCCCCCGGTCCCGCCGTCCGCAAGCGGGACGAGCTCTCCGCTGGCAAGAACCTCTGCTGCCTGGTCGCGGTCTGTGAGCGCGACACCGGTCCACGCCACCACCGCGCCGACGGCTGCCGCGGCCAGCAGACGCACCCCGCTGCCGGCCCAGGAACCCGCCCGCCCGCCGCTGCGGGCGTGACGGGCGTGCGCCAGGTCGCGAGCGCCTACCCCCGTGGTGCCGCGCGACTGGCGTGCGCTGTTGAGGGAGCTGCCCAGCGCCTCCACGATCGAGGGCCAGACGTGAGCAGGCGGGGGGTGCTCGACGACTCCGCCACGACGCAGCAGCTCAACGGTCTGCGCATCCGTGGCGGACCCCTGCGACCCGGGCGGCTGCTCCGGGCCAGTTCCGTGCTGGTTCACTGGACAGCTCCCATCAGGGTTCGGAGCCGGGCGAGAGTCCGGTTCGTGTGGGTCTTGACGGTCCCCAGCGGCAGCTGGAGCAGCTCGGCGATCTCCTTCTGAGTCTTGTCGTGCACATAGGCCAGCAGCAGGATCTGCCGCGGCGGGTCGCCGATGCGCTCGAGCTCCTCATAGACCGCCAGGAGGTCGTCGCGGTCCAGCTCCACCGACTGCTCGTCGATCGCGTCCTCCTCCATGGGGTCGGGCACCTCCGCGGTGCGGTGGCGTTGCCGCAGCACGTCGGCGACAGCGCGCCGGGTGATGCCGACCAGCCAGGCACCCAGTGGACCGTGTGCCGGGTCGAAGGTGTCCCTGCCGCGCCAGGCCGAGAGGAAGACCTGCTGGGTGATGTCCTCGGCGTCCACGGGACCGACCGCCTTGCGGGCGAGGCCGTGGACCAGAGGACTCCAGCGCGTGTAGGCCCGCTCGAGAGCGTCCTCCGCCCCGTGGGTCCATGCTGTTGCGATCGCCGCGTCCGCAGTGTGCGCATCGGTCATGCAGTCACTCTAGGAGGTGGGCACTCATCGGACGGGCTCGGCAGTGATGACGAGGTTGTCGGTGTAGTGCCCGGCACGCGGTGACCAGTCACCAGTGCAGGTGACCAGTCGCAGCACGGGGTCGCCGTCGCGGCGGAAGAGCTCGTCGACGGCGAGGTCGGACTTGGCGACCTGCTCACCGCCGACCATGCGGTATGCCGTGCTCGTCCCATCGGAGAGCTCGACCACCACCTCGACGCCTTCGCGTGCCTCGGTCAGTCTGAAGAACGGACCAGGCCCGGCTGCGTCATCGATGTGGCCCGCCAGGACGACCGAACCCAGGTCGTTACCGGGGGCAGGACCGTGGCGGTACCAGCCGGCCCGGTCGGGGTCCTCCGGGACCTCCATCTGCCCGTCCGGCGTGACTCCGACAGCATCCAGCTCCATGTCGAGATCGAGTGCGGGGACCAGGAGCCGCACCGGCAGCGCCTGCTCCCTCACGGTGGGCAGGGACGCCGCGGAGCGGCCCGGCGTGGTGCTCCCCTCCGCCGCGGAAGGGGTGGCCGACGGCGAAGGGGAGCCGGTGGCGGTGGAGGTGTCCGCCCCCGGGGACGGCCCGTTGCCACCGACGGACTCCTGGCCAGTCACCGGCTCTAAGACCGATGAAGACCCGAAGTCGGCAGTGGCCGGCACCGTGTCCTGCATGAGGCCGCGCACCGCCCAGCCGACGAGCACCAGGCTGGCCAGTGTCACGACAACCGCGACGAGGCTGACCCGGTGACGTCGATGGGCGGTGGCACGGCCCATGGGCTCAGACCCGCTCGGAGCGGACGATGCTACGGCCGGCCACGACCGCGCCGGCCACGCCCGCGAGGGCGAGGACCATCAGTGCGCCGTTGTCGGCCAGGCCACCCTGACCGGACGGCACGCCCTCCGGGGCGCTGTGCAGGCCGTCGATGGTCTGCACGGCCAGGTCGAGGTTGGCGTCAGCAGCTGAGCCCCAGGCATAGACGATCGTGTTGGTCCCCTCGGCCAGGTTGAGGTCGGCCGGGCCGAGGACGACGTCCTCGGTGCCCCCGAGCACGACGTCGGCAGAAACAGTGCCGGCGGGCAGGTCAAGGACCTCCTCGTTCGGGTTGGTCAGGCCTTCGATGACGGGGGTGCCGCCAGCGCGCACATCCACGGCCGGAGCCGCGGCCGCGTGCCGGACGGTCAGGCGAGCCTCGCCCGCGGCAGTCTGCGACACATCGTTGACGAAAGCACTCAGCATCGGCGTCCCGTCCTCACCCAGGTGTGCTGCGAGGGTGAGGTTGGCGCCACCGGGGACCTCCAGGCCTGATGCGGACAGTGCCGGCTCAGCGGTGTCGGGCGTGTCCCCATCGGCATAGATGTCGATGTCATAGCTGCCCGCGGCCATCATCATCGGGTCGGTGAGCGTGCCGGGCTCGAAGTCCGGAATGGCCTCCTCGCCGTTGACATACACGTCGACGGTCAGCCCGGGCACGCCGTGCAGGACAGAGACGGTGGACTCGTGCCCGTCTGCCGCGGCAGGAGCGGCGAAGGCGACGGCGGTGACGCCGGTCATCAGGGCGAGGGTGGTGGTCTTGCGCATGGTGACTGCTCCTTGGGTCTGGGGCGGATCGATTCCGTCCTCACCTACCACTACGGGCGAGAACCCCCGTTTGGATTCAGGTTTGTCAAATGTTTGTCAAAAGCTTGTCCACTGTGCTCACGGCGGGCCTACGATATGCGCATGACATCGCTCCTCTGGCTCAGGCGAGACCTGCGTCGGCGTGACCATCCGGCGCTGCTGTCAGCTCGGGGCGAGACTCCGGGCACCGACGTGGCGGTGGTCTTCGTGCTCGACCCCGCGCTGTGGAGCCGCTCCGGTGCCGTGCGCCGGGCCTGGGTCGCGGCCAGCCTCCGCGCAGCTCGAGAGGAGTATGACGACCGCCTTGCGGTGCGCGTCGGCAACCCCCGCGAGGTGCTGCCTGCCGTGGTCTCCGAGGTGGGGGCCGCGTCCGTCCACGTCAGCCGGGAGACCACCCCCTTCGGCGTGCGTCGCGATGCGGACGTCAGCGAAGCCGTCGCGGCAGCAGGGACTCGCTGGGTCGAGTCCGGGACGCCGTATGCCGTCGGGCCGGGCCTGGTCCGCAACGGCACCGGTGACCCCTACAAGGTGTTCACTCCCTTCGCCCGGGCCTGGCGCGAGCACGGGTGGGCCGCGCCCGCTGCCAACCCGCGTCGCCTCGACCTGGTCGACCTCGCCAGTGACGATGAGGGTGAGCGCCTCCTGGACGAGGCCCTGGCCGAGGACGACCTGCCGGCCCTTCCAGACGCCGGTGAGCGTGCCGCGCTGACCCGCTGGCGCACCTTCCTGGACCAGGACCTCGCCGCCTATGACCAGGCCCGGGACCGGCCGGACCTTGACGGCACCAGCCAGCTGTCGGCATACCTCAAGGTCGGTGCGGTGCACCCGCGCACGTTGCTGGCCGACCTGGAGGATGAGACCGCGCCCGGTGCCGCACGGTTTGTCACCGAGCTCGCCTGGCGCGAGTTCTATGCCGACGTGCTGTGGCACCGGCCCGACAGCGCCTGGCGAGACCTGCGGCCACAGCTGGCGGGGCTGTCCTACGACGAGCCCGAGGACGCGGTGGCGGCCTGGAGGTCGGGACACACCGGCTATCCCTTCGTCGACGCAGGGATGCGTCAGCTGCTGGCCACCGGGTGGATGCACAACCGGTTGCGGATGATCACC